>DATAGU010000016.1:0-45588 GCA_036263495.1 Polyangia bacterium | reverse complement strand
ACGGGATCAACATCCTGCTCGGCAAGAACGGCACCGGGAAGACGACGCTCCTCAACCTCATCTCGATGATCGTTCGCTCGGACCTGTCCGAACTCGCCAATGAGCCGTTCAAGATTGAGTTCGACCTGACGTTCGATGAGGGGGAGGTCCAGGCGATCATCCAAAACCACGAGATACCGGCACCGCCCCAGGTATCCGATATGCTACCGCGCAGCTTTGAGGCCACAGGGGATGTCAGGGTCTTCGATTCAGGGGGCACGTTGAGATGCGAAGCAAGGGCGAAAGGGGGGCAGGCGGAAATACGCCAAGCTCATGAGCCTGAGAGCAAAACGGTAGAGCTAGGGACCTTCACAGCGACCAGCCGGCGCTTCCTCAGGATTCTCATGGCGCAGATGGAAGGAGCCATTCGCTGGCCGGCGGGACTCTGGGAGAATGCCTATCGTTTCGATGAGGCATTAGGAATGTACGAATTCATCACGAGAGATGAATCAACTCGACTAAGTATGCATGTCTCGACAGGGCATTCACGAGTGCGGCTTGGATTTGAACCTCCTGGTCTGCGCAAGACGGCTATGCAAGCCATCAGACAGAATGCAGGGTATGTCGTCATCGACAAATCGACCCTACCCTTCCTGAAAGATCTGTCGCAGCAAATGGGCTTTGATTCCATCGGCCTAACCGTAAGTTTGATGAGCCGCAGCCCAAACCCGAATTACGACAGGGTGCTCTTCTCAAATCCTCGCTTCTCTTTCGTCCACGCCGGCGGCGAACTCATTCCCCAGGAGTGGCTGAGCTATGGCCAGAAGCGGCTGCTCTCATTCATCTACTATCTCGCCTGCGATCCACCGGTCGTGATCGCCGATGAACTGGTCAACGGCCTACACCACAGCTGGATCGAGTTCTGTATGGCCCAGCTCGGCGAGCGCCAAGCGTTCCTCACCAGCCAGAACCCGCTCCTCTTCGACTATGTGCCGTTCCATTCGCCCGAAGAGGTCAAGGAACGCTTCGTCCTCTGCAGCCTGGAGCCGGCCCAGGACAGCCGGCCGCGCATGCGCTGGTACCAGATAAGCGATGAGCAGGCCGTGGCCTTCTACGATGCCTACGACGCCGACATCGAGCACGTGGGGGAAATCCTGCGCACACGGGGCCTGTGGTGAGCACGGCCGAGCCGGCCCTGTCTGTTCTCATCCTGAGCGAAGACAAGGCGAACAACAGCTTCGATACCGTCCTCGGACTCACCCGGACCGCACTGCGCCTCGTCGATCCGGCGCACGATCCGAGGCGTATCCGCTTCGAGCCGCTCGCCGATGAGGGGCTGAGGCGCTTGATCTGGGGCAATGGCTGGAAGAGTCAGCAGCGCGAGGATCGAAAGCGTATCGTTGACGTCGTCCGCCGTATCGCCGGGACCATCAACGAGCAGCGGCCCGGGTTCGTGGTCTTCCATGTCGACGGTGATCAGGCCTGGAGCGATCCCCGGACGTGCGAGAACCAAGTGCAGTTCGAGGCCCTCGTCATGCGTCGCGTGCGCAAGTTGCTAGAGGCCTCAGGCGGCAAGCGCACCCTCGGCCCGCGCCCTCTGCACCGCATCGAGCGCCTGTTCCTGTTCATGCCCTATTACTCGATCGAGGCATGGACCTATCAGAACACCGTCGAGGCCAAGCGCATCCTTCACGCCGAGCACTACGGGCAGTACATCTACCGCTTCGACGAGTGGGAAGCGCATCGGGAGCGGCTGGATGAGGTGCTCAAGCCCAAGGCCGAGATCCCGAAGTTCGAGGATCGATACAACCACCGCCTGGCGTCTTCGGGGTACCCCGCCGACGCCGTCTATGGCGTGGGCAAGTCCTTTGCCGCCCTGGTCGATACCATGCGCCGGTGCGAGGACCTCTGCGCCGCCCTGACGGCGACGCGCCCTCCGATCAGGGGCTGACGAGGAAGATGAGGGGGCGCACGTCGTTCTCGGGGGTGGAGATCCAGTAGCGCACCAGGATCTGGTAGACGAGGATGCCGGTCTCGCCCTCACCCCAGAGGAGGTACTCGAGGGCCTGGCCGAGGGGGTTCCGCAGGGACAGCTCGAGGTACAGGGCGATGGGGTCGAGCTGCTCGGACACCCAGGCGATGGTGTTGGCCACGGCCACCGCGCCGTGCACCTCGATGATGAAGTCGTCGTTCTCGCAGCGCACGCTCGTGCGCAGGCGCGCCACGAACTCGCTGCGATCGTCGGCCAGCTCGACGTGCAGGAACACGATGGGGCCCTCGGCGCGGTAGTGCTGGCGCAGGACGCCGGCCTTGCGCAGCCGGCGCGCCTGATCGAGCGAGCGCAGGGGCACGAGGTTCACGGCCTTGCCCTTCATCGAGTACCAGAGGAGGCGGGACTCTTCGTCGATGAAGTCGAGGGTCTCGACGCGTAGCTCGGTGGCGCGGCGCCAGCGGCTGAAGCCGCTCGCGGCGAGGATGGAGACGATGAACACCGAGGCGATGATGACGCCGTCGGGCCGCTCGCGGACGTTCTCGACGAGCGTGTAGCCGAGGATGGCGGTCACCAGCCAGAAGTAGAGGGTCTTGCCCGAGAACCGGTGGCCGGCGGCCCGCGCCTCGCGGCCGAGCGACAGGGCCACGGCCACGGCGGCCGACAGCATGAGCACGAGCACGCCGGTGGCGTAGGCGCCGCCCTGGGCCTCGACGTCGGCGTTGAAGACGCGGGTGACGAGGAGATCGATGCCGAGGATGATGAGGACGAGGGGCCGGGTGTAGCGCGCCCACTCGGGCGCCATGCCGAAGCGCGGCAGGTAGCGGGGGATGAGGTTGAGCATGCCGGCCATGGCCGAGGCCCCGGCGAACCACAGGATGATGATGGTGCTGATGTCGTAGGTGGTGCCGAAGAACTCGCCGAGGAGCTCGTGCGCGAGGTAGGCGAGCGCGCGGCCCTCGGCCTTGCCGCCAGGCTGGAAGGCGGTGGGCGGGATGAGCGTGGTGGTCACGAGGCTCGAGGTGAGGAGCAGGATGCTCATGATGACGGCGGCGGTGAAGAGCAGGCGCCGGGTGTTGCGGATGCGGCCGCCAGGGAGCGCGGGCTGGGCGCCGTCATCGTCGCCGCGCACGAGCGGCATGACGGACACGCCGGTCTCGAAGCCGCTCATGCCGAGCGCGAGCTTGGGGAAGATGAGGGTGGCGGCGAGGAGGAGGCCGGCCACGTCGCCGTGCGCGGTGAGCCCCAGGCGCCAGTCGGAGAGCGCATGGGGGTGGCGGGCGAGCTCGACGAAGCCGCGCAGGATGACGACGACGTTGAGCGCGATGTAGGGGACGCCGACCAGGACCGCGACGCCGATGGCCTCGGTGAAGCCGCGCAGGAAGACGACGGTGAGGAGCACGAGGAGGGCGCAGGTGACACCCATCTGGTGCGGGCCGAGGAGGTCGTGGAGGAAGGGGTTCTCGACGGCGTGCTTGGCCGCGTCGGCGGCCGACAGGGTCATGGTGATGATGAAGTCGGTGGCGGCGAAGCCGAGCAGGGTGAGGACGAAGACCTTGCCGCGCCAGCCCGGCAGGAGCCGCTCGAGCATGGCGATGGAGCCCTGGCCGGCGTAGGAGCGACGCGCCACCTGGGCGTAGACCGGCAGGGCGCCGGCCAGCGTGACCACCACGAGGATGAGGGTGGCCACGGGCGAGAGCACGCCCGCGGCCAGGAAGGCGATGCCGGGCTGGTAGCCGAGGGTCGAGAAGTAGTCTACGCCGGTGAGCCACAGGACCTGGTACCAGGGGTAGGTGTGGTGGCCGGTCTCATCGTGCCCGGCGCCCGCGGGGATGAGGAAGCGGCGCAGCAGGCCCGGCGGTCGCCTGCGCGCGTGCGGCGATGGAGGGCGTTCGGGCTCGGAGCCGGGGGGGGCGTCGGTCACCATGGGGGGCAGAGCATATCAATACTTACGGTCTTGCCCAGGCGCCGGGTCCGAGGTGTGCAGAGGGATCGGGGGAAGGACTGGCGCGTGCGTCGGCTGCGCGGTGGTATTGCCGTCGGCGCCTTCGTGTGCCGGCCGCGGACAGCGATGAACAGCCCATACCTCTGGAGCGGTTTTATCGGCCTCCTCCTGACCCTGCTCGCGCTGGATCTGTTCCTCACGGGGCGGCGCCACGGGGGCGTGATGCCTCCGCGGACGGCGCTCTGGTGGTCGGCGTTCTGGGTCGCCCTGTCGATCGCGTTCGGTCTCGGCCTGTGGGTGTTCGCCGGGGGCCAGCGCGCGCTCGAGTTCTTCACCGGCTATCTCATCGAGAAGTCGCTGAGCGTCGACAATCTCTTCATCTTCCTCATCATCTTCGGGACGTTCCGGGTGCCGGAGGGGGAGCGGCACCGGGTGCTCTCGTGGGGCGTGCTCGGCGCGCTCGCCCTGCGCGCGGCCCTCATCCTGGCCGGCGTCAACCTCGTGAGCCGGTATGACTGGGTGCTGTATGTCTTTGCGGCGCTCTTGGCCTGGACGGGCGTACGCGTGATCTTGCAGAGCGAGGACAAGGCCCGCGCCAGTCAGTCCCAGGAGCGGATGGCGCACGTCATCGAGCGGGTCCTGCCCGTGGTGTGGCGTTATGAGGGCGGGCGCTTCTTTACCCGCGAGCACGGCCGGCGCGTGTGCACGCTGCTGTTCGTGGTGGTGCTGGTCGTCGAGGGCACGGACATCGTGTTCGCCATGGACTCGATCCCCGCGATCCTGGCCATCACGCAGGATCCGTTCATCGTCTTCTCGTCGAACATGCTGGCGCTGCTCGGGCTGCGCGCGCTGTTCTTCGCCATCGCCGATCTGCTCGGCCGCCTGCGGTATCTACACTACGGGCTGGGCGCGCTCCTCCTGCTCATCGGCGCCAAGCTGGCGCTGCGCGAGGTGGTGCACATCGCGCCCGGGTGGTCGTTCCTGATGACCCTGGGGGTGATCGGGGTGGCGGTGGCGTTCTCGCTGCTCTGGCCCGCGCGTGGGGAGGGTCACGGCCGCGCCCCGACGCCGCCCGCTCACCGGCCGAGCCGGATGCGGGCTACGTAGGGTTATTCGCAGGAGCCGCGAGCGGGCTTGCCGTCTGTGGTATGGAACGCCCGCATGCTCGGGCTGCCGTTCGTCTACTGGGTGCTGTGGACCGGCGCGCTCATCAACCGCCTGGGCGGCTTCGTCTACACCTTCTTGGCTCTGTACCTCACGCAGGAGCGGGGGTTCTCGGTGGAGCAGGCCGGCGGCGTGGTGTCGCTCTATGGCCTGGGCTCGATCGTGGCCTCGGCGATGGGCGGGGTGATGGCGGATCGCCTCGGCCGCCGGCCGACCTTGCTCCTGGCGTCGGTCTTCGGGGCGGCGGCCATGTTGCAACTCGGGCTGGCGCGCGCGCCCTGGCACATCGCGGTCGCGACGTTCCTGCTCGGGCTCTTGACCGATGCCTATCGTCCGGCGCTGCAGGCGAGCGTGGCGGATGTGGCGGCGCCCGAGGACCGGATCCGCGCCTATGGGTACCTCTACTGGGCGGCCAACCTCGGCTTCACCGGCGCGGCGGTGATCGGCGGGCTGCTCGCCAAGGCCCACTTCGCGCTCCTGTTCGCAGGGGATGCGGCGACCACGCTCCTCTTTGGTCTGCTCGTGTTCCTGCGGGTGCCGGAGACGCGGCCGGACAGCGCGGGGCCGGCGGCCTCGGCGTCGGAGCGAGCGGAGCCGTCGCGGCCGCCGGCGCCGCCAGCATCGCTCGACGCGCCCTATCGCGATCCGATCCTCGTGGCCTTCCTGCTCGCGCAGCTCCTCGTCGCCGTGTTGTTCTTCCAGAGCGCGGTGACGCTGCCCGTGGACATGCGCGCGCATGGAAGGACCGAGGCGCAGTACGGGGGGCTCATCGCCATCAATGGCGTGCTCATCGTGACCCTGCAGCCGCTCGTGACGCGGCTCGTGCAGCGGTACCCGCGCGCGCAGGTGCTGGCGCTGGGCGCCGCGCTGACTGGCGTGGGCTTCGGCCTGACCGGGCTCGGGCACTCGGCGCTCTTCTACGCCTTCACCATCGTGGTGTGGACCCTGGGGGAGATGGCCCTCTCGCCGGTGGCGCCGGCGGTGGTGGCGGACCTGTCGCCGCGCGAGCTGCGCGGGATGTATCAGGGGGCGTTCACGATGACCTGGGGGATCGCGGCGGCGCTGGCGCCGGTGCTCGGCTCCATGGCGCTCGGTCGTGGGGGGAGCTGGATCCTGTGGGGCGGCTGTGCGGCGCTGGGTCTCCTCGCCGCGGGGCTGCACCTGCTCATCGCTCCGGCCCGGCGGCGCCGGCTCATGGCACTCGCCACGGCCGAGGACGATCCGGTGGCGCGCGAGGACGGTCTCGGGAGGTGGTGACGGTGTGTGGAAGAGACCGGGGGGGTCAGTGGTTGCGGGCGTGCTCGAGGCACAGGTCGCGCAGCACCCCGCCGCAGCGCTCGCACGAGCAGACGCGGAACTCGACGCTCGGGTTCTCGTCGGTGATGCCGCAGACCGCGCAGCGCCGCACGCCGCGGCGGCTCTCTTCGGACGCGCGCTTCCACTGATGGAACTCGCGCGCCCGCCCGGCCTGTCGCACCCCGCGGCGCATCATGCCGATGAGGGTCCCGCTGAAGAAGAGGAGGTAGTTGGCGATGCTCACCAGGGGAAGGAGCTTGTTCCACCCGGGCGAGATGAGCACCAGATAGAGGATGCCGGCGCCATCGAGGAGGGCGAGCCACTTCACGCGCACCGGCAGGATGAAGAACACCCGGATGACGTAGTCCGGCCACACGGTGGCGAAGGCCAGGAAGAGCGACATGATGAGGTACGTGTTGGTGGCCGGGCCGTGGGTCACGCAGGCCATGCCGGCGGTGGCGAGGATGCCGACCAGCCAGTAGAGCTGGTACTTGAACGCCCCCCACTCGGATTCGAGGCTGGTGCCGATCATGTAGAGCCAGTAGAGGCCGAACACGAACCAGATGAGGTTGCCGGAGATGGGTGCCGCCAGCCAGGTGAAGACGCGCCAGAACTCGCCGGCGCGGATGGCGTCGATGTCGAGGTCGAGCTTGCTGACGAGATCGGGGCGGGCCGTGAAGATGACGAAGCCGAGGCACTGGAGCCCGATCAGGTAATAGGTGAGGTTGCCGAGGGCGTAGCGCCCGTAGCGCCGTTCGAGGCGATTGAGGAGACGTTCCACGGGGGAGATTCTACCAGCTTCCGGGAGATGAGCCGGCGCGGGGGCCTCATCGGGGTCAGACGCGGGCGGCGAGCTCCTCGGCCAGGCCCCAGCGGATGCCGCGGTCCGAGACGATGACGGCGGCGGTCGCGGCGCGGGCGAGGACGCGCGACAGGATGAGACCGCCGGCAAAGATGACGTCGGCGCGGCGCGGGTCGAGTCCGGCCAGCTGACAGCGCTCCGCCACGGACAGCCGGCCGAGGCGCTCGACCACGCGGTCCACGTCCTCCCGGCCGAGCCGCACGCCGTGGACGCGCGCGCCGTCGAGCTCGCGCAGGCCGAGGTGGATGGCGCACAGGGTGGTCACGGTGCCGGCGATGCCGATGAGCTCGCCCTCGGGCGCGGGGGCCTGGCCGAGGGCCTCGTCGATGGTCGCCACCAGGGCCGCGCGCTCCTCCGGGGTCGGTGGGTCGTGGCGCACGAGGCGCTCGGTGAGGCGCACCGAACCGATGGCCACGGACACGAGGCGCTCGGGCTCGCTCGTCGCCCCGGGGGCCGGCCCCACGAGGAGCTCGGTCGAGCCGCCGCCGATGTCGAGCACGGTGCGGCGGCCGCCGGGCGTGGCGGGGAAGGGGAAGGCCGTGAGCGCCGAGCGCCACGACAGCCGCGCCTCGCGCTCGCCGTCGATGACCTCCACGTCCACGCCGAGGAGGTCGCGCGCCGGGCCGAGGAAGGCGTGGCCGTTGCGCACCTCGCGCAGCGCCTGGGTGCCCACCGCGCCGATGCGCTCGGCCCCGAGCTCGCGCGCCCGCCGCACGCACGCCGCGAGCACGCCGAGCGCCCGTTCGATGGCCGCGGGCTGGAGCTCCTTGGTGCGGTCGACCCCCTCGCCGAGCCGGGCGATCTCGCACACGTCGTGGACCGCCACCAGGCCGCGCCCGGGGGCGGCGTCCGCCACGAGGAAGACGATGGAGTTGGTGCCGATGTCGATCGCTGCCACGCGCATCTGGGGAATGGGAGACCTCCGGTCCGCGGCCTGGGTGCTGCCCGGGAATCATGGCACCATGCGGGCCCGATGGGCCAGATGGGCCTGATGGCGGACACTCTAGCGAGCGAGGCGAGGACTCCGATGGACGACAAGCAGCTGGTGGGCATCCGGGCGGCGAGCTACGTGGAGTCGGGCATGGTCGTGGGGCTCGGCACGGGTTCGACGGCGAATCATTTCCTGCACGAGCTCGGGCGGCGCGTGCGCGAGGAACGGCTCGACGTGAAGGTGGTCGCGAGCTCGTTCCCGACCGCGTTCCTGGCCGCGGAGCTCGGGCTGCCGCTCCTCGGCATCGATCAGGTGGCCCGGCTCGATCTCTACGCCGACGGCGCGGACGAGGTGACGCCGGCCCGGGATCTCCTCAAGGGGCGGGGCTTCGATCTCGTGAAGGAGAAGATCCTGGCGCAGGCGAGCGAGCGCTTCGTCGTGTTCGTGGACTCGAGCAAGCTGGTGGACCGGCTGGGGACGCGCTTCCCCATCCCGGTGGAGGTGCTGCCCTTCGCCGTGCGCACGGTGCAGCGCCGCCTCGAGGGGCTGGGAGGCCGCGCCACGGTGCGCCTCACGCCGCAGAAGGACGCGGTGGTGATCACGGCGCAGGGCAACCTGGTGCTGGACACGGTGTTCGACCCGTCGGTGGACGTGGTGTCGCTCGCGGGGCCGCTGCGGAGCATCGCCGGTGTGGCGGAGCACGGCATCTTTCCCGGACCCGGGCTGGTGAGTGCGGTGCTGGTGGCCGAAGGCGGGGTGGTGACCGAACGCTAGCCGGGGGCTACACGGGCGCAGGAGGAGAAGGGGAGGGACGAGAGGAGCGAGAGGGGAAGGACGGAGAGATTACAGACCGATCATCTCGGTGAGCGAGCCGTTGTAGAGGTCGAGGTCGACGTTGCCCGAGATGCCGGACACCGAGCCCGTCGAGCTGTACTGCCACCACCGCAGGCGCCACGAGTAGCTCACGTGCGGCAGATCCGGGCAGCTCACGCCCCAGTGGGCGACCCACAGGTAGGGGATGGGGTTCGGGGTGGGGTTGCCGATGGTGCCCCAGAAGCCGGGCGAGGTGTAGAGGGCCGGGAGACGGCCGGTGCGGGACTGGACGCGCTGGAGCCACGAGTTGACCCGGCTGGCGACGGTGGCGTCCGACACGCCGCCCGTGACTTCGACGTCGATGACCGGCGGCAGGTGGTTGGTGCTGAAGCCCACGCTATTGAGCTGGTTGACCATCAGGTCGGCCTGGGCGATGGGGTCCTGGCTGGGACGGAAGAACTGGTAGGCGCCCACCTTGAGGCCGGCGTTCTGGGCGTTGTTCCAGTAGCTCTTGAAGTTCGGATCCAGGAAGCCGGTGCCGTCGCTGACGCGGACGAACGCGAAGCGCTTGCCGGCGCCGTAGACCGAGCCCCAGCCGATGGAGCCCTGGTAGTACGACACGTCGATGCCGCGCACCACGGTGCTGCCCGGGCACACGACCGTCTCGGCGCCGCGCTCACCGTTCTCGTCGACAACGGCGGCGCCGCCGCCGCAGGCAGCCAGGGTGGTCAGAGAGAAGAGGATAAGATGTCTTTTCATGGCAGGCGCTCCCATTGAAAGAGGTCAAGTGGTCGACAGGCCGACGTTGACCCGCTTGCTAAGCAAGCCGCACGCCAGCATCGAAGGCCGCCCAGAGGCCGAGAAGACGCGGGGATCGGTGGTGGTGAGGAGTGGGATAGTGGGGTTGGAGTCCCCACTTAGGGGAGGAGAGTCCTCACTGGGGTGAGGGCGCCCGGGAGAGGGCACCCTCAGACGGAACACGACAACTAGGGTGTTTCGGCTGAGGCGGAGCGGTGCGTCAGTGGCGGGCGGGGCCCCAGGCGGGGGTGGTGGCGTTGCCGTGATACAGCTGGCGCTGCACCTTGCCATCGGGGCTCGACAGCCAGATGCCGCCGCGTGAGGAGGCGAAGGCGAGCGCGCGGCCCGTGGGCGCCCAGGTGGCGTGCTCGTTCTGACCCTGGTTCTCGGTGATGCGGACGAGCTCGCCGCTGTCCACGGCGATGGTGAAGATGTCGAAGTTGAGCCGCTCGTCGCGCGCGGTGAAGGCCACGGTGGGCACCGGGCAGCGCGGGCACCAGGCCGGCTCCTGGTTGTAGTTGCCGCGCCGGGTGAGGCGCGTCTGCCCCGAGCCGTCGGCGCCCATGACCCACACCTGCGGCGAGCCGTAGCGGTTGGACACGAACGCGATGCGGTTGCCGTCGGGCGACCAGTTCGGCGACGAGTCGATGAAGGGGTTGTCGGTCAACCGCTTGATGATCTTGCCAGTGGCCTCGAGGAGGTAGATCTCGGGGTTGCCGTCCTGCGACAGGGTGACGGCGATGCGGGAGCCGTCCGGGGCGTAGGAGGCGCCGATGTTGATACCGGAGTAGCTGGCGATGCGCCGCGGCCGCCCGCCGCCGAGGCCCACGGTGTAGAGGTCGGGGTTGCCGCGCAGGAACGAGGTGAACGCGACCTGCCCGCCCGAGGGCGACCACGTGGGCAGGATGTTCTGCGACCCGTTCTGAGTGAGCCGCCGCGCGCCGTTGCCGTCGTAGTCCATGACGAAGATGTCCTTGGTCCCGGCCCCGCTCGGCGCGGCGAAGGCGATCTGGGTGTCGAAGAACGAGTCCTCGCCGGTCATGTACTTGACCACCTCGGCCGACCAGGCGTGCGCGAACTTGCGCGCCTCGTTGGCCGCGCCCTTGTAGCTCTTCTCCAGCACCGGCTGCGCGCCCCGCCCGAGCTCGTAGAGCTTGAAGTCCACCGACAGCTCACCGGCCGATATCACGGCGCGGCCCTTGGAGACGCCCTCGGCGCCCACGTTGCGCCAGTCCTGGAGCTGGATGCCGAGGCCCTCGGTCTCGAGGTGCGCGAGGAACGAGTGCGGGTCGAGCACCTTGAACCAGCCCGAGGACGCGAGATCGCCGGAGATGGCGTCGGTCATGAGGTTCGCCGTGTCGGGATCGCCGATGAGGCGCGGCACGGCCATCTTGTAGAGGTCGCGGCGCGGGCCGCTGACGTCGATCACCACCGGGCCCTTGCCGGTCTGGCCGGTCTGGCCCGCCTGTCCGGCCGGAGGGTCGGCGGCCGCGGCCGGCGAGGGTTCACTGCCGAGGATGAGGGCGATCACGGTCACGGCCACCACGGCGGCCGGGAGGAACGGGAGCAGACGTCGCATGGGTACTCCTCTCAGGGTCCTCTCTTGTGGGATTCAGATCAGCGACTCTTGGAGAAGTTCATGCACACGCCCTGCGAGGTGACGACCTCGCGCACATCGGGCGTGGGCGGTTCGAAATCCTGGATGCGATTGATGGCCTCGAGCAGCGTGGCATCGAAGCGCTCGTTTCCCGAGGCCTGGCTGAGGTGTGACTCGACGATCTTGCCGGCCTCGTTGATCTTGATGCACGCCTGGGCCTTGAGCCGGCCGAGGTCGTCGTCCGAGATGGTGGTCGGCACGACCCAGGCGTTCTGGACCGCGGCCTGGAGGTGCTGATAGTAGATGGGGCCGCGCCCGACCGTGGCCGTGCCGCCTTTGAGGCCGTTCGGGTCGCCCTCCTCCTCGCGGCTGCCGGTCGAGCCCTCTTCCCCGGTGTTGAACTTGCGGCCGAGCGCCTTGAGCCGCTCGAGCGGGTCCTCGGTCGGGTCGCGCTTCTCCTGCTCCTCCGGCGTCTTGAGGCGCGGCAGCGCCTGGTCGTTCTGGGTGAGCGCGATCTTGGGCTTGGGCTGGGCCACCTTGGGCGGGGCCTTGTGGGGCAGGAAGGACAGATCCCGGGGCTTACCGAACTTGACCGCCTGCACGTCGACCACCTGGCCGAGCACGGGCTGCGCCGCCTGCGCGCCCTTGTGCCAGCCGCCGATGACCACGCCGAGGATGAGCGCGCCGTGGATCCCGAGCGTGGCCACGAGGCCGAGCGCCATCATCTGCCGTCCGCCCGGGCGCTCGGGTTCGTGCATCATCAGCCTATCCCTTGGGGGGCCACGGGTTACTCCAGGGGATCCGTCACCATGCCGAGCTTGTCGGCGCCGCCCGATTTGGCCGCGGCCATCACCTTGACCACGAAGCCGTAGGGCAGGCCCTGATCGGCGTGCAGGTAGAGCTCGTGCTCGGCGCGGACCTTCTCGTTGGTCTGGAGCTTCTGGACGATCTGATCGATGCAGTTCGAGACCGGGATGTCGTCCTTGGGCAGCTGGCCCGGGCAGTTTGCGACCATGCTGCGGCCGAGATAGATCTGCTGGGCGCGGTTGATGGTCATGACCAGCTTGCCCTCGTCATCGGGCAGGGTCTGCGCCTTGGCCTGCGGCAGGTCGACGTCCACGCCGGTCTGGATGAGCGGGGCCGAGACCATGAAGATGATGAGGAGCACCAGCATGACGTCGACCAGCGGCGTCACGTTGATCTCGGATAACATCCCCCCGCCGCCGCCTCCGGTCGACATCGCCATGTCGGTTTCTCCTAGAGAGGCGCCGTCATCGCAGGAAGTGGCGCTTCACGATGTTGAGGAAGTCGTTGGAAAACCCCTCCATCTCGGCGGACAGGACCTTGATCTTGCGGGTGAAGAAGTTGAAGGCCATGACCGCGGGGATGGCCGCCACCAGGCCGATGGCGGTGGCGATGAGGGCCTCGGCGATGCCGGGGGCCACGGTGGACAGGTTGGCGGCGCCCTTGGCGCCGATGGACCGGAACGAGTTCATGATGCCCCACACGGTGCCGAACAGGCCGACGAAGGGGGCGGCCGAGCCGGTGGTGGCGAGGAACGGGATGAGGGACTCGAGGATGGTCATCTCGCGGGTGTAGCTGCGGCGCAGCGCCCGCTCGATGTTCTCGAGCTCGGCCTCGGCGTCGGGCTTCTGGCTCTCCTGCTCGCCCTGGTGCTGCTTGAGCACCTTGGACAGCTCCACGAAGGCGGCGCGGAACATCTGGGCGATGGGAGACCGCTCGTACTTGCTGCTGTCCTGCATGAGCTGGTCGTAGCGCTTGGTGTTCCAGAAGGCTTCGATGAAGCCCACGGAGTCACGCACCGCGCGCTGGAAGAACAGGGCCTTGTAGCCGATGATCCACCAGGAGATGACCGACAAGCTCAGGAGAAGGAAGAGCACCCCCATCACCACCCCGGAGGCGTTGAGGATGAGGGGCAGGATGTCGAGAGAGCCGCTCGAATTGGCGCTTGCAGGAGCGTTGGCGGAGACCGCCTCGACCATCAGCACGTGGGCGTGCATACGGAACAACACGTAGCATGGGCCGCTGGAGGGGTCAATCGCCGGGCCAGTGTCCGCCGGTGTCCGGTGGTGTGCGTGGGGACACAGGGGGGCGTTGGGCCCCTGTGCCAGGGCCTGGCTGGAAAATGATCTTCAGAGAGGAAAAAAAGACGCGACAAAAAGTGTCGGTGGCCTGGTCTTCTGTAGAGAATGGTGTTCCTCCCTGATCCTCAGGAGATGGCTGGATGACAACAGGGCTGCGCGCGCAAAGACGTTCCTCCTCTGGTCGGACCCTGATGCGGTCCGGGATCCTGCTGGCCATGCTGCTCGGGGCTCCGGGGTGGGTGGCGGCCCAATCGGCTCCGCCCGAACCCGCTCGCGTAGCGGGGGCGGGCGCGGCGGCACAAGGCACCAAGGTGCAGCTCCGGGTCCCGTCCGTGATGACCCCCGGGGTGGGCTCGCAGGGCGATGCCGCGGCGCTGGCGGCCTACCGCAGTCAGCAGCTCACGGTCGAGATCGATGATGTGGATGGACGGCCGAGCGGGGGGCGCCTGGGCGCGCTCCTGCCGCCCACGGTGCATGCGCTCACCTACGTGGGGACGCCCCGCGTACGGATCGATCTCGAGGACTTCCTCACCATCGTCGAGCGGAAGGATCTCGTGCGCCTGCAAAAGCACTGGCGCAGCAACCGGTATGCCGTGGTGGGCGCCGGCTCGGCGGCGGCCGGGATCGGCATCATCCTGATCGCGCTCTCCCGGACCGCCGTGGTGGGAGCGACGAATTGCACCGAGCGCGACCCGGTGGGCAACTGCATCGAGAGCAACCTATTGGCCCGGCCCGCGGTCGCGGCGACGCAGTGGAGCGGGGTCGGGTTGACGGTCGCGGGGCTGGTCATGTCGATCTCGGCGGCGGTGCTGCCGCGCCGCCTGGTAAGTGTCGAGAAGTTGAACGACCTCGCGTCCGGCTACAACCGCCGGCTGCGCGAGCGCCTGGGCCTCCCGCCGGAGTTCTCGTACCGCAAGCCGTCGTTCACCATCGCGCCGCGCTTCGCCTCCAAGGGCGCCGGGCTCGACGCGGTCCTCGTTTTCTAGCGACCGCCGTTTCGTGGCGCCCTCCGAGGCGCCTGCCATAAAGTGGAGAGGCGCATCGCGTGCGGCTTTGATGCTATCCTGCCGCGCCATGTCCGACATCCTCGACACCGTCCTCCTCCTCGCCCTGCCGGCCTCGGGTAAGTCCGAGGTGCGGCGCTACCTCGCGCATCTCTCGCCCGAGGAGTGCCGCCGCGACTTCCACATGGGGCCCACGGTCCAGCTCGACGACTTCCCGTATGTCCACCTGATGCGCCGCATCGATGACGAGCTGGCGGCGCGGCGGGCGCCGCGGGTGTTCTTCCACGCGCCGGATCGGCCGATGCAAGATCCGCGCGACTGGGGGACGCTCATTCATCTCCTCAACGAGGACTATGCGGACCTCGTGGCGCGGCGCCCGGTGCGGCCGGCTTCGGCCGGCGAGTACCTGTTCGAACGCATCGACGCGGCGGCGGCCCGGGTGGGCGTGCCGGCGCGCCTCGTGCGCATCGAGGCGGGGCTACGGCGGGCGGTGGCGGAGGCGCTCGAGCAGGAGGCGCGCGCGCTCCAGGACGAGCTGATGGGGCGCTATCCGGAGAGGCTCGCGGGTCGCACGCTGGTCATCGAGTTCGCCCGCGGCGGCCCCCAGGGCTCGAGCCTGCCCCTGCCGGCGCCGCTCGGCTATCAGTACTCGCTCGCCCAGCTGGCGCCGGCCATCCTGGAGCGCGCGAGCATCCTCTATGTGTGGGTGACGCCCGAGGAGTCGCGGCGCAAGAACGAGGCGCGCACGGATCCGAACGACCCCGGCTCCATCCTCCATCACGGCGTGCCGATCGAGGTCATGCTCAACGACTACGGCCTGGATGACATGGACTGGCTGGAGGCGCATTCGGACCGTCCCGGCACGGTGGCGGTGGCGGCGCACGGGCGCACCTTCCACCTGCCCATCGGCCGCTTCGACAACCGCGAGGACCGGACCACCTTCCTGCGCAATCCGCGCGAGGCGTGGCGGGGCGAGGAGATCCGCGGGGTGCACGAGGGGCTGCGCGGGGCGCTCGACCGCATCGCGGCGCAGCGCCGCGCGGGCGGGTAGCGCGCGAGGGGGGACGGGGCGGTCTCCTTCGCGCCGCTCTCAACAAGACTTGAAAGCCTCGTCCGCCCGTGGCAAGTTCCGGCCGTGTCGTCGGCCGTCACCAAGGGCATCCGGGTCGTCGTAGAGAGCCAGTACCTACCCGAGCGCTCGGCGCCCGCCCGCAAGCAATACGTGTTCGCCTACCGCGTGGTCATCAGCAACGAGGGCACGCGCACCGCGCAGCTGCGCACGCGTCACTGGATCATCACCGACAGCGACGGCAAGGTGCAGGAGGTGCGCGGCGAGGGGGTGGTGGGGGAGCAGCCGATGCTGCGGCCCGGTGAGAAGTTCGAGTACACGAGCGGCTGCGTGCTCGAGACGCCCTTTGGTTCGATGCACGGCTCCTATCAGATGGAGGCCGAGGGCGGCGAGAAGTTCGATGCAGAGATCGCCCCGTTCGCGCTCGCCTTGCCGCACGCGCTCAACTGAGCCGAGCCGAAGCGGCGTTGCGGGTGAGCAGCATCTCGCTGCGCGGGAACGAGGGGCCGCCCGGCGTCGGCGGGGTGTGGCTCGTCACGACGAAGCCGAACTTCTCGTAGAAGCGCTGCTGGTCGCGGGTGTGGAGGTGCACGGTGGCGACGTGGCGCACGGCGGGGTGGTCGAGGAGCAGGCGCACGAGGGCACGGCCGAGGGCGTGCTTGCGCCAGGCGGGGGTGACGATCACGTCGTAGATCCAGGCGCGCTTGGCGCGGTCGCTGATGGCGCGGGCGCTGCCGATGAGGTCGCCGCGCGCGTCGAGGGCGGCGACCCAGGCGGTGGCGCCGAGGTGCGCGGCGGCGATGGTGGCGGGCGAGAGGTCCTGGTTCCAGTAGGCGTCGGCGAGGAGGGCGGCGGCCTGCTCGGCGTGGTGTGGCGCGGGCGCGCAGAGGAGGGTGACGCCCTCGGGCGCGGCGAGGAAGGGCGGTACGGCGAGGGGCATGCCCGCTTGCGCGAGGCGCTCGGCGTTGGCGGCGCGCACGAGATCGACGGCGCGGGGGTCGTCCGGGAGGCCGCGCTGCCAGAGGCCTTCGAGGACCTGGCCGAGCTCGGCGGGGCCGCGGTTCTGCCCGAGCTTGGCCTTGCCGTCGAGGCGTTCGAGCGGGACGCGCAGGACGAGGAGGCCGGCCACGGGCTTGCGATAGAGCGGGTGGTCGGCGTCGATGGGGACGTGACCGCCTTCGGGCTGGTACTTGGTCATGAGCGCGTCCAGCACGCGCGCCTTGGCCGCGGGATCCGTCACCTCCTCGAGGGGGCCGTGCACCTGCACGCTGTGGAAGTAGGTGGTGGCGGGGCAGGCGCGCTCGGGGTCGATGAAGTAGCTCGGGATGGAGGCGATGACCTCCTCGGCGCTCACCACGGCCTCGCGCCCCACGGCCTCCATCTTCTCGCCCGCGGGGGCGCCGTGGAAGGCGACGGCGCCATCGACGACGACGCCGTGGACGGTGCGGAGGATGGGGGCGCCCGAGGGGGTGGTGGAGGCCACGTGGATCATCGGGGCGCGGGCGAGGAAGCGTACGGCTTCGTCGCGGTCCATGCGGTAGATTTCCTTGCGCATGGAGGTGGAATAGCGCAGCCGTGGTCCGCCACAAAGGTCCAGTTGGATGAAACGAGATAGACCAGAGGATCCAGGGGCGCGGGCGTGGAGGGGAGCGGTGCGAGCGCGGGCGAGCGGTGCGAGCGCGGGCGAGGGGGCGGGGTGCGCGGCTCCTGGAAGGCCGCGGCGGCGCACGTGCGGGTGCAGCCGTGTCTCAGGTTTCCGGCCGAGCCGAGTGCGCGCTCAGTGGCCGAACTGGACGAGCAGGTTGGACAGCTCGTCGGCGTGCTCCTCCTCCTTGGCAAGGATCTCTTCGAGCATCCGGCGGGTCGTCGGATCCTCGTCGCCGAAGTAGGTGATGATCTCGCGATAGGAGTCGATGGCTACGCGCTCGGCGACGAGGTCCTCCTGGATCATCTCGATGAGGTTGGTGCCCTCGACGTACTCCGAGTGGCTGCGGCGGGTGAGGGTGTCGGGGTTCATGTCCGGGGCGCCGCCGAGCTGGGTGATGCGCTCGGCGATGCGGTCGGCATGGGCCTGTTCCTCGTTGGCGTGCTGGAGGAATTCTTCGGCGACGGACTCGGACGCGAGGCCGGTGGCCATGAAATAGTGGCGCTTGTAGCGCAGCACGCAGATGAGCTCGGTGGCGAGCGCTTCGTTGAGCACCCGGACGGCGACGTCGCGGTTGGCGCGGTAGCCGGCGGTCACGGCGCCGTTCTCGATGTGTTCGCGCGCCTTACGGCGGATCTCCTGCACGTCGGCGATGAAATCACCCTTCATGAATGTATCCTCCCCTCCGGGGCGCGCGCGGCGCTCCGGGTGGCATGAGTTCTTCCTATGAGGGAGGTTCTGGGGCTCGATTCGGCCGGGTCCAGGGGGGATGGTGCCGTCTTCGGGAAAGACGACGGCGAGCGGGGCGGCTCGTGCGATGGGGCGATCGTCAGGGGGCGCGGACGATGGAGGGGAGGCCGGCTGGGCGCGTGCGGTCGCGGCGGATGAGGGATTCCCATGCGCCGAAGGCGGGCACCGGTTCGTCGTGGAGGCGCACGTCTGCCGGCTCGTTTTCGCCGAGCACTGTAATACTCCGAGGCGTGCAGAGGAGCGTCTTCACCCGACCGTCCTGGGTGTAGTTGAAGGAGATGCCGCGCATGGGCCAGCGGTCGTCCCCTTCATACTCGCCGGTCGAGATCTCGCAGAGGAAGAGCCGACCTGCATCCGTGGGTTCGAACGTATGGCGCAGGACGCAACGTCCCTGGGCATCGAGGAAGAAGATGTTGCAGTAGGAGAAGGCGAAGCACAGCTCGAGGGCCAGGCGGGAGCCGTCGTCCTGATCGATGAGCGCCGTGTAGATCTCCCGTGCCTCGTGGCGGCGCCGCGCCTCAGCTTCGGAGAAGGGATAGCGCCAGCCCTGATAGTAATCGGACCAGTACTCGCCATACTCGATGCGTTTGATCATTCGTAGATCCTCCCGGTGACATCACGGATGGTGATCTTGAGCTGTTGGGCCAGATCCAGTACCGCCTTCGGGATCGGTCGCAGCTGGATGGGGACCTCGAGGATCTGCCGTCCAGCGAGCCGTCGCCCTGCAAGGGGTCCGCTCGAGGGTACATGGGCGATGCGGTAGCCGGGCCGATACTTGGTTGCCAATTCACGCACATAGCCGAGTGCCGTCTCTTCTTGGACATCGGCCAGTTGGGTGAACTTACGCGAGACAATCTGGCCGCCACCCAGAGGGTTGTACCCATCCAGCCGCCCGCGAGAACCGTCGGGCTGATCGATGAGAAGCTCGCGGTACGGATAGTTGAAGCGGTTGAGCCGGTCATAGGCGCCCCCGCCCTTCATGGTGCCCGGCCGCGCCTCGACGGCCTGGCTGGGCGGTTCTTGGGTCGTGGGTTCAGTGGGTTCGGACGCTGTCCTCCCCGGGACGAGTCTTACGCCGGGGAGCGAGCGACGGCTGGCGGGCGGGGGTGGTCCGCCCAGGGTGGCGCTCGCGGCGAGGATGGAGAACACCGCGGGGAAGGCGTGACCGAGGATGAACTCGGCGTTGTAGTCGTCTTGAATGCGCAGGACCTCGCGTTTGAGCGCCCACAGCCGCGGGGTCGTGCTGCGGTTCATCCGCCGGGGAAAGACGCGCCCGCCGTCGCATACCCGGGCGCCATCCACGGCCTCTCGAAGGACCCCCGCGGCATCGAGCGGCTCGTCCCCGATGTCGTCGAGGATGAGGTACAGCGTGACGCCGTCGGGGTAGCGGAGTTGGAGCCACTTCGACAGTGAGCCGCCCTCGCTCCCGAAGTCGAGGGTGTAGATGGCGTCGGCGAAGGCATCGACCGAGCGGGAGAGGGGGAGCTCGGTGGCCGGCGGCCCACTACAGGGGCGTGATGCGTGTATGCCGGGCGGTAAGGGGGACGCGTGCGTGAGGGGCGAGAGCAGGGCCGCGATGAGGGCCAGCGCGGCGATGCGCTGCGCGAGAGAGCGGCCGCTGTGAATTTTCATGGGATCTCCTGGAGGCTGGCTCAGCATGATGGCTTTGCGGCGAGAGGGGGCAGGTCTGCCTTTCTGCCTTTTCTCCTCGGCACTCCGCAGAAAACCTACCCCTCTCCCCTCTCGCACGCGAAAGGCAGAAACGTAGACCTGTCCCCTCCCCCTCCCTCCGCCGCTGACAGGGTGGGTGAGCCTTCGGGGTTTTGCTTGACGAAACGTGAGCGACGGGTAGGCTGCGGGGCATGGCCCGGTACGTCCGCGACCTCACCTACCAGGAGACCATCTACAAGTGGCGACTGCGTACCATCACGGTACGGCGAGAGCTGCCCAGGGATCCTTTCTTGGGGAGCATCTCTTCGCTGAAGACGCTCCGAGGGGCTGGGGAGATCGAGGATGTACTGCGGTGCATCTTCAACCAATACGATGACGAGCAGGAACACTTCGTCATGGTGATTGTCAGTCCGGCGGACGAGGTTGTCGGCTTCAAGCTCCTCGCGTCGGGCACCCAGACGAGTGTGATGGTGGACCGGCGCCTGGTGTTCAAGAACGCGCTCTTTCTCGGGGCGCGAGCAATCATCCTGGCGCACAACCACCCGAATGGCTCCCTCATCCCCTCGGCCACGGATCTCGAGCTCACCAAGGCGCTCGCTGAAGGCGCGCGGCTCCTCGGCATCGAAGTCCTCGATCACATCATCCTCACGCCTAACGGCACCTGTGCCTCCATCAAGGAGCGCGAGCCCCATCTGTTCCCAGCGGGGAAGGTAGAGCCCTCTGGACAGATGAGCTGATGGTCTAGGCACGTCTCGGCCACCTGATATCAACTCGTTTGTTCACCGCGCTCTTACCGAGTGCCAGCGGAGCGAGGGTCTGCGGGGGCCCCCGCAGGTGAGTTTCGCAGGACCGGCCGGCAGATCGTGCGCTGCGTAGCCATCCCTCGGCCTCGTGCGCCGGCTCCATGGCCTTGCACGGTGCGTGTGTCCGAGACGTAGAGATGTCCCGCGACGGGGGCGGCGCGAGAGTTCGGCTTCGTGGCCAGATCGCAAATCGAAGGCGGCTATTCGCACGGCAGACACATCCACCCTACCCACCCTACCCCCCTCCCGGCCGAGTCGTATGATTCGCTCCATTGGCACCGTGCTGGAGCCATACAACGGCTTTGCCGAGGGCGGCGCCTTCCGCAAAGCAGCCGGATTCAAAGAGGAGGAGGGGGCCATGGCCGCGCCGATCGAAAGCCGCTTTGTCGAGGCGAACGGGCTTCGCCATCACATCCTGACCTCCGGCAGCGGTCCGCTGGTGCTGCTGTGCCACGGCTTCCCGGAGCTCGCCTGGTCGTGGCGCCATCAGATTCCGGCGCTGGCGGCCGCGGGCCATCGCGTCGTGGCCCCCGACCTGCGCGGGTATGGCGACACCCAGGGGCCTTCCGACCCCGGCGCCTACACCAGCCTGCATGTGCTCGGCGATCTCGTCGCGCTGCTCGACGCGCTCGGCGAACGCCAGGCGGTGATCGTCGGCCATGATTGGGGCTCGCCGGTGGCATGGCTCGCCGCCACGCTGCGGCCGGATCGTTTTCGCGCCGTCTGCTCGCTCTCGGTGATGCACAGTCCGCGCATGCCCATGGCGCCGCTCGAGTTCGCCAGGGCCAACGGCCTGACGGATTTGTATTTGCTCTATTTCCAGCCGCCCGGCCTGGCCGAGGCGGACATGGAGCGCGACACCCGCGAGACCTTCCTGCGCCTGATGTATGGCGTGTCGGGCGATGCCGCGCAGCGAGGTGAGAGCTGGGACCTCCGGGTCGATCCGCAGGAAGGGCTGATCCAGCGGCTGGTGCGGCCGCAGGCGTTGCCTGCCTGGCTGACGGAAGAAGATCTCGACCGCTACGCCTCGACCTATGCGCGGACCGGTTTCACCACCTCGCTCAACTGGTATCGCTGCATGAACGCCAACTGGCAGCACTCCGCCGCCTGGAAGGACGTGAAGGTGACCCTCCCGGCCTTGTTCATCGGCGGGCGCAACGATCCCTTGAACCAGTTCCAGAGCGGCGAGGCGGCGATGCGGCAGGTCGTCACCGACCTCCGCGAATGGGTCATGGTCGACGCCGGCCACTGGGTGCAGCAGGAGGACCCCGATGCCGTCAATGCGGCGCTGCTGCGTTTCCTGAAGGGGCTGTAGGGTGGGTGATCATCATCGTTGCCGGCCGCGTGCCGCTGCGCGAAGCAGGAAGAGGCGCTGCGTGACTTCCTGGTCGTGGGCCTCCCACGCCTGAGCCGGAGCACCACAGTGAGAGGGGAGAGGGGGAGGAGATGGGGACAGGTCGAGGAGAGGGGTAGGGTGCCGTCGTCACAATCCGGTGGCACCAGATCTGGCGTTCCTCCCACCGGCCCATCATTCCCTCCGACAGGCCCCGGGCACCCCGACAGCGACAGCAGAAGGAACACGAACAGCGATACACACCCAACACGCCACCTCAAGCATTCGTGGGGCGGTTCGAGAGTGAGACATTCCGGTGCGCGTGTACGCAATATTTCGCAGCGAGCTGCGCATAACCGTCACCCGGCATGTCTCTTCAATGAGAGGCAAGTGAGGGACCTCTGGGGCCTGGCAAGGCGCGAGGACTCACGCCTCGGCTATTTCGAGTCGAGGCTCCGCCTCACCATAACGTTGCCTCAAAGGAGATCTTCCCATGCTGAGATGTAATCCTCCCCTCGTGCGTTCCTGCCTGCTCCTTGGCGCTCTCGCTATGACGCTGCTTGCCTGTAGGTCGCCCAAGACGCCCTCCCTATCCCTCACCAGTTCCGTAACTTGTGCCGCAGCCGCAAACTTCAAAGGCAACGGCCCTGCGCCGGTTCCTACAGCCATCGATAGCACCTGCGCGGCAATTCCCTACACCCCCGGTACACTCAACTCCAACGGACAGCAGAAGGCCGATGTCTTCTCCTGGCTCTCCTTCATTGCGCTTAACTGGCCAGTCAATCCCACGACCTGCACAGCGGATACAAGCTCGAGCATTCTTACTGCCTCACCGAATCCCACCTGGCTTACCTATCTGACCAGCGATGCCGTGTACTCGAGCGGACCACCGGCTCCCTGGTGTGGTGGACAGACGGGAAACAATGGCGTCAAGGCCCGCCTGATGGCGTCCGAATCGAGCTATTCTCCGGCCGTCAAGAAAATCCTTGCCGCGCACCCGGAGGTCCATCTGGTACTTCTGCATAATTCGAAGGGGCATGACCTTGTCTCGACGATTCATCTGCTGGGCGACACCACCCCCGATCAATTGAAGGAAATTCTGCAGTCCACCAATCTTCCCCTGGTAGACCAGAACGGCCGCTTTGTTCGTTATAGCGTCAGTTTGAACAAAGATGAATACGACTACATCGTCGCGAAACAGCTTTACACCGCTCAGGGGCAGAAGAACACACCTGTTATCAACTTTCCCATAGGCTCCAGCGCCAGCAGCGTGGGCGCCATTGAAATCAAGGCTGCCTGGAAGGTTCTTGGAGCCGGAGATGACGCTAGCCGCTTCTTCACGCAACAGGCCATTGTCTACAACAACAGCAGCGGAGATCCCAGTCCCGGGACAAATCCTGTGACTGTCGGTCTGGTGGGCCTGCACATCGCACACAAGGCGCAAGGACAGGTGGTGTGGGCGTGGTCCACGTTCGAGCAAGTGGACAACACGACGAAGTCATTCTACAACCCGAACTGCACGCCGGATGGCGGCGCGAGCTGCACACCGAATACCCCCACGGCGACGGCTGACTCCAATGAGCTATCGCCACAGGGCAATCCTCTGAACGCGCCTGTCCAGGTCGTGCCACACATCACTCCCACCAATCCCGGACTCAATGCCAGCTTCCAGGGACTGCTCGCGGGCACGCCGTTTCAGTACTACCAGTTGATAGGTACCCAGTGGTCCAACGGAGCCATCGGGCCTGCACCACAGTTGTTGGGGTCTGCCGTCCAGGAAACCTTCGTCCCCTTCAGTAACAAAGGTCCCTATAGTTGCATCGGCTGCCACAGCTTCGCTAAGGCTAACCCCGGTGGTCAGCAATCGGATATGAGCTTCCTGGTCAATGCCCCGGCGGCAGGCATTCACAAGTGAGGATCCCCTCAGGCCGCCCGTGAGAGCTTTAAAGTCCCCTACGTATCCTGAAATTCTTGTAGGGCTCTTGTGCTGGGGGAACATATTGTCTGAGCCAGCGGGGGCCCCCACAGACCCTCGCGTGATGCTCAAGAGCCATCAGCACCGTGCCTACCGAGTGACCTCGCCTATGGTGGACGGCGACAGCGTCATGGTGGTGCGCCGAATGGTCATGGTGGTACGCCGAATCGTCATGGTGGTACGCCGAATGGTCATGGTTGCACGCCGAATCGTCATGGTGGCGCGTAAAAACTTCATGGTGACACGCCGAATCGTCATGGTTGCACGCCGAATCGTCATGGTTGCACGCAAAAACGTCGTGGTGACACGCCAGAAGGCCGTGGTGACACGCCGGAAGGCCGTGGTGACACGCCGGAAGGCCGTGGTGACACGTCAGAAGGCCGTGGTGACACGCCAGAAGGCCGTGGTGACACGCCAAAGGGCCGTGGTGACACGCGAAGACGTCGTGGTGACACGCGTGAGGCCCGGCTGACAGGGGACTGGGGCGCCGGTCACATGCCGTATTTGGCGAGCTTCTTGTGCAGGCCTTCGCGGGTGATGCCGAGGGCTTCGGCGGTCTTGGTCTTGTTGCCGCCGTGCTCGCGCAAGGCCTCGGTGAGGAGCCAGCGCTCGATCTCCTCCATCATGTCCTTGAGCGTGCCCTTCTTGGGCGCGACGCGGCCGAGCAGGCCCTCGACCTTGCGGATCTGGGGCGAGAGCATGTCGGGCGTGACGAAGCTCTCGGGATCGGCCTGGATGATGAGGCGCTGGATCTCGTTGTCGAGCTCGCGGATGTTGCCGGGCCAGCGGTAGGAGACGAGCTGATCGAGGGTCTCGGAGGCCAGGCCGGCGATGGGTTTCTTGAGCTCCTGGGTGTACTTGCGCACGAAGTGATCGACCAGGAGGGGGATGTCGTCGCGGCGCTCGCGGAGCGGCGGGAGGTGCAGCGGGAAGACCTTGAGGCGGTAATAGAGGTCCTGGCGGAAGGTGCCGGCCGCGACTTCTTGCTCGAGCGAGCGGTTGGTGGCGCAGATGATGCGCACGTCGATGGCGCGGGTGGTGGTGGCGCCGAGGGGGCGGATCTCGCCTTCTTGCAGGACGCGCAGGAGCTTGGCCTGGAGGCTCAGCGGCATCTCGCCGATCTCGTCGAGGAACAGGGTGCCACCGTCGGCGATCTCGAAGAGGCCCTTTTTGTCGTGGTCGGCGCCGGTGAAGGCGCCCCGGCGATGGCCGAAGAGCTCGGACTCGAGCAGGGTCTCGGGCATGGCGGCGCAGTTCTGGGCTACGAAGAGTTTGTCGCGCCGTCGCCCTTGATAATGAATGGCGGAGGCGATGAGCTCTTTGCCGGTGCCGGTCTCGCCTTCGATGCACACGGTGGCCCGGGTGTCGATGACCTTCTCGAGCTGGCGGAAGACTTCGCGCATGGGCGGCGAGTCGCCGATCATGTCGGCGAAGCGGCGTTTCTCTTCGCGCGTCTTGAGGTAGCGGTTCTCGCCGCGCGCCTTCTCTTCGGCCAGGCGCAGCCGCTGGAAGAGACGCGCGTTCTCGATGGCCAGCGCGGCCTGGCCGGCCAGGGTGACCATGCGGTCGAGGTCGGGATAGCCGAACTTGTCGCCCGAGTCGCGGTTGTAGACCTGGATGACGCCGGTGATGTTCTCGCCGTCCCAGAGGGGGACGGCGATGGTCGAAGCCATGCCGACGTTGAGCACGGAGTGGCTGGTGCCGAACTCCTTGCTCGCGTCGGGGGTGACGAAGGCGTCGCGCGCTTCCTGGACGCGGGCGATGACGGCGCGTGAGACCTTGACGGTGCCGTCGAACGGGCCGGTGCGGGCGCGGCCGTAGATGGTGGTGAAGCGGCGCTCTTCGTCGTCGGCGAGGGCGACGGCCATGTGGGTGGCGCGCGGGACGAGATCGAAGACGGCCTCGGCCACGCCGTCGAACACGGCGCCGAGATCGCGCCCGCGCCGCGCCAGGCGGCGGGTCATCTCGAGGAGCTTCTTGGCGGTCGCGGTGTCGCGCGCGACGTCTTCGGCCACGCGCGGGAACTCGTCGAGGGTGCGCTGTGCCTGCACCCACACGTTGGCCCCGGGGGAGGTGTTCTCCCGGAGCCGGCAGGCGAGGATCACGGGCTCGGTGGGATCGCCGAGGTGCAGCTCGTCGCCGTCTTCGAGCACGACCTCCTGGCGCTCGAGCCCATCGAGGATGACGTCCTTTCCGCCCCGCCGCAGACGCGAGCCGTTGGTCGAGCGGAGATCGCGGTAGATGTACTGATCGTCCTCACGGAAGATCTGGCCGTGCTCGCCCGAAAGGTGGTAATCGGACAGCGTGAGCTGGTTGGTTGGAGCTCGGCCGATGCCGATCGTGGGCGTTTCGACCGAGAGGATGCGCCCCTTGGCCGAACCGCGGAGGACCTCGATGGTGAGCATGCTGGATGTGGTCCCGGGTTGAGATGACTCTTGTGGTTTCCCGCCGCCTGGGGAATCACGTTATCATCGGTGACCGGAGGACGCCCCCTCGAACCGCGGTCCGGGGGAGCGCCTTCCGGGGAATGAAATTATAATCCAGGCTGTAGAGTCCTCGGGATGGGTGTCGTTCGTACGCTGGTGCTGGTCGATAAGAATCCGCGCAGTCGCGCCGCGATCATGCTCGGATTCGAGCGTGAGGGGTGCAAGGTGCGGGCGACGGGCGACCCGAGTGCGGCGCTGGCGATCGCCACGGTGGAGCGGCCGCAGCTCCTGGTGGCGTCGTCGCTCGACAGCCAGGCGGATATCGATCCGGTGGGCTTTGTCCGCTCGCTGCGCGCGACCCAGGCGGGCAGCGCGCTGCCGGTGATGGTGATCGGCAGCACCGAGCCGCAGTTCCGGGCCAAGATGTTCGCGGCGGGCGTGGACGAGTATCTGCCGCGGCCGGCGTTCATCCGGGACGTGGTGACGCTCGGCAAGTTGACGGTGGCGATGCGGCAGGAGGGGGGCGCCTGCGAGGGGGATCTGGCCGAGTATCGTCTGTACTTCCTGGCGCGGGCGCTCCATGCGGCGCGGCGCTCGGCCTTGCTGGTGCTGGAGCGGGATGGGCGTTCGGGGGAGCTGCGGTTCCGCGATGGGGAGCTGGCGAGCGCGCGGCTCGGCCGCCAGGGCGGGACGAGCGCCTTCATGCAGATGATCCTGTGGGACCGGGCGCGCTTCTGGCTGCGCTTTGCCACGACGTCGCTGCCGACGCCGCTCGCGATGTCCGATAACGACCGCAAGTTCGAGCGGTCGACGCGCGAGCTGCTGGAAGAAGCCCAGGGGCTGGCCACGGCGTTCGAGGCCTGCTCCACGCGCATCGGGGGCGCGAACACGGTCTTCCTGTGCGATGCCAAGCGCCTCGAGGAGATGCGGGCGTCGATCCCGGCCGAGGTGCTGCCGCTCGCGTACTGCTATGACGGGCAGCGCCCGCTCATCGACATCATTGAAGACTCGCCGTTCAAGCCGCTCGACACCATCGCGGTCACGCAGCGGCTGGCGGAGCTGCAGGTGATCCGGCCGCAGGAGGCGGCGGAGCGGAATGTGGTGAGCGCTGCGCTGGGCGCGCTCGGGCCTCGGCTCACGCCGACCCCTCTGGATCCCGGGCGCTACGTGGTGCAGTCGCCCACGGTCCTCGTGTCCGAGGCCCGGGGCGGCGACGCGAACGCGCCACGCCGGCCCTCCCCCACCCCGGTGGGCATTGCCATGCGTCCCTTTGCCCATGCGATCCCGGTGGAGTCCAGTCCGGGCCTGGGCCCGCCGGGGAGCACGCCGCCTCCGCCGTCCCAGCCGCGCGTGACGCCGACGTCCGGGGCGCGACAGCCCGCCGTGGCGGCGTCGCCCGGGGCGCGGCAGCCCGCCGTGGCGACGTTGCGAGAGGCGCGACAGCCCGTGGCGACGTCGCGAGAGGCGCGGACGACCCCGACGTCGGCGCCGCCGGATCCGCCGCGCCCGGTAGAGCCACCTCCGCCGCCCCGGCCGGCGGCGCGGGAGGTCCCGCGGGTGGGTGAGGTCGAGGAGACCCTCTTGACCTGGCCCCAGGAGCCGGAAGGGCTGGCGACCGTGGGCGCCGAGCTGTTTGACGAGGACGACGATGGCAAGGGCGTGTCGCGGGGCGATTCCACGCTGCGCTACTGGGCCCTCGGGAGCGGTCCCCAGGCCGTGGCCCCGGCGCTGATAGCGCCTGCGACGACCTCGAAGAAGTAAGGCTCGGTTCAGCCCGACGCGGTCAGGGGCGGCCTTCCCAGCGGACCTCGGTGCTGCCGAGCGCGCCGGCGAAGCGCAGGGTGAGTGCGCGTGTCGTGGGGCCGAGGAGCAGCGTGCCGTCGCTGAGGACGCGGGGGAAGCGCACCCGCCAGCCGCGGGTGAACGGGGTCACGGGGGGAAACAGGGCCTGCAGCGTGTCCGGCTTCTCCTGCAGGGACGCCACCTCAGCCACCGCGACGACGTGGCCGGCGTCGTCGGCCAGCGTGAGCGTCCACACGCTGCGCGGCGAGGTCAGGTCGTTCCAGCGCCAGTTGGACGTCACCATCTCGAGTACCACCTCGACCCAGCGGTCCCCGGCGCTGCGCAGGTCCTTGGCGAGCGCCGCGTGCTGCGGCGGGGTGAAGCGCCGGAGCGCGGTCACTTCGGCCAGGTAGGCGGCCCGGAACTCGTCGCCGAGCAGGGTGGCGTGCACGTCGAGCGTGGTGGTGTAGTCGCTGTTGGTGAGGTGCTTGTAGCGCGTCCAGCGCCGGTGGATGCGGGCGTATTCGCTGCGGTGCCAGTGGCCGTACGCCTCGATGTCCACGGGGGCGAACCGGACGGGGGGAGGTGGTGGGGCGCAGGCGGCGAGCAGGGCAGACGCGAGCAACGCAGACCCGAGCAATCCGGCGGCGAGGCTGCGGCGTGCGATCACCGGAAATCCGACTGCTTGTAGAGCGACGTCACGGGCGCCTCGCGCTCCACCGCCTCCCGGCCCCCTTCCTCGCGATCCACCAGCGCCACCACGTGGCGTACTTCGAGTCCGTGCAGGCGCGCCCGCTCGATCGCCTTGAGCGTCGAGCCGCCCGTGGTGATGACGTCCTCCAGCACCGCCACCGGCGTCCCCGGGACCACGGTCTTGTCGCCCTCGATCCACTTCTGCGTGCCGTGGGCCTTGGGCTCTTTGCGGACGTAGAAGGCGGCGCGAGGCCGCGGGCCGAGGAAGGAGACGGTGGCCGTCGCGCTGGCGAGCGGGTCGGCGCCCATGGTGAGTCCCCCCACGGCGCGCACCTCGGGCGCGGCGCGCTCGAGGACCTGGTTGATGAGCCAGCCCACCAGGAAGTGGCCTTCGGCGGTGAGCACGGCCTGCTTGCAGTCGATGTAGAAGTTCGAGGGGCGGCCCGAGGCCAGGATGACCTCGCGCTCCTCGTAGGCGAGTTGTCGTAACAGCTCGAGGAGGCGCGCCCGCTGCGCGGCGAAGGCCTCGGTCATGGCATCTCCCGCCGCTGCATGCGTCCGCTGCGGGGCCGGGACAAGGGGGGCACGGTGCGCCGCGCCGGTGCCACGGGAGGCGCCGGCGCGGGCTCAGGTGCCGGCGGTGGGGGCGGCTGGGGGCGGGACATGGCGGCGCTCGCTCGTTCTCTGGGCATCGGGGCCGGCGGCGGCGGTGGCGCTGCCTCGGCCTGCGGCGGCGCGGGTGGCGCGGCCAGGGCCGCCTCCGGAGCCGAGAACGTCAGGTCGCCCGACACGCCTTCGCGGGGCAGCGCGCGCCGCTCGCCACCACCCAGGCCATGAGGGGCGGCTTCGCGGGGCAGGGCACGGCGCTCCACGGGGACGGCCTCGAGCATCCGCGCATCGCCCATCTCGACGCGGCCCCGGAACGTCGCGCCCACGGCGATGCTCACCGCGGGCGCGATGGCATCGCCGGACATGCGCCCGGAGCGCGTCACCTCGATGTGGCTCGAGGCCGTCACGTTGCCGCGGAGCAGGCCGTTCACCGTGACATCGCGCGCGACCACGTCGGCGAATACCTGCCCGGCCGGCTCGATGACGAGCGCACCGGAGATGCGCACGCTCCCTTCCACGAGCCCCTGCACCACGAGGTCCTCGTCCCCTTCGATGGTGCCGCGAATGCGGACGTGCTCACCGATGATGGTGGCGGTGGGGGTCGTGGAGGTCGCCGGGGTGGCGAGAGACGGTGGGGGCGTCAATGTCGTCTTGTGCGGCATGGCCCGCGAGGATAGCCGATTTCACGGGACCGAAAAGTCCCCTTCCGCTCCTTTGAGATAGAGCAGACCCGGCAGGGACGGGGGATCCTGCCGCACCTTGACCGCTGCCCGCCCCCTCTCTACCATCCAGCTGACACATGCCCACCTCGACTCCGCCGGAGCCTGTGCGCGACATGGGCGAGCTGCGTCATCGGTTGGAGCGGGGGGCACGGCCCGCCGCTCAGCACCGCGTGGGGCTCGAGCACGAGAAGGTCAGCGTGCTCGCCGATGGCAGCGCCCCCACGTATGAGGGGGCGATCGCCCCGCTGCTCGAGCGGCTGGCCGAAGGGGCCGGCTGGCGCCGTGTCATGGAGGGAGATCACGTCATCGCCCTCGAGCGCGGCACGGCCTCGGTCTCGCTCGAACCCGGCGGCCAGTTCGAGTTCTCGGACGAGCCGCGTGCCACGGCCCGCGCCTGTGCCGAGGTGCTCGACGCACACCTCGCGGAGCTGACGGGGCCGGCCGCGGCGCTCGGCATCCAGTGGCTCGCCTGCGGTTTCCGCCCGCTCGGCACGCTTGACGAGGTGCCGTGGATGCCCAAGGGCCGGTACGCGGTGATGCGCGAGTACCTGCCGCGGCGGGGGCGGCTCGGGCACGAGATGATGAAGCGCACCACCACGGTGCAGGCCAACCTCGACTTTGCCGACGAGGCCGACTGCGCGGAGAAGATGCGCGTGGGCATGGGCATCACCTCCCTGGTGACGGCCCTGTGGGCGAATTCGCCGCTGGTCGATGGCCGGCCGGCGGGCTACCAGTCCTACCGCGCCGCCTGCTGGCTCGAGATGGACGACGATCGCTGCGGCCTCCTGCCCTTCGTGTTCGAGGCGGGCCTCGAGACCCAGCTGTTTCGCCGCTACGCCGAGTGGGCGCTCGATGTGCCCATGTTCTTCGTGCATCGTCGCGGCCAGTACCTGCCGGCCGGGGGCATGACGTTTCGCCGCTTCCTCGCTGAAGGGTTCCACGGCGAGCGGGCCACGATGGCCGACTGGGAGCTGCATCTCTCGACGCTCTTTCCCGAGGTGCGGCTCCGTCCCTACATAGAGATGCGGGCCGCGGACGCGGGGACGCGCGGCATGGTGAAGGCGCTGCCGGCCCTCTATCGCGGGCTGCTCTACGACGGCGAGGCGCGGCGGGCGGCGTGGGAGCTGGTGGCGGGCTGGAGCTTCGCGGAGCGGCAGGCCCTGCGCCGGGACGTGCCCCGCCGCGGTCTCGCGGCCGAAGTGCGGGGCCAGCGCATCCACGATCGCTGCCGCGCCCTGGTCGAGATCGCCCGCGCCGGCCTGGCCCGCCTGGGAGACGACACCACGCTGCTCGACCCGGTCCTCGAAGTGGCCGAGACCGGACGCACCTACGCCGATCGCATGCTCGCGGCCTATCAGGCGGCGGGCGGCGATGTCGCGGCTTTCATCGCGGCGATCCGCCTGTAAATTCCTGGCCCGAGCCTTCCCCTCTCGCGGCCCTTCGCAGACCCCTTAGAAGGCCTTGCCGCCGTAGGAGCTCAAACGAGCAGGGCGGTAGAACGCCCATTTCTCTTGGACTTACGCCTGCCACCGCCGGGGGCAGTCTGGCGACTCCGCCGATCACACGCCATCCGTAGGACAAGATGCGGGCGTAGCCCGCGGCGAGCGAAGGCCGGAAGGCCTGAGCGGATCAATGCGTGTGAACGGCGTTCTATGATGTAGGCCCATGGGAATGGTGGACGATACGTTGGAGCCGCGCCTGCAGGCGATCGCCCGGGCCGGCGGGTTCGAGCGCGGGCTCGTCGAGCAGTTGGGTCAATGGATCCGGAGCGCCCCGGACGAGGCGCTCTTCCGCGTCAACGCGCTCGCCTGGGCGCAGAGCCGCGGCGTCGAGGAGCAATTGGCGCTCGATCTCTTCCTCCATGCCGCGAACGCCGGCGTGTTCGATATCTCGTGGGGCGTCATCTGTCCGAGCTGCGCCATCCTCATCACCGCCCTCGGCGGCCTCAAGAGCATCAACACCACCACGTTCTGCCGCCTCTGCCAGCAGGGCTTCCAGAGCGCGCTCGACGATAACATCGAGGTGAGCTTCTCCATCGCGCCGGCCATCCGCCGCCTGCGCTTCTACGACGAGAGCAGGCTCAGCCTGCGGCACGACGCCGACATCCTGTTCTTCTCGCCCAGCACCCGGGAGACCGCCTTGCGCCGGTGGCTCGCCAACTCGGTCATCACCGACGCGACCCTCGCGCCCCGGGCCACGCGCACCCTGGAGTTCACGTCCGCGCCCGGCGAGTTCGCGGCCTTCTCGCCCAACATCCACGCCCTCACCTATTTCAAGGTCACCCCCGATGGCCCCACCCGGCTCTCGCTCGATCTCCTTGATCAGGGGTTCATCCCGCCCGAGGGCGAGCTCGGGGCCGGAACCATCACCCTCACGGTGCGTAACCTCACCAACCTGCTCCTGCCGGTGGGCGTGCTCTATTTCGCCGACCAGGGGCCGGAGCACATCGTCGACCTCGCCCCCTTCCTCACCGGCAAGCAGCTGCTCTCCAGCCAGACCTTCCGCCGGCTGTTCCGCACCGAGACGGTCGGCGGCCAGTCCGGCCTGCAGCTCAAGACCCTCACCGTCCTGTTCACCGATCTCAAGGCCTCGACCGCGCTCTACGAGCGCGTCGGCGACCTGCAGGCGCTCGACATCGTGCGGCGTCACTTCGACGCCGTGGGCGAGATCATCACCCGCGAGCGGGGGGCCATCGTCAAGACCATCGGCGACGCGGTGATGGCCGTCTTCGCCGAGCCCGAGCGGGCGCTCATCGCGGCCGTGCGCATGGAGCAGGCCGTGGCGTCCCTGCCCGGCAGCGAGCTCGAGCTCAAGATCGGGCTTCACACCGGTCCCTGCATCGCCGTCCAGTCGAACCACCAGCTCGACTACTTCGGGCGCACGGTGAACATCGCCGCGCGCGTGCAGAGCATCGCCGGGGCGCGCGAGATCGTGTGCACCGAGGCCCTGTGGCGCCTCCCCGGCATCGCGCCGCTGGTGGCCGGCTGGGACGTCCGCCTGTCGCGCGACGTGGTGCGGCTCAAGGGCATCGAGGAGGCCGTCGAGGTCGTGCGGCTGCGGGCGGCCTCGTCCGCGTTCCTCGGCCCAGAGGAGGGGTGACGAACGAGCGATCCCCTCCTCCCCTCCCGCACGCTGGCCGTAGCCGTCCACGCCGTCCCGGACTATGCTCGCGCCCATGTCCACGCCAACGCCAACGAACCCAACCACCGTCCTTCGCAGCTACGTCGCCGGCCGCTTCGTCACCGGCAGCGGCCCCGGCACGCCCCTCCTCAACCCCGCGACCGAGGAGGTCCTCGCCCACACCAGCACCCAGGGCATCGACTTCCGCGCCGCCCTCGCCCATGCCCGTGACGTCGGCGGGCCGGCGCTCCGCGCCCTCACCTTCGCCGAGCGGGGCGAGATCGTGCGCGGCCTGTCGCGCCTCATCCACAGCCACCGCGACGAGCTCATCCAGCTGGCCATCGCCAACGGCGGCAACACCCGCGGCGACGCCAAGTTCGACGTCGACGGCGCCTCCGCCACCCTGGCCGCCTACGCCGAGCTCGGCGCCCAGCTCGGCGCCTCGCGCCTGCTCCTCGACGGCGGCGCCGTGCCCATCGGCCGCTCGGCGCGCTACGTCGGCCAGCACATCCTCGCCCCGCGCCGCGGCGTGGCCGTGCACATCAACGCATTCAACTTCCCCGCCTGGGGCCTGGCCGAGAAGGCGGCCGTGGCGCTGCTGGCTGGCATGCCCGTGGTGAGCAAGCCCGCCACCGCCACCGCGCTCGTGGCCGCGCGCATGACCGAGCTCTTCATCGAGTCCAAGCTCCTGCCCGAGGGCGCCTTCTCGTTCATCGCCGGCTCGTCGGGCGATCTCCTCGAGCACCTCCAGGGGCAGGACGTGCTCGCCTTCACCGGCTCGAGCGACACCGCCGCCACCCTGCGGGCGCTGCGCGGCGTCGTGCACGACTCGGTGCGCATCAACGTCGAGGCCGACAGCCTGAACTCCGCCGTCCTCGGCCCCGACGTCGAGCCCGGCTCGCCCACCTGGGACCTGTTCGTGGCCGACGTGGTGCGCGAGATGACGCAGAAGACCGGGCAGAAGTGCACCGCCATCCGCCGCATCTTCGTGCCCGAGGCGCTGGCCGAGACCGTGCTCGAGGCGCTGCGCGAGCGTCTCGGCGCGGTGCGCGTGGGCAACCCGGCCCTCGAAGAGGTGAACATGGGCCCGCTGTCCACGGCCAGCCAGCTCGCCGAGGTGCGCTCGGGCATCGCCAAGCTGCGCGGCGAGGCCGACGTGGTGCTCGACGAAGCGCGTGCGCCCGTGGGCGTGCCCGCGGGCAAGGGCTTCTTCCAGGCCCCGGTCCTGCTCAAGACCGCCCGGCCGCAGGCCGTGAGCGCCATGCACCAGCACGAGGTCTTCGGACCCGTGGCCACCGTGGGCATCTACGACGGGCGCGCCGCCATCGCGGCCGAGCTGGTCGCGCGCGGCGGCGGGAGCCTGGTGGCCTCGTGCTACGCCGACGACCGCGCCTTCATCGAGGAGCTCGTGCTCGGCACCGCGCCCTACAGCGGGCGCCTGTTCCTCGGCTCGGCCAAGATCGCCGGCCAGGCCACCCCGCCCGGCATGGTGCTGCCCACGCTCGTCCACGGCGGCCCCGGCCGTGCCGGCGGCGGCGAGGAGCTCGGCGGGCCGCGCGGCCTCTCCTTCTACCTCCAGCGCACGGCCGTCCACGGCGACAAGGCCATCCTCGAAGGCACCCTCAAGGGCGCGCTCATCGACGGCACGATCAAGCCCGCGTAGCTAGCTGGCGAGGATTGCTAGCACCACGCGTCGCGGATCGTCGATGGTGATGTACTTGCGATAGGTGTTCATGTCGCAAGATCATAGTGGCAGAGGCATATCCCCTCTCTACCCCCTGCCGCTTGGCGTCCCTCGCTCTGACGCAGCCCCGCGGAATCATGTACTCTATCGGGCGCATGCGGCTGCGCACCCTGCTCACCCACGCCCTCCTCCTCCTCGTCACCGCGGCGACCCTCTACCCCGTGGCCTGGGTCGTGAAGATGGCCGTGACCCCCTCGCAGGGCTTCTCCGCCTCGGCCTCCCCCTGGCCCGAGCACCCCACCCTCGACAACTTCCGCGACGTCGTCTCGACCAGCGATCTCGCCGGCCACTGGCTCTTCGGCCGCCAGCTCGCCAACTCCCTCATCGTCGCTGCGGCCGTGACCGTCGTCGGCCTCCTCCTCGCCACCAGCGCCGCCTACGCCCTGTCGCGCTATCGCTTCGTCGGCCGCGACACCTCGCTGCGCGCCTTCCTCCTGTCGCAGATGTTCCCCGGCGTGGTCACCTCCATCCCCCTCTACGTCCTCCTCGACCGCCTCGGCCTCCTCAACCGCCTGGCCGGCCTCGTCGTCGTCTACGCCACCACCGCCATCCCCTTCTGCGTGTTCATGCTCAAGGGCTACTTCGACTCGCTCCCGCGGGAGCTCGAAGAGGCCGTACTCCTCGACGGCGGCACCCGCTTCACCGCCTTCTGGCGCGTCGCCCTGCCCCTCGCCCGGCCGGCCCTCGCCGTCACCGCCCTCTTCTCTTTCCTCACCGCCTGGAACGAGTTCATCCTCGCCGCCACGTTCATCAACGAGCCGACCAAGTTCACCCTGCCGGTGGCGCTGCAGCGCTACGTGGGCGACTTCTCGACCGAATGGGGGCACTTCGCCGCCGGCGCCATCATCGTGTCCTTGCCCGTGATGGCGCTGTTCTTCGCCCTCGAGAAGTACCTGGTCGGCGGCCTCACCGCCGGCGGCGTCAAGGGCTAGTCCTCCGTCCTCTGGCGCCCACGCGGCGGCCCTGGAACCCCGCGCGGCGGCGCCCCGCGCATGCAGCGCTGCTCGTGTAGGTACCTCGTAGTTCTTGCGGGGCTCTTGCGGCACAACGCACTTCTTGCGCACAGAGGAGCAGCCGCCACGGCGCACAGAGGTCCTCCTGCACTGGTACGCTGCTTGCTTTGCCAGGGAGCGGCCGCCGTGATGGGAGCCGTCTCCCGCCGGCGCATGACGCCCGCGCGAGCCCGTACGAAGCAGCGGCATCGCCGCGATCGGCACGTTCTCTTCTCATCCTCTCTCCGAGAGGGACGAGCGCACCCAGGCCATCCGTTCGCCTGGCGCCTCGTGGAGGTGTGACATGAATCGTCCTCGCTTTTGTGCCCGCAGTACATCGCTCGTTCTCTTCGCGAGCCTCCTCCTGATCTCCTCCGCGGCCTCGGCGCAGCCGGATCCCTCCATCCGGGACTGGGGCAGCCCTCCAGGGACGCCGCCGCCCTGGCAGACCGCCGACATCTGGGTCGACAACGACGGCAACGGGACCGGCAACGAGGTGGGCGAGCCCTCCAAGGGCCAGGTCAACCGGCTGTTCGCACGCGTCCGCAACGCCGGCGCGAGCCCCGCGAACAACGCGACCGTGCGCTTCCACTTCGCGCCGTACGGGCCGTGGTCCCCGGCGTCGTGGGGCAACTTCAAGGAGATCGCCACCGTCACCGGCGTCAACCTCGGCCCGGCCGGCTCCGCCACCGCCGAGCAGCTCATCGAGGTCCCGTGGGACCTCAGCAACCCCTCCGAGAACAACGGCGGCGCCTGGGGTGGGCACATCCTCGGGGAGTTCGATCACTTCTGCGTGCTCGTGCGCATCGAGATGCCCGGCGACGCGAACAGCGCCAACAACCACGCCCAGAACAACTTCGTGAACGTCCAGACCGTCTTCGGCAAGGCCCTCTCGATCAAGCTCCTGGTCGCCAACCCGGGGCAGACCGAGGCGCGAGGCGAGCTGTTGGCCCGCGGCCTCCCCGAGGAGTGGCGATCCCGGTTCGAGGGCGTCCCGGATACCAAGGGCTTCGCGCTCAAGCCCCGCGAGTTCCGGGTCGTCACGTTGACGCTCCAGCCTCCGGAGGTGCGTGAGGAGGGCGCCAAGCCCATCCGGCGGCACGTGGACCTATCCCTGCAACTGGGCGGTCAGGCGGTGGGCGGGGTCTCGTTCGATGCCACCGTCAGCAAGGCCCTGCCGGTCCAGTTTCCCCCCTCGGGCGGAGCGCTCAGCCCCTATCTCATCGGCACGTGGGACGCGCGAGAAGGCCGTGCCACGACGCTCCAGCTCGTGAACCCGACGGGTCAGTACATCTTCGTGTGGATCGCCTTCTTCAATGACAACGAGAAGCCGCTCAAGTGCGTCCGCGAGCGGCTGAGCGCGAACAGGCTCCTCGAGATCGACGTCCGCAAGGTGGTGGAGGGAGGCTTCGGGGTGGCCAAGGTCGTCGCGTTCAGCAGCGAGGAGTTCACCGCGCCCACGGCCGGGGTCATCGGCTACCAGCGCCAGTTCACCAAGGCCGGCACCTTCTCGGAGGCTCCGCTGCAACAGATCCCCGCGGAGATCCTGAAGGGCGACTTCCGCATCATCCAGGCCGCCTGCAAGTAGGGCCGACCCGCTCGGAGAAAGAGAGAACCCCCATGGCAACGTTCAACATCCAGGGAAGCGTCGTCAGCAAGGGCACGGGGGCGGGCATCCCCTACGCCATCGTGAAGGTCTACCAGTTCGGGGTCGCCCAGCCGCTCGCCATGGGCCCGACGAACGCGTCCGGCAAATTCAACCTCACGTTCTCGTGGCCCTACGACGTGAGCGTCCCGGCCAACCGCCCGGACGTGCACTTCAAGGTCACCCAGCGCATCGACGGCACCGAGCGCGTCATCCTCAACGAGAACCCCGCCACCGAGACACGCAAGAACATCGCCGACGTGCTCGCCGTGGTGCTCAAGGCCGCCGAGGGCGTCTCCACCATGCCCGCACCGGCCACCGGCCGGCCGACCGACACCCTGTTCGTGTTCACGCGCGTGGGGCTCATCGGCGTCAACCAGATCGACACCGTGGGGGCGAGCGCGAGCGGCTACGCCAACGCCGACATCAGCGCCGCCGCGCCCAACAGCAGCGACGCCAACGCCCCGTTCGGCGCCACGCTCGACCTCTGCGGGTGGTTCGGACAGCTCGCCGACGTCTACCGGTACAAGATCCAGTACTCCTCGGACGGGACGACCTGGAACGACATCTCGGACCCCCTGTCGAACACGTACTACGAGTTCGCGCTCGGGGGCGGGACGTGGCGGACCATCGCCATGGGCCCCTTCACCGAGGGCGGCCAGGCCAACGTCTACAAGCTGCCCTACGTAGAGCAGCCCGCCGTCCCATGGATCTTCCCGGATCTCATCGCCCGCTGGGACACGTCCAAGGTGGGCAACGGGCTCTACACGCTGCGGCTCCAGGGCTTCAAGGTGGACGCCACGGGGACGCTGCTCGTGCCCTCCTCGTCCCTCATCATCGATCCGTCCTATGGCACATTGAAGCTGCGGATCGACAACACCCCGCCGGAGGTCTCCATCGGGGCGCTCACCCACTACCCCCCGAGCGGCCCGCCACAGACGGTGCAGGTCTGTGACATCGTGCCCTTCGGCACCGGCCGGCTCGAGGTGTCGTTCACCGCCCGCGATACCAGCGGCCACCTGCGGAACTACGTGCTCCAGGCCATGTACGGCCACAACCAGGCCACCCCGCTCGCGCCCGGCGCCGTGGAGGACTACTCGACGCACATCAACCCGACACACCAGTGGGCGGGCGGCGTGTTCACCGCGCGGTACGAGGGGGCCACGACCTTCAAGCCCGCGGTCATGCCGACGTGCGCCTACCAGTTCCGCCTCCAGGCCTCGAAGCGCACCACGAACGGCTACGGGCTCATCTACAACGGCCTCGAGGACACCAAGCACGTCACCCTCCAGCGCTGAGCCGGGGGAGCGTCCCCGGCGCACCAGCCCTCCCCGCCGGCCCTACGGTCGCCTGCAGTACTTCTCGACGAGCGCCAGCAGCACCTCCGTATCGAACGGCTTCTTCACGTACCCCTGCGCCCCGAGCCTCAGTTTCTCCGCCTCCTTCGGCCACGCCGACACGATGAGCACGGTGAAATCCTCCAGCGGCTCGCGCTCCCGCAAGACCGTCAGGAACTCCGCCCCGCTCATGTGCGGCATCATCAAGTCGAGGAGGACGAGGCAGGGGCGCTCCACGTCCTTCAGCAGGCCGAGCGCGCTCTCACCGTTGTCCGCGACATGGATCCGGTAGTCCTCATCCTCCAGCAGATCCTGGAGCGAGGCCCGGATATCGGCATCGTCCTCCACCACCAGGATGCACCTGCAGCCGCCGCCCGCAGCCGAATCATCGCCATGCTGGGATTCCACGGGTAGAGCTTTAAACAGGACGCGGCAGACCACAAGTGCGCCGTGATCCGCTCGTCACCCGCTGTCCCCTCTGCCCTCTGTGAAACACGTCGCAAGTCACCGGCATCGGCTCATGTGCTCGCCTGAGATGCATGACGCTCCACTGCGCTCGCCCCTGCGGGCGCCCTCGTCGCCTCCGCTCGCAGCGCGAGCGGCAGCGTGACCGTGAACCGCGCCCCCTGCTCTAGCTCGCTCTCCACCGCGATCTCACCCCCGTGCGCCTGGACGATCTGCTGCACGATCCAGAGCCCCAGCCCGAGACCGCCGAAGTGCCGCATCGGCGCCACGCGCTCGAATTTGTCGAAGATCCGCGCCTGCGCCTCCTTGGCGATGCCGATGCCGTGATCCTGCACGCTGATCCTCGCCGCCTCGTAGGGTGCCCGCTCGTCCCGCTCCACCACGAGCTTGATGGGCTTGCCCGCCCCGTACTTGACGGCGTTGGACAAGAGATTCTCCACGATCTGCTCGATCCGGAGCCGATCCCAGCGGCCGACCACCTCCGTGTCCCCCTCCACCGATAGCGTGCAGCCCGCGCGGTCGAGCTCTTCCCGCATCCGCTCCACGACCCCGCGCGCCGCCGCCATCAAGTCGAACTCCTCGAACTCCAGCTCGAGCTTCCCCCGCGTCACCCGCGACACGTCGAGCAGGCTCTCGATGAGCCGCTCCATCCGCACCACGCTGCGCTGGATCACCTCCAGCCGCCGCGCCAGGCGCGCGAGCTCCACACGCTCGCATTCATCCTTGCGGATCGCCCGCAGGATGCTCTCGGTCTGGATGCGCAGCGGCGTCAGCGGCGTCTTGAGCTCATGCGCCGCGATCGACAAGAAGTCGTCCCGCACCCGCACCGCCTGGCGCAGCTCCCGCACGAGGCGCGCCCGCTCGCTCTCCACCTGCTTGCGCTGGGTGATGTCGAGCGCGAACGAGAGGCCGCCCTCCTCCGGCCCGTCGAGGAACGCGCTCCCCAGCAGCACCGACACCCGCCCGCCGTCGCGCCGCACGAACTCCTTCTCGTACATCTGGCACACCGACGTCGCCTGCAGCTCCGCCAACGCCCGGCCATCGGCCGCGTCACACTCGGGCGGCGTCAGCTCCCGCCAGTTGATATGCCCCGCCCGCAGCTCGTCCTCCGAGAAGCCCACCATGCACAGGAACGCCTCGTTGGCGTCCACCACCCGGCCGTCCAGCTGCCAGAAGAAAATGCCGACGAGCCCCGACTCCTGCAGCCGGCGAAACCGCGCCTCGCTCGCGTCCCGCGCCACCTCCGCGCGCCGCTTCTCCGCCATCGCCTCGTTCGCCTGCCGGCGCAGGCGCTCCTGCTCCCGCGCCTGGATCTCCTGCAGCAGGCGCGCCTGGCGCTCGATCTCCCGCGCCTGGAGGTGCAGCTCCACGAACACCGCCACCTTGGCCCGCACCGCGTGGGGATCCACCGGCTTCGGCAGGTAATCGACCGCCCCCACCGTGTAGCCCCGGTAGATGTTCTCCATGTCGTAGACCGACGCCGTGATGAAGATGATCGGGATCTTGCACGAGCGCTCCCGCTGCTTGATGAGGCGCGCCGTCTCGAACCCGTCCATCTGCGGCATGGCCACGTCGAGGAGGATGACCGCGAAGTCCTCGCGCAGGACGCGATCGAGCGCCTCCTCGCCCGAGGAGGCCAGGATCAGCTCGTAGCCCGGCTGATCTTCCAGGATCGCCCGCAGCGACATGAGGTTCGCCGGCCGATCGTCGACCATCAGGATCTTCACCCCCTGCTCACCGTCATCCATTGCGCCCTTCACCCGTGCCTGCGCGGCTTCATCCAGTGGGTCATGGTGGCGATGAGCCGCTGCGCCTCCACGGGCTTGGGCACGAAGTCGTTGCAGCCCGCCTCGAGCGTCTTCTCCCGGTCGCCCGGCATGGCCTTGGCCGTGAGCGCGATCACCGGCAGCTCCCGCAGCCGCTCGCTCCTGCGGATCGTCCGCGTCGCCTCGTACCCGTCCATCTCCGGCATCATGATGTCCATCAGCACGAGCTCGATGTCGGCCTCCTGCGCGAGCCGCTCGAGCGCCTCCCGCCCGCTCCGCGCCGGCACCACGTGCAGGCCCCGGTGCTCGAGCAGCGTGGTCACGGCGAACAGGTTCCGGATGTCATCGTCCACCACCATCACCTTCCGCCCGGCCAGATCGGTCACCGGCCCCGGCCCGGCGTCGACCACGGGGACCTCCTCTTCCACGAGCGCCTCCTGCGGCGCCTTGGCCTCTTCCTCCACGTGGCTGCGCTCGTACACCCCCGCCTCCTCCTCCGGCCCCGGGAACGCCTGGTCCTCGGCCGAGATGGGCAGGTACAGCGTGAACGTGCTCCCCAGCCCCGACTGGCTCTTGAGCCAGATCTCGCCGCCGAGCAGGCGCGCGAGCTCGCGGCTGATCGTGAGGCCGAGCCCGGTCCCGCCGTAGGTCCGGCTCGTCGACGCGTCCGCCTGCTGGAACGCCTCGAAGATCACCTGCTGCTTCTCCACCGGGATCCCGATCCCCGTATCCGACACCGCGAGCGCGATCACCGCCGGCGCCCGCTTGAGGGCCTGCGTCTTGTACCCCGGATTCTCCCGCTGCAAGGACACGTGCAGCCCCACCTCCCCCGTCTCCGTGAACTTGAACGCGTTCGACAGGAGGTTCTTGAGGATCTGCTCGAGCCGCTGCGGGTCGGTCGTGATCGTCGGCGGCACCTCGCGGCCCACCGTGATCGAGAACCCGAGCCCCTTCTGTTGCGCCAGCGGCCGGAAGCTCCGCTCCACGTACGAGCGCAGCTCCGCGAACGGCAGCCGCCGCCGCTCGATCTGCATGCGCCCCGCCTCGATCTTCGAGAGGTCGAGGATCTGGTTGATGAGCGCCAGGAGGTCCCGCCCCGACTGGTAGATCGTCCGTGCGTACTCCACCTGCTGGTCGGACAGGTTGTGCTCCTCGTTCTCGGACAGGAGGTTGGCCAGGATGAGGAGGCTGTTGAGCGGCGTGCGCAGCTCGTGCGACATGTTGGCCAGGAACTCGGACTTGTACTTCGACACGAGCGCGAGCTGCCGCGCCTTGTCCTCGAGCGACGCGCTGGCCTCGGCGATCTCGCGGTTCTTCACCTCGAGCTGCGCCGCCTTCTCCTCGAGCTCCTTGGTCCTCTTCTCGAGCTCGTAGTTCGAGCCCTTGAGCTCGTCGAGCAGCTCCTCGGTGCGCCGGCTCGCGCTGATCATGTTGAACACCACGCCGATGCTCAGCGTGAGCTGCTCGAGGAACGTGAGGTGGATCGGGCTGAACTCCTGGAACGAGCCGAGCTCGATCACCCCCTTCACCTGCCCCTCGAACAGCACCGGCAGGACCACGATGTTGCGCGGCGTCGCCTCGCCCAGGCTCGAGCTCACCTGCACGTAGTCATCCGGCACCCGCATGATCACGATCGGCTTCTTCTCGAGCGCCGCCTGCCCCACCAGCCCCTCGCCGAGGGTGAAGCGGTTCGACACGTGCTTGCGCTTCATGTAGCCGTAGCTCGAGAGGAGCCGCAGCGTCGGCCGGGCCTGCTCGCCGTCGGCCGCGAAGAAGGTGCCGAGCTGCGCCGACACCACCGGCGTGAGCTCCGACATGATGAGCTGCGCGAGCGACTCCACGCTGCGCTGCCCCTGCATCATCCCCGAGAACTTGGCCAGGTTCGTCTTGAGCCAGTCCTGCTCCTTGTTCGTCTGCGTCGTGTCGCGCAGGTTCGAGATCATCTGGTTGATCGTGTCCTTGAGCGCCAGCACCTCGCCGAGCGCCTCCACGTCGATCGTGCGGGTGAGATCGCCCTTGGTCACCGCTGTGGCCACCTCCGAGATCGCGCGCACCTGCGTCGTCAGGTTCCCGGCCAGCTGGTTCACGTTGTCGGTGAGGTCGCGCCACGTCCCGGCCGCGCCCGGCACCTTGGCCTGCCCGCCGAGCTTGCCTTCGATGCCGACCTCGCGCGCCACCGTCGTCACTTGCTCGGCGAAGGTGCGCAGCGTGTCGGTCATCCCGTTGATCGTGTCGGCGAGCGCCGCGATCTCCCCCTTGGCCTCTACGATCAGCTTCTTCGTGAGCTCGCCGTTGGCCACCGCCGTCACCACCTTGACGATGCCGCGCACCTGGTTCGTGAGGTTCGAGGCCATGAGGTTCACGTTGTCGGTGAGGTCCTTCCACGTCCCCGCCACCCCCGGCACCATCGCCTGGCCGCCGAGCTTGCCCTCGGTGCCCACCTCGCGGGCCACGCGCGTCACCTCCGCCGCGAACGTGCGCAGCTGCTCCACCATCGCGTTGATCGTGTTCTTGAGCTCGAGGATCTCGCCCCGCGCGTCGACCGTGATCTGCTTGGACAGGTCGCCGTTGGCCACCGCCGTCGAGACGAGCGCGATGTTGCGCACCTGCGACGTGAGGTTCCCGGCCATCATGTTCACGTTGTCGGTGAGGTCGCGCCACGTCCCGGCCGCGCCCGGCACCTTGGCCTGCCCGCCGAGTTTTCCTTCGATGCCGACCTCGCGCGCCACCGTCGTCACTTGCTCGGCGAAGGTGCGCAGCGTGTCGGTCATCCCGTTGATCGTGTCGGCGAGCGCCGCGATCTCCCCCTTGGCCTCCACCACCAGCTTCTGCGAGAGATCCCCCTCGGCCACCGCGGTCACCACCTTCACGATGCCGCGCACCTGATTCGTGAGGTTCGAGGCCATGAGGTTCACGTTCTCGGTGAGGTCCTGCCACGTGCCGCCGACCCCCGGCACCTTGGCCTGGCCGCCGAGCTTCCCCTCCGTGCCCACCTCGCGCGCCACGCGCGTCACCTCGCGCGCGAACGTGCGCAGCTGCTCCACCATCGCGTTGATCGTGTTCTTGAGCTCGAGGATCTCCCCCTGCGCGTCGACCGTGATCTTCTGCGACAGGTCGCCGTTGGCCACCGCCGTCGTCACGAGCGCGATGTTGCGCACCTGCGACGTCAGGTTCCCGGCCAGCATGTTCACGTTGTCCGTGAGGTCACGCCACGTCCCGGCCGCGCCCGGCACCTTGGCCTGCCCGCCGAGTTTTCCTTCGATGCCGACCTCGCGCGCCACCGTCGTCACCTGCTGGGCGAACGTGCGCAGCGTGTCGGTCATGTTGTTGATCGTGTCGGCGAGCGCCGCGATCTCCCCCTTGGCCTCGACCACGAATTTCTGTGCGAGGTCGCCGTTGGCCACCGCCGTCACCACCTTCACGATGCCGCGCACCTGCCCCGTCAGGTTCGAGGCCATGAGGTTCACGTTGTCGGTGAGGTCCTTCCACGTCCCCGCTACCCCCGGCACCTGCGCCTGCCCGCCGAGCTTCCCCTCCGTGCCCACCTCGCGGGCCACACGCGTCACCTCCGCAGCGAACGTGCGCAGCTGATCCACCATCGCGTTGATCGTGTTCTTGAGCTCGAGGATCTCGCCCCGCGCATCGACCGTGATCTTCTTCGAGAGATCGCCGTTGGCCACCGCCGTCGTCACGAGCGCGATGTTGCGCACCTGCGACGTCAGGTTCCCGGCGAGGAGGTTCACATTGTCGGTGAGGTCCTTCCACGTCCCCGACACCCCCTGCACGTCCGCCTGGCCGCCGAGCTTCCCCTCCGTGCCCACCTCGCGGGCCACGCGCGTCACCTCCGCCGCGAACGCGCGCAGCTGGTCCACCATCGTGTTGATGGTCTTCTTGAGCTCGAGGATCTCGCCGCGCACATCGACCGTGATCTTCTGCGAGAGGTCCCCGTTGGCCACCGCCGTCGTCACGAGCGCGATGTTGCGCACCTGGTTCGTGAGGTTGCCGGCCAGCATGTTCACGTTCTCCGTGAGGTCACGCCACGTCCCTGCCACCCCCGGCACCTTGGCCTGCCCGCCGAGCTTCCCCTCGATCCCGACCTCGCGCGCCACCGTGATCACCTGCTCGGCGAAGATGCGCAGCGTGTCGGTCATGTTGTTGATCGTGTCGGCGAGCGCCGCGATCTCCCCCTTGGCCTCAGCCACGAATTTCTGTGTGAGGTCGCCGTTGGCCACCGCCGTCACCACCTTGACGATGCCGCGCACCTGGCTCGTGAGGTTCGAGGCCATGATGTTCACGCTGTCGGTGAGGTCCTTCCACGTCCCCGACACCCCCTGCACGTCCGCCTGGCCGCCGAGCTTCCCCTCCGTGCCCACCTCGCGGGCCACGCGCGTCACCTCCGCCGCGAACGTCCGCAGCTGGTCCACCATCGCGTTGATCGTGCTCTTGAGCTCGAGGATCTCGCCCTTGGCGTCGACCGTGATCTTCTGCGACAGATCGCCCTTGGCCACCGCCGTCGTCACGAGCGCGATGTTGCGCACCTGATTCGTCAGGTTCCCG
>DATAGU010000015.1:0-10352 GCA_036263495.1 Polyangia bacterium | reverse complement strand
CGGTCTGGGTCTTGATCGCCGCATCGAGGATGGCGCCCACGGCCCGAAACGCGGGGATGAAATCCTCGGTGTGGGGGCTCTTGAGGAGCCGGGCCAGGGTGTATTGCCACTCACTGCGGAGGGTGGCGAGGGTGTCATCGGTGCCGAAGGTTTGTATTGTAGCCATGTCGAAATATTACGGTCCGAGCGGCCCCTGGGCAAGCGCTTGGGGTGGATGCGCGGACAAACAGGCTCCAAGACCGCCGGAATCGAAGTGCAACACATGACGCAGCGATCTCGGCGTCGGGATCGAGGGGTCTTGCGCATGACGGAGCGATCTCGACGGTCGGATCGTGTTGGGATGGACCCGACGGGGCGATCTCGACGTTGGGATCGGGGGGGCCGGATCTCCCCAGGTCGATCTCGACGTCGGGATCGCAAGGGGGCGAGATGGACAGGGTGATATCGACGTCCGGATCGGGGTGGCGGGGATCTGACCGGTCGATCTCGGCGCCCGGATCGGGTGGCGGGGATCTGACAGGTCGATCTCGGCGGCCGGGATCGCGGTGCCAGTTCTTGCTGAGGCGATGTGTCCGGTCAGATGGATGAAGCGACTGCCGCGGGGCGAGAGGCGTCGGCGCGCTCACGTTCCCGCCCACGCTTACGGCTGAATACGAAGGCGGGGGGGGCGCTGTACTTCAATGAGTCCCACCCGAGGAACTCCCCGCTACAGGCGGCGCACGAGATCCTTGAGTTCGGGCGCCACCGTCAGTAGTTCAGTAGCGCCGCCATGGTGCGCGGCGCCGGGCCTTCCACTGGCAGTTCGATCGGGCTCCCTGTGAGAGGCGCCACTCCCGCGAGATCGGCGAGCACCGGCACCCACGCCGCCCCTGCCCCTGGCAGCTCCAGCGGCCTCGGGCCCCTCCGCTTCCACCCAGCGATGGGCCGCCTGCACCAGGTGAACGGAAGGAGCGCCCGGTCCTATTCCAGACCGGCGGCGATGAAGTCGCGATACGGATAATCGTCGAGATAGGGCGTCGTGCCCTGCTTTCGCTCGTTGAGGAAGTTGCGCAGTTCGCGTTTGCGTTGCCGGCAACGCACGTCCGAATTGAGGTCGTACACGTCGCAGGTGAGCCTGGCGCGCTCCTGGTCTTTGGAGGAGGCCGCAGGGTTTGGATCGATCCGCCCGTTCGTGAGATCGACAACGAAGAAGCGGGTGAACTCGTAGCGCACTCGGTCGGGCTTGAGCGGCCGGCCGGCGTGGAATTGAACTCTCCAGCCCTTTTCGCTCGCGGCCTGGCAGGCGGTGCAGCACAAGAAGAGATTGGGCCAGAAGAAGGCCAGGGTCTTGTACCGCGCCTTCGGGAAGAAGTGCTCGATGGTGTCGGTGGTCATCCCCCCCATGGGATAGCCGTCACAGAACGAGCAATGCTCGCTTGTCATCTCGCGAAGCAGTGGCAGGAGATGCTGATTGATAGGCCGGCCCTCGTGCTGGTGCCAGTAGAACTGCGTCCCGTCTTCATGGGCGCGGCTCCATTCCCTCCACCGCTCCGCCAGCACCTTGGGTGGGGATGGGCGCGTGAGCTTCCTCATACGCCGGGCTCCATGGCCAGCACCTCGATGCCTGCCACGCGCTGGATCTGGCGCAACTCCATGCCGATGCGCTCGCGGAGGTCGGGGCTCTTCTGGAGGAGCTGCGTGGCCAGCTCCCGCAGCGGGTCGAGCACCTCTCGCTTCCCCGCGAGGAGCGCCATCTTGAGATGACGGAACTTGGCCAGCTCCGCCTCGGTCACATCATCGTAGTCGGCAATGATGCCAAAATCCTCCTCGAGCACGGTCTCGTAGCTGTAGCCGGCGCGCGAAGGGACAGGTTCCCGGTTGGTCGCACTGCCGTCCTCGTTCAGCACCAGGCGGTGCACCCAGGCACCGGCGACGCTGGCGACCACGAAGGGCGAATGCGTGGCCACGAACACCTGCGCACGGGGGAACAGGCGCTGAACCATCGGGAGCACCTTGCGCTGCCAGGCAGGATGGAGGTGAGCGTCGATCTCGTCGAGGAACAGCGCAAAGGGTTGTGCCAGTGGATCGACGCTCTTGTCCTCCCAGGGGATGCGGTCGAGTCGCATGAGGAGGTCGGCGAGCCAACTCAGGATCGATTTGACGCCGTCGGGCAGGGCATCGATGCCCAGCTGCCGACGGCCGAGCATGACTTGGACCCGAAGCACCGGCTCATCTTCCAGCTCGAAGGTGACGGGCTGGCCCACCACCTCTGACATCGCCTTGTGGATGCGTTCCCGGGCCTGACGATACTGATCGGCCTTGTCCGTCTTGCCCTTACGTGCGGCCAAGGCCTCCTTTGTGAAGACACTGGCCACCCACTGCACGAGCCTCTCTGAAGAGACCGTCGACTCGAAACTCATCGCCTTTTGCAGCGGACCTTCTTTGAGGTCGACGATGCCCGCGAGTTCCACACTCCGGAGGTTGCGTCCCCCCGCATAACCAAAGCAGGGGTACCGACGGAGTAAATGCTCAGACTGGGCCCCGCTTGCGTCGAGGATGGGTCCGGGCCATGGCGACGTCAGGAGGGACGAGGCGAGCGCCCCGTTGCTTCCCGTCGAGAGATAGGCGGTACCGAAGGAGATGTGCTCCGTCAGGAACACCTGGAAGCCATACGTCCCGTTGGGCAGTACCTCTTGAAGAGAGGGGGGATGAACACGCTGGCTGAGAGGACCGTAGCCGGGATCGAACAGTCCGGCAAAACAGCGCAGCAGGGTGCTCTTCCCGGTGCCATTCTCTCCCGTAAAGATGTGGATTTCGGCCCCGTCCGGCTGCGCCTTCTCTCGCAGCTGAAAGATCGCCTTCTCGCGGAACGGCCCAATGCCGCGGACCCAGAACGAGGTCCATCGCGGCAGCTCAGATGCAGCCCCTCCATTCGAGCCCGCCATCATCGTCTCCGTCTCCCACCCAGGTTCGCCGGCCCGGTCTCACCCCACCGCGTCGGCCAGCTCCCCGCGCATCACCGTCACCGCCTGCCCCCCGAGCATCACCCGCTCGCCCGTCACGCGCATGTGGATCACGCCGCCACGCGCCGACGCCTGATACGCCACCATCTCCGCCTTGCCGAGCCGCTCCTGCCAGTACGGCGCCAGGCAGCAGTGCGCCGATCCCGTCACCGGGTCCTCGGCGATGCCCGAGCCCGGGGCGAAGAAGCGCGACACGAAGTCATACGGCCCCTCGTCGGCGCGGCTGGTCACCATCACCCCACGCACCGGGAGCTGCGCCAGCGCTCGGTCATCGGGCTTGAGCCCGCGCACCGTGGCCTCGGACTCCACCTCGACCAGATAGTCGAACTTGTTCTTGCCCACGTACCGCGCCACCGCGATGCCGAGCGCGTCCAGCAGCCCGTCGGGCGGCGCGATCGACTCCTCGCGCTTGGCCGGGAAGTCGAGCTCGATGCGCTCCCCCCGCCGCACCGCCAGGAGCAGCCCGCTCTTCGTGTGAAACCGCGCCGTCTCGTCCCGCCCGAGGCGCCCCTCCTCCCAGAGCACGTGGGCGCTCGCCAGCGTGGCGTGGCCGCACAGATCGACCTCCACGGCCGGCGTGAACCAGCGCAGATCATAGCTCCCGTCCTCGCGCCGCACGAGGAAGGCCGTCTCCGAGAGGTTCATCTCCAGGGCCACGTCCTGCATCCAGCGCGCCTCGCGCGGCGCGGCCAGGATGCACACGGCGGCCGGGTTGCCCCCGAACACATGATCGGTGAAGGCGTCTACCTGTACGACGGTCTGTCCCATGGCGTGACTCCGAGGTGTAGAGGGCCTGAACCCCCGCGCCCATCTTCATCGAAGCCGCCCCCGCCCTCAAGCCGGCTGTGCAGGCAGCGCCGGCCTCCCGGCGCACCGAGCCGTGACCCGCCCTAATAGGACGTGTTGAGTAGGATCACCAGGCCCTCGTCTGTGGCCACCGCCATGTCCTTCTCCTGCTGGGAATCACCATCGAAATCGGCGATGGCGATGGCGCGGGCATGGGTCCCGGTTCGGAAGCTGGCGGTCTGGAGGAACGAACCGTCCTTGTAGTGGGCGAGGATGTTGATGGTCCCGTCACCCCGGCTCACCACGACGAGATCGTCGCTCGTATCGGCCTGGAAGTCACCGACGGCCATGGCGACGGGGCTCGTGCCCACGTCAGTCTCCACGAGCTGCTGGAAGGAAATGACACGCCCGAGAGGGTCGTTCATTGACTCCCCCTTGTTCAAGAGGATGTCGACGCTCCCATCGGCGGCGTCGAGGACCGCCAGATCCTGGAGACCATCGCTGTCGAAGTCTCCGATCGCGAGGCCTCGCGGATCCAGGCCGGCCTGGTAGTGATCGGCGGGCCCGAGGGTGCCGGCCCCCAGGTTGTGCAGCACGCTGACCTGACCGGCGATGCCGGTGAAGTCGGTGCTGGCCACGACGACGTCGGCTGAGTGGGGGCTGTCGACCTTGGTGATGGCGATGGCCAGGGGCACGGGCCCCGCGGGATAGTCGGCCACCGAAGGGAACGCCCCAAGGCCATCGTTCAGGAGGACGCTGATGGTCCCTTGGTCGGGGTTGGCGATGACCAGGTCCGGGCGGTCGTCCCCGTTGAGATCGCCGCTGGCAATGGCCGCCGGACGGGCGCTCAGGGGGACGATGGCCGAGCGAGCGAAGAGGTTGCCCACCTCTCCGAAGAAGACCTGGACGCCATTGTGGTCACCGGCGAAGCCCCGGTAGGCCACGGCGAGATCCCGGACCCCGTCCCCATCGAAGTCATCGATGGCGAGGGCGGCTGGGCTGTCCGCGGTGGGGAGTCGGACGGAGGTCGGCGTGAAGGCACCCTTGGAGTCGTTGGCGTACAGGAGGAGCTGACCGTCGTCTACACGGGCGACGATCAGATCGTTGTCACCGTCCTCGTCGAAGTCGTCGGCGACCAGCGAGATCCGGCCGAACGTGGAGTCCTCGACGATCTTATGGTCGAACCTGAGGGTGGCGGCACACGCACCGTTTCTCTCGTTACAGAAGCCGGAGAGGCAATCGCTGTCGTGGCTGCAACGCCCGCGGCCCTTGCACCCCGCGCAAGATGCACCGCCGCAATCCTTGTCGCTCTCGTCTTCGTCCGGGCTCCCATCACGACAATGAGGCGCGACTCCATAGCAGATCGATTCGACGCACCGCTGGCCGTCGGCGCACTCGTCCTCACCCGTCGTGAGGAGCGGCTGGCGGGTGGCGGTGTCCCGGAGCACGGTCCGGCCGTGGCACTCGGCGGTGAACTCGCGGGGGGGACCGCCGCCATAACGCGGCAGGAGCGTGGCATCCACCTGCTCGGAGACGCAGGCCCCCTCGATACAAGTCTCACCTGAAGCGCAAGGTCTCTTGTCGTTCTTGCAGCGCGCGACCAGGGCCATGCGGAGAAACAGCGTCTCGTAGCGGATCATGGTGAGGGTGGCGGAGCGCTGGACGACCTCCTGCGGGCCGAGGTAGCCGATGAGGGTGAGCTCCACGGTCGGCGCCTGGTCTTCTTCTTTGGGGTAGATGTCGAAGGAGCCGGGGAGGTTGAGCTCCTGGCCGGCGATGCCGGAGATCTGCCATTCCTGCGTGATGACCTGGACGCCGCCCCGGTGGACGGTCAGGACGACCCGGTCGAGCTCGTCGGGCGCGAAGAGATCCGTGGCCACGCCGATGACCACGCCGGTGTGCTCGCGGAGGCAACCGGCGGCCAGCAGCAGCGCGCAGACCAGGAGGAACCGACGGGCGGGGATGCGCTTCATGGGATCTCACCGCTCCCGGGCAGCGAGCCGGGGGCCGGGGGCGCGGCCCGAGGGCTGAGCGGGACCGCGAGGCCGGTGGTGAGGGCCCCCGCGCCGCCACCTATCAGGGTCCAGAACCACCACCGTTCGTAGAGGCGCCGCTTGCGGACCGCAGGCTCGAGGTGGACCGGGACCTCGCGCACCTGACCGGCCGCGACGGCCAGCTCGCTGCGCAGCGGCTGGTAGCCGGGGGCGGAGACTTCGAGCGTGTGGCCGCCGGCGTTGACGGTGAAGTCGACCGTCCCGGGCGGAGCCAGGGCGCCATCGATGCGGATGGTCGCGTCCCGTGGCGTCACCAGGATCCGGGCGTGGCCGGCCCGGGGCACCGCCTGGAGCTCGAAGCTGAGCGCGAGCGGCTTGCCGGCGACGATGATGAACTCCTTGCGCAGCGGCCGGTGATCGGTCGCCTCGAGCTCGAGCAGGTGGTGGCCGGCGGCGAGCGAGATGGGGGGAACGGGGGTCGTGCCGACGCTGCGGCCGTCGATCGACACCACCGTGCCGGCCGGCGACACGGTGAGCGTGAGGTCGGCGAGGAGGGCCTTCATGTCGGCGATGAGCTGGCGGACCTCGACCAGGCGCTCGGCCGGAGGATCGCGCGCCTCGGCGAGGTACCGGGAGAGGGTGGCGATGGCATCGACGTAGCGGAACAGGACCTTCTGGGTGAGGCCGATGTTGTAGAGCAACCCCGGCGCGGGATAGATCTGGTAGGAGGTCTCGAACTCGACCAGGGCGGCGTCGAAGTCGTCGTCGTTGTAGAGCGCGACGGCCTTGTCGAAGTGCCGCTTGGCCTCGGCGCGAGCCGCATGGGCCGCGTCGCCGGTCGCGCCGGGCGGCGTCAGGATCTCGGCGTGGAGGAGGCCCGGGCCTCCGGCGGCCCAGAACAACACGCAGCCCACGAGCCCCCTCGTGATACGCGGCATGATGGTCTCCTATCCGGGAAAGTCGGTGATGATCTTGGGCTTGCTCCGCTTGCCCCGGTCCGGCTCGCTCGGAGGCGCGGGCGCGGGCGCGGCGGGAGGGCTTTTGGCGGACCCGCCTGAAGGGCGGCTGGCGGCATGCTTCCCGGGGGGCAGAGGTTGCAGGACGAGGGTCAGCTCCTGGTCGTGATCGAAGATCACCCAGGTCGATTGGTCCCGGTGCTCATGCGACCGGGCGACGAGGAGATGCCGGGTATCGCCGCGGTCGAACGTGCCCGTGAACGGATTGGCCAGCTCGGCGCCGTCGAGCAAGAGCTGCGCGGTCGCGGGGATGGTGCGGACCCGGAGGCGAATGGCGGTGGGGGGGCCAGGCGGCTTGGGTAGGGCCGGCGGCGGTGCGGTCACGGCCGATGGATGCGGCGGGAGCGCCGGCCCGGCGGGGGGCGGCGGGGTCGTGAGGGCCGACGTCGGCCGGTGCCACGACGTGACGCTCAAGCCGGCGAGGACGGCGAGCGCGAGGATCATCGTGCCGCCGAGGAGGAGGCCGCGCCGCGGGGAACGGGAAGGGCCGGGGCGTCCGTCCGGAAGTCCCGGACCGGAGCGGGCCACCGGGGGCTCGGCGGCAGGCGCGGCGGGCTCCAGGATCTGCGCCAGCGGGAAGCGCGCGGTGTCATCCGCCCGATCCTCGGGTGGCACAGGCATGAGAGCGGCCGTGCCCCCGCCCAGATTCCCCGGCGGCGTGCGGGGCGTTGCCCCCTTGGGCCGGAGGGGTGCCGTGATCTTGCCGGCGTGGTCCCGCGGGGTCGCCCGTACGGGTGTCTCGGGCGCGGTGGACGGCGGATAGGGCGTCCTTGGGCGAGGCTTGCGGGGTGGCAGCGGCGTGCCCGTGAGCGCCATGACCAGGTCATCGACGCTCTGGAAGCGCTGCTCCGGCTCCTTCTCGAGCGCGCGCAGGATCACGGCCTCGACGGTCTCCGGCAGCTCGGGGGCGATCGTGCGCGGCGGCGGCGGGGTTTGCCCGATGTGCGCCAGGAGCATGCCCGTCCCCTCGGCGAGGAAGGGGAGCCGCCCGGTGGCCATCTCGTAGAGGACCACGCCGAGCGCATAGATGTCGCTCCGCGCGTCGACGCGATCGTTTTCGCCCCGGCACTGCTCCGGCGCCATGTAGGCCCACGTGCCAAGGACCGTGCGGGTGGTGGTCCGCAGCTCCGGGGAGCGCTTGTGCCCGGACAGCAGCTTGGCGACGCCGAAGTCGACCACCTTGACGAAGTCCGGGTCGTCCCCGCGATCGATGAGGACGATGTTCCCCGGCTTGAGATCGCGGTGCACGACGCCGCTGTCGTGGGCGGCGGCGAGGGCCTCGGCGATGCCGAGGGTGACGTGGAGGACGCGCTCGAGCGGCAACCGAGGCTCCTCTTCGAGGACCGTGGCGAGGGTGCGCCCGTCGAGCCACTCCATGACGAAGTAAGGACTGCCATCGGGCAGCTCGCCGAAATCGAGGATCTCGACGATGTGCTCGTTGCGGACCTCGTAGGCCGCCCGGGCCTCGTTGGAGAACCGCGCGACCGTGCGGGGATCCTGGCTGTGCTCGGGCTGCAGGACCTTGATGGCGACGCGGCGGCCGATGTGTGGATGCTCGGCGAGATAGACGACGCCCATGCCGCCTTCGCCGATCTTGGCGCACACGACGTAGTTACCGATGCTGGAGCCGATCACCTCGCGCTCCCGGCCCCGAGGGCCCCGTGGGCAGAATGCACGATGGCTCGAGGGTCTGGCTCCGCGGGTGGGTTCCTGGGCCTTGCCATCCCGATCACGGTAACTTCATCGCGGCCCGTCGAGCAAGCCACATGCTTGGAGTACAGCGGATGGTGTAGCGAGGACGATTTTTCTGGTGACTCTGAAAGAAACCCGCCGCCGTAGACACAGCGGAGGTGGGGGGTGATGTCGGACCGTCAGCTCAGAACAGCGCGAAGCGGCAGCTCGCCTCGAGGTACATCTTCGCCTCCGCCCGCCGCCCGCGACGGTGCACGATCTTGGAGACCAGCGTGCGCCGCGCGCCCAGCGGCCACCGAAAGCCAGGCAATCGCACCTGCTCGCGCCCCGGCCAGGCCAGCACGGCATCCCGCTTCTCGGGCGTACAGTCGCCGCGCTCGACCCACCGGTCGAGCAGCACCTGCCAGCGTGGATCGTCCGCCGGGTACGAGAACACCAGCCCCACCACCGGCAACACCGTCTCGCCCACGTCGAGATCGAACCACACCTCGCTCGGCGGCACCGGCAAGGTGGCCAGATCCGCCTCGATCTCGCCGAGGGGGCCCTCCCATGCGATGCGGCGGAGATAGTCCACGACCTGCCACCGGGGCAGGATCAGCATCAGCCGGACCGCCTCGGACCCGCGCAACGAGAGGGGCGCCGCGTAGGCCACCGAGCCCTCGACCGGCAGCGCCTCCAGACAGGCCCGGAGGCTCCTCTCGACCGCGGGCGACGGCCCATGCCCATCGAGCAAGAGGAGCCCTCGCTCGATGGCCGGCCGACACGCCGCCGCCTTCGTGATCGCCGTACCCGGCGGCACACCCGGGGCACCGTCGCAGCGCGGCAACAAATGAAACAGCACGAACGGGGGCGCCTCCCGCGGCGCGCCCGCCCCTACCGCGCCATCGAGATCGAACTCGATGAACACGAACGGCACCCGCTCCGCCAGGGGCGATCCCCCCTCGGCCCATTCGGCACAGAACGCCAGGGTCCGCTCCCAGGCGCCCCGGCTGCGCCCGCATAGCGGCTCCCCGAGCAGCGCATCCCGATGCCGGAGCAGCGCCTCGTGCCCCCCCTCCTCGGCCGGCACACAGGCGCTGGAGTCCACCCGATCTTCCCCGGCGCCCAGGCGGCACTCGAGCGAGGCCCAGAGCGCACACTCGGGCAGCCGGCGCGCCACCGCCACCACCCGGTCGAACGCCTCGGGCGACACCAGGGCCCGCGGCACCGCCGACCGCAGCGCCGTCCACAAATCCCCCGGCGCGAACATCTTCATCGGGGCCCTGCGGCTCATGACCTCCATCGAGCTCATGGCGCCCCTCCCACCGCGGGCTCACCGCGGAACAGCGCCAGCTCCGCGCCAAAGCCCAGATAGGCCTTGGCCTCGAGCGGCCGCCCCCGGTCCGCCCGGCACACGAGCTTGAGCTCCAGCTCCCGCCGCAGCTCGCTCGGCCACCTGCGCCCCGGCAGCGTGAGCCGCTCCCGCCCCGGCCAGGCCAGCACCGCGTCCCGCTTGGCCGGCGTACACACGCCACGGTCGACCAGCTCGTCGAGGAGCGGGCGCCAGCGCGGATCCCGGGCCGCATAGTAGAACTGGATCCCCAGCACCGGCAGCGGCCCCGCCCCGAGATCGAGCTGGATCCCCACGTCGCTCGCGTCCCCATGCAGCGTCGTCAGGATCTCGTGCACCTCGCCCCACGGTCCCTGCCAGCCGAGCCGCCCGAGATAGGCCCCTACCTCCGCGATCGGCAGGGTCAGGACCACGCGCACCAGGTCCTCGTGCCCTTGGCCGCGCACCGCCAGCGGCGCCACGTGGAGCACGTGCCCGCCTCGCGGCAGCTCGCCGGCGCAGGCCAGCAGCATCCGCTCCGTCGCCGGCGCGA
>DATAGU010000014.1:0-10444 GCA_036263495.1 Polyangia bacterium | reverse complement strand
TGTTCGCGCCGGCGCTCCGCTGGATCGGTCGTACGCTGGCCGGGTCGCCCTCTCATCTCGGGCTCCTGGTGGTGATCCTGGCGCTGCTCGCGTGGCGGGCGGCCGAGGGCAGGGACAGGGGCGAGGTCCGAGGGGCTTGGCCGGGCTCGGGCTGGGGCTCGGTGACGATGGCGCCGCGGCTCGTGCCGGCGCCGCTCGGAGTGGCGCTGGGGGCGGCGCTCGGGTACCTCTGGGCCGAGCGGGTGCTCGATGTGAGCCTCCTCGGGGCGGCGTTGTTCGGGCTCGGGAGCTACGGTCTCTGGGGGCTGTATGTCGATGGGGGGCGCTGGCGGCGGGGGCTGCCGGCGGCGCTGCTCCTCATCGGGGCGCTCCCGTTCGGTGAGCAGGCGGATACCTATGCCGGTTTCGCGCTGCGGGCGCTGACGGCGCAATCGGTCGGTCGGGTGCTCACGGCGCTGGGGATCGCGGCGCTGCCGGCGGAGACGATCCTGGTGCTGGAGAACGGGGTGGCGCATGTCGATGTCCCGTGTAGCGGGTTGCGCAGCCTGTGGGCGGGGGCGCTGTTCTTCCTGGGGGCCACCTGGATGGAGCGGCGGCGGCTCGATGGGGGCTGGCTCGGGTGCGGGGTGGTGTTCGGTCTCCTCCTCCTCGGGGCCAACGGGGCCCGGGTGACGGCGATCGTGCTCCTGGCGGTGGTGGCGGGCCAGCGGAAGGTGGCGGAGGTGCTGCACGCGCCGCTCGGTCTCATAGGGTTCGCGGCGGCGTGCGCGATCACGCTGGCGCTCTTGCGCTGGAGCCGGCCGGCGGTGGCGCCGGAGGGGCGTGAGGGGCGCCGGGAGGGGGGCCAGCGCGGGACCCGGGAAGGGAGAAGACGTCCGGGGCTGGCGGTGTGGCTCGGGGTGCTCGGCTTCGTGGGGGCGGCGGGTCATGTGCGCCGCCCGCTGCCGCCGGCGCCGGGGGCGGTGCCGAGGCTCGTGCTGCCGGAGGACGTGGTGACCGAGCCGCTGCCGCTCACGGCGATCGAGGAGGATCTGTTCCGCCGCTTTGGCGGCCAGGCGGACAAGCGCCGCTTCCGGTGGCGGGGACACGAGGGGTCGCTGCTCGTGGTGTACAGCCGGTCCTGGCGCGCGCACCATGTGCCGGAGTTCTGTCTGGCGTCGAACGGGGTGCGAGTGGATCGGCTGGAGCGGGTGGAGATCGACGGGGGGCGGGTGCGCTGGGCGACGCTCGACGCGGGGCGGCGCGGGGCAGTGTACTGGTTCCAGGCGCCGGGGCGCATGACCGATGACATGCTCGGCCGTATCTGGGGGGAGGTCTGGGGCGGGGAGCGGCGCTGGGCCGAGGTGGTGCTGCTCTTCGATGAGCCGCTCGGGAAGGCGGCGCTGCTCGATGCAGGGAGCAGCGTGCGCGAGTTCGTGGAACGGGTGCGGCAGGCCGCCGCCCCGGGGATCTATGAGGAGCTGCGATGATGTCTTCTGACGACGCGAACCCCCCTGCGCCTCCGGCTGCGCCACCGCCTCCGGCTTCGGCCGCGCCTCCGGCTCCACCGGTCCCGCCGGTGCGGCCGCCCAGGTCCACGAGGGAGGTGCTGCGCGCGGCCATGCGCCGCAGGAACCTCGGGCATGGCCTGTTCTGGTCGTGGAACGCCATCTTCATCCTGGTCGCAGGCTTCGGCATCCTGCCGTATTGCCTGGTCGGTCTCCTGGTCGAGGCGGGTGAGGGGCTCCTGCCCTGGAACCTCGTGGCCTCGGCGCTCCTGGTGGTGCTCATCCCACCGGCGGCGACCTTGATCGGGATCCTCTTCTGGCGCCATGAGCCCGAGCGTCTGTTCGCGTTCTTCTATGGGTTCGAGGCGCCGGTCTTCCTGCTCGCGCTCATGCGCCTGTTCCTCATCCGCGAGCTCATGCCCGGGCTCGGCCTGGTGCTGGGCCTGATGGGCGTGAGCTCGACGGTCTATGTGCTCGGGCTGCTGGGCGGCGCGGGCGCGCGGCCGGGGACGGGGGCCGCGGGGTCGGCGTGGGGCGCGCTCGTGCGCCTCGTGGGCGGGGCGGTGTGCCTGGCGGTCGGGCTCTACGCGGGGCTGCTCCTCGCCTTCTATGCCGTGCCCGCGGGCTGGGCGCTCATCGAGGCGTTCTTCAGCTTCGGGTGGCTGCGCTCGCTGTGGGATGCGCTGCGTCATTCGGGCGGGCTCGTGGGGGTCTACGTGCTCCTCGCGATGGTGCTCTTCGTCTATTCGGCGACGCTGTTCGTGCTCCTGCCGTTCATGATGGTGCCGCTGTATGTGCGCAGCTGGTGGCGGGCGCGGCTCGGCGCGGCGGCGCGGCTCGGCGCGGCGGTGAGCTGGGGAGTGACGGCGGCGGTGCTGCTCGGGGTGGTGGGGCTCTACGTGGTGGCCAACCGGCAGCCCCAGCGCCAGGCGCTCGCGCTCGTCGCCGAGCCGCCGAAGAGTGACGCGGAGCGGCGCGCGCGCCTCGAGCAGACGGAGACGATCCGGGCCGGGCTGCTCAACGCCTACCTGGCGCCGTATCGCTACCTCAGCACGACCGAGAGCGATCCCGAGTCGAGCGGCAACGTGCGCCACCTCTATCGTGACACGCTGCACCTCGGCGGCGCGTGGGGCGAGCGGGTGGAGCGGCTGTTCACGGTGGTGGCGCGGCCGTTCCTGTTCGAGGGGCAGGGGCTGCCGGCGGAGCGGACGGAGGCGGCGCGGCGCTATGCCGAGTTCTTCGACGTGCCGCTCCAGAAGGGCGAGAAGGACCGGGTGCTGCACGCGCTCGAGTCGACCTACAACCGCGACGATCGCGAGGCCGGGCTGCTCAGCGAGGGGGAGCGCAAGGTATGGGTGGCGCGCCAGGAGGTGGGGGTGGTCGAGCATGGCGACTGGGCGGAGGTGGAGCTGCACGAGGTGTACGAGAACCGCACGGCCGAGCAGCAGGAGCTGTTCTATTACTTCTCGTTGCCGGAGACGGCGGCGGTGGTGGGGCTGTGGCTCGGCGAGAGCGCGGATCGCTCGAAGGCGTTCGTATACACGCTGGCGCCGCGCGGGGCGGCGCAGCAGGTCTATCGCCAGGAGGTGCAGCGGCGCGTGGACCCGGCCCTGCTCGAGCAGGTGGGGCCGCGGCAGTATCGGCTGCGCGCGTTCCCGGTGCCGCCGCGCCGGGCGGTGCGGGGGGCGGCGCTCGGGCTGAGGCGGGTAGAGGACGGGCAGCGGCTGCACCTGTGGCTGCGCTACCGGACGCTGGCGGCGGTGGGGTCAGAGAGGGGCTGGCCGCTGCCGGCGCTGGCGGAGCAGCGCAACGTGTATCGCGACCAGAAGACGGTGCGTGAGGTGCGGGGGCAGCCGCTCGTGCTCGATCCCTCGGTGTGGCTGCCGGCGCGGGTGCCGATGGCGCAGGCGGCGGCGCCGCGGCCGCACCGGGTGCGGCTCGACGAGAGGCTGGCGGTGGAGATGGTGTCCGAGGCGCGCGCCCCGGGGGCCGCGGCGCTGCCGCGGCCGGGCCAGCAGTATGCGGTGGTGCTCGACCGCTCGCGCAGCATGGGGAGCAAGGCCGAGGCGGTGAAGGCGGCCCTCGGCTGGCTCGGGCAGGCCGTGGCGCCGGGGAATCAGGTGGACCTCTATCTGACCGCGGCGGCCTCGCGGGGGGAGGCGCCGACGCGGCTGGAGGGGCTGGCCGGCTTCGACGCGGGCGCGGTCCTCTATTATGGAGGGCAAAACCCGGGCGAGATGATCGATCAGCTCGAGGCGCTGCGCGGGGGGCGGAGCTATGACGCCATCCTGGTGCTCACCGACGCCGGGAGCCTGGACCTGGCGGACGACAAGCGGCCGTCGCGCGATCTCGGGGCGCCGCTGTGGATGGTGCACCTCGGCGGGGCGTTGCCCGTGGGGTATGACGACGCGACGCTCGAGACGATGCAGCGGCGCGGCGGCGGGGCGGTGACGCGGGTCGAGGAGGCGTTCGTGCGTCTGGCGGCGGCCGAGGCGCACACAGGGGATGCGGACTTCCTCGGGGTGGCCGATGGCTACGTGTGGACGGCGCGGCGTGGGGTGGCGGCGGCGGAGGAGGCGGGTGAGGCCGCGGAGGCGGGGCTCGGAGCGGTGGCGACGCGGGTGTACCTGGCGGCGGCGACGCGCGATCTGGCGGGGGGCCCCGGTATGGACCGGCTGGCGCTGCTCGACCAGGCCCACGCGCTCGCGCGGCGTCATGGGGTGGTCACGCCGTACTCGTCGATGATCGTGCTCATCGACGACCGGCAGCGGAAGGCGCTCAAGGAGGCGGAGGCCAAAGAGGATCGTTTCCAGCGCGAGGCGGAGAGCGGCGAGAAGGCGCTGCCGACGCCGCCGGGGGGCGGGTTCGGCGACCTCACCGGGGCGCCCGAGCCCGAGGAGTGGGCGCTCCTCGGCCTGGTCGCGGCGGCGCTCGGCCATGTCGCCTGGCGGCGCCGCCGCGCCTTGTCACCTGCCAGGTAGATCAGCGGCGTACGAACACCCAGATGGCGTCGGAGGAGGCGCTGTAGAAGAGGGTGATCCAGACGTCCTCGGGGGCGCGCGGCGGGGCGAAGCGGAAGGTGAAGCGGAACTTGGTGTGCAGCTCGCGTCGCTCGAGGCCCTCGCGGAAGCGGCCGTAGAACTCCTGCACCTTGGTGCAGGGCGCGACCTCGGTGAAGAAGTTCTTGCCGAGGACGTTGGCGGCGGAGAAGCCGGCCAGGCGCTCCTCGGCGGTGTTGTAGACGAGGACGCGGCCGTCGCGGTCGAGCTTGATGGTGCCGACCGGCAGGGCGTTGATCTCCTGCGGGCTGAGGCGCTCGACGCCGGCCAGATCGGTCTCGAGGTCGTTTTCGATTCCCATGCTGATCTGGATGCGGGACCGGCCCACCATGTGTCAAGGGAGCGGGGCCGCGGCGGGCCGTCCGGGCGCCGGGAGGGGCGCGAGTCGCCGTCGGGCGGCGGCCAACTTGTGATATGACACGCGCATGTCCACGGACGACAAGAAGCCCCCGGGTCACGATCACACCACCGCCGAGTTGGAGGCGCTCATCGGGCGCATCAAGAAGGGCGGGGCGCCGAAGTATCACGACAAGAACACGGCCGAGGGCAAGCTGTTCGCCCGCGAGCGCATCCGTCTTCTCTGTGATGAAGGGGCCGAGTTTGTCGAGGATGGCCTCCTCGCCAACAATGGCGCATCGGATCTGCCGGCCGACGGGGTGATCACGGGCATCGGCCGGGTCCACGGCCGTCCAGTAGCGATCATGGCCAATGACTCCACGGTCAAGGCCGGGTCCTGGGGGGCGCGCACGGTGGAGAAGATCGTGCGCATCCAGGAGGTGGCGGGGCGTCACGGCATGCCGCTCTTCTATCTCGTGGACTCGGCGGGGGCGCGCATCACGGACCAGCTCGACATGTTCCCGGGCCGGCGCCACGCCGGGCGGATCTTCTACACGGAGGTGCAGCTGTCGGGGGCGGTGCCCCAGATCTGCCTGCTCTTCGGGCCGTCGGCGGCCGGCGGAGCCTACATCCCGGCGTTCTGTGACGTGGTGTTCATGGTCGACAAGAACGCGTCGATGTACCTCGGCTCGCCGCGCATGGCGGAGATGGTGATCGGCGAGAAGGTGACGCTCGAGGAGATGGGCGGGGCGCGCATGCACTGCGAGGTGTCGGGCTGCGGGGACCTCCTGGCCAAGGACGAGCGCGAGTGCATCGCCAAGGCGCGCGATTACCTCAGCTATCTGCCGCAGCGCGCGGGGGCCGAGCCGCAGCGCGCCGAGCCGCGTCCGGCGCGCCCGGGGCACAAGCGCATCGACGACATCATGCCGGTGAACCACAACCAGGCGTTCGACATCGTCCAGGTGATCGAGGCGCTGGTGGACGAGGGCAGCTTCTTCGAGCTGAAGCAGCGCTTCGCGCGAGAGGTGGTGACCGGGTTTGCGCGTCTCGATGGGCGGGTGATCGGCATCGTGGGGAGCCAGCCGAAGTGGAAGGGCGGGGTGCTGTTCGTGGACTCGGCCGACAAGGCGGCGCGCTTCATCTGGCTGTGCGACGCGTTCGACATCCCGCTCCTGTTCCTGGCGGACGTGCCGGGGTTCATGATCGGCAAGGCGGTGGAGCGGCAGGGCATCATCCGGCACGGGGCCAAGACGATCGCGGCGGTGTCCGAGGCGTCGGTGCCGAAGGTCTGCGTGGTGCTGCGCAAGGCGTATGGGGCGGGGCTGTACGCGATGTGCGGGCCGGGGTTTGCGCCGGATGCGACGATCGCGCTGCCGCAGGCGTCGATCGCGGTGATGGGGCCGGAGGCGGCGGTGAACGCCGTCTACTACAACAAGATCCAGGAGAAGCCGGAGGCCGAGCGGGCGGCGTATGTCGCGGAGCTGCGGGCGCAGTACCGGGAGGACATCGACATCTACAAGCTGGCGGCCGACCTCCACGTGGACGCAGTGGTGCCGGGGGATGCGCTGCGGATGGAGCTGATCCGGCGGTTCTCGGCCTATGCGGTCAAGCGGGAGCCACGGTGGCCGCGGAAGCGCCCGGTGACACCGGTGTAGAAGGGTACGACCGGGGGCTGGGCTCCCTGGACCCCCGCGAGAGGGAACCTACGGTTGCCCTCGCTCGCGCTCGCTAATGGATTTTCTCCATGATCCCGGCGCGAACCGCCTCCCAGGCCTTACCCTGCGACTCTCCTTGGAGTGCACGCCGTGCGCGATGTTCAATCTCGGCGGCCCAAGCGGCCTCGGCATCGGGGTCCGGCTCGCCGTCCACGCTGGCGATCAGCTCGGCGGCAAGCTCAGCCCGCTCGGCCACGGGAAGCCGTAAGACTTGGGCGAGCAGGGCTCTGGCCTCGGTCCCCATGGTCCAAGAGTAGTCCCGGGATGGGATGCTGTCAGGCGGGTGTGTCCCGCAGGGCCGGCGGCAGTGACTGTTGGTAGTATGCGGCCATGTCAACGCCTGGACCTGTCTTCGAACCGCTCCAGTTCACCCGCCTGCCGCCCGAGGAGATGCTGCGCCGGGCGCGTGACTTCTATGCCGAGCTCGACCAGCGGCGCACGACGCGCCACTTCTCCACCGAGCCGGTGCCGCGGGAGCTGATCGAGCTCGCCATCCGCACCGCGGGGACGGCGCCTTCGGGGGCCCATCGTCAGCCCTGGCGCTTCGTGGCAATCGACGATCCCGACCTCAAGGCCCAGATGCGCGCCGCGGCCGAGGCCGAGGAGCGCGAGAACTATCACGGCCGCATGCCCGCGGAGTGGCTCTCCGCCCTCGCGCCCCTCGGCACCGACGAGTACAAGCCGCACATCACCGACGCGCCCTGGGTGGTGGTCATCTTCAAGGAGCTGTTCGAGCAGCTGCCCGACGGCCGCCGGATCAAGAACTACTACGTCGACGAGAGCGTGGGCATCGCCTCGGGGATGTTCATCGCCGCGATCCATCACATGGGGCTCTGCACGCTCACCCACACGCCGAGCCCCATGAACTTCCTCGCGCGACTCCTGGGCCGCCCCGACAACGAGCGGGCCTACCTCCTCATGCCGGTCGGTTATCCCGCCGCCGATGCCCAGGTGCCGGCCATCCGGCGCAAGCCGCTCGAGGCCATCGCGCAGTGGAATCTCGACGGAGCGTCCAAGACGTGACCCATCAGGAGATCTGGGCTCTGGTGGAGCTGGCACGGTCGGCCTTGCGGACCCAGATTTCTATTGTTGTGGTGGCAGGGGCTCGGCAGGAGGTGACAGATGATCCATCGCACTCTCGGGAGTGTCCTCGTCCTTGGTCTCGTGGCTTGTAGCTCGTCGCTCCAGCAGCAGGGACGCGTCACCCTGACCGGACGGCCCTATTACCTCCAGCACATCCCGCAGAGAAGGGGCGGCGACCGCATCACGGGCCTGGTCTGCGGCGTGGACGTGGAGCTGACGGTCACGCCCCAGCCGGACCGGATCTGGGTGCGTGGCTTCCTCGACGGACGCAACCCGGTCGATCTCTCGGTCCACGTCCACGAGGACGGCTCGCGCGCCATCACCGGCAGCCTGGGGCGGAGCGTGCGCACGTCCAAGGTCGAGCTGCAGCTCGGGCCCGAGGAACTCACGGGGCAGATCGGCCTCCGGCGGTTCGATCTCGATGCCGCGGGGGACACCTTCCAGGGCGAGATGACGTACATCACCTGTCCCAGTTCGGGGCGGTGCATCGCGCCGGTGCAGGAGTTCAGCACCGAGGCCGTCGTTTATGGCCGGGAGCAACTCGGGCAGATGGACCCCGCCGAGCAGGCCGCGCTCTTGCCGCTGCTCCTTACCTGCAATGGGAACAACATCGAGCAGCGGCAGACCGGCCGGCTGGTGGTCGGGATCGGCGGCAAGCCGGGGTACGAGCCGCGCGGGTCGAGCAGCATCTATCTCTTCTGAGTCGTGGTGATCCGCCCGCGCGGTCGAGGCTACCCGATCCCGTCGCTGCCCGCGCCGCACAGGAGCGCGCACACCCGCCGGTCGCGCTCGCCGGGGAGCCGCCCGGCGAGGAGCGCCGCCAGCGCCGCCGCTCCCGAGAGCTCCACACCGACGCCGAGCTCACGCCAGATCCAGCGCGCCGCCTCCCGCATCTCGTCATCGGTCACGAGCACGATGTCGTCCACCAGGCGGCGCACGATGGCGAGGTTGATCTCGGCGCTGCGGCGCGGGGCCAGGGTGCCCGCGGCGGTGGCGATGCGCTCGAGCTCCACGAGGTGGCCGGCGCGCACGCTGTCATGAAGCGTCGGGGCCCCGGTGGGCTCGACCCCGATCACCCGGACCTCCGGGCGCAGGGCCTTGAGCGCCGTGGCCACGCCGGCGATGAGGCCGCCGCCGCCGATGGCCACCACCACCGTGTCCACCGTCGGGGCCTCCTCGAGAATCTCGAGCCCGAGCGTGCCCTGGCCGGCGATCACCGCGGGGTCGGCGAAGGGGTGGACGTAGGTCCAGCCCTCGCGCTCGGCGGCCGCCAGCGCCGCGGCGTTGGCGTCGTCCCAGACCGTGCCAGCCCAGCGCACCTCGGCCCCCCAGGCGGCCAGCTTCTCGGCCTTGGCGCGAGGCGTGCTGTTGGGCAGATAGATGGTCACCGGCACGCGCGCGGTCCAGCCCGCGTAGGCGACGCCGAGGCCGTGATTGCCCCCCGAGGCGGTCCCGAGGCCGCGGGCGACCTTCTCGGCCGGCAGGGTGAGGAGCTTGTTCATCGCGCCCCGCGCCTTGAACGAGCCCGAGACCTGCAGCAGCTCCAGCTTGCAGTAGAGATTGGGCGGGAGCTGGCCAGGGTCACGCAGCGGGCCGAGCTGCAACATGGGCGTGCGTCTCACTCGGCCGGCGATACGCGCACGTGCGTCTTGGATGTCCTTGAGTTCCACTGCGTCACTATACGCAGGCCGTCCTCATGAGCCCACACTCTCCGCCGATGGGGCCGTAACACCTCGGACCGCTGGGGGGTTTCTCGGGTGCTGTCCTAATTAGCCCCCGGGTGTCCTAATTTCGACCGCCGAGTGTCCTAATTTGGTGCCGGCAGGCATAGGTGGGTCGATGTAGGCAAAGGCGGAACTCCGGGGAGGCCCAAGTGGGGAGTCTTACTCGGTCTCGTCTTCCCCTTCCAGCTTCCGTTTATACTTAATGTGCTCCTGCTCCGCATATTCGGCTACCTTAGGCCACATCTGGTGTGCTCTCTCGGCTGCCCGCTCTGCCCTATACGCGATGCTGTGCATCAAATGGTAGGCTCGCTCCCGGCCGAGTTTGGCTTCCAAACCATCGTTTGCTAGCCGGGTTTCATCGATCATCCGGGCGTCATGTAAGGCCCTTTCTGCAGCCCAGACATGGGCCTCGATACGGCAGACGTCCTCCATAAATTTGAAGAGTTCGATAATGAAATCTTCTGGAATCTCTTCGGGTTCTAGTGGCTCAAGTTCGAGTTTGTCGAGATCAAACTCGGGCTGCTCCGCATGCTCGGGAGGAGTGTCTTCAGTAGTTCCCATGCTCATACTCCCTCCCCAGCGTTTCGAGCCTGCATGTACTCGTTGAGTCTCAGCAAGATCTCGTCGGCCTCATCGAGTGCTGTCTCCGCCAGATCGGCAGTGAAACCTACGAGGACATGAAGTCGTTCCCGAGCACGAGAATCATTTGGACTTCCGAGGACTTGGCTTGTAGCCCATGTCAGGGCTTCAAGCCCGACCAACAGGCGGGCAAGGGTTTCGGTGCTGTCGATGGGGTCAAAGGTATCGATTTGAGGTACGGTCTCCGTGGGTGGTGTCGTGTGCATGCACGATGCCTCCTGGCCCTGGGAGCTGTTAGCGGCAGCTCTCAGGGCCCCTTCTTCAAGATGTTGTGCCTGCTTTGCAGGCCTCTGTGAATGGGCGCATCTCAGCCATCTCTCAGGGCAAGGTGTCAAGTTGGAAAAGTAAGGCGACGGAGACCAGATGAGTTCACGAAAATGATGTTATAGATCTCCTGCAAA
>DATAGU010000013.1:0-34789 GCA_036263495.1 Polyangia bacterium | reverse complement strand
CTGGTGATCGAGCCGCGCCGCGGGCGTCTCCTGGAGCGCGCGATCTGTCGCGAGCGCGGGGAGCACTCGCGCACGGTGCGGCGGGTGGTGGTGGGGGACGTGTTCGGGCTGTCGTGGCTGGCGGTGACGCTCGAGGAGCCGACGCCGCGGGTGGTGCTGCCGGCGCGCGGGAGATCGCTGACGGCGCCGCTGCTGGAGGCGATGTCGGGCGGGGACATGCGGTCGCATCCTGCGGGGCCGCCGGATGGGGATCTGGTGGATATGCGGCGCTACGTGGCGGGGGATCCGATGAAGCGGATCCTCTGGAAGACGTATGCGCGGACGCGGGCGCTGATGGTGCGGCTGCCCGAGCGGGCGCTGGCGCCGACACGGCGGACGGTGGCGTATCTGGTGGCGGCGGAGGGGGATGAGCCGGCGGCGGGGGTGGCGCGGCTGGCGTTGGAGAGTGGGGCGCTCGGGCCGGACTGGCGTTTTTGTGCGGATGGCGGGGAGCGGGACGTGGAGTCGGTGGAGGAGGCGCTGGAGTTGATCGTGCGCTCGCGGGCGGCGCGCTCGGAGGGAGGCCTGGGGCTGGCGGCGTTCCTCGGGCGGGCGGCGGCGCTCGGGGCCTATCGCTGTGTGCTGTTCGTGTCGCCGCGGCCAGGGCCTGGGCCTGGTGACGGTCGCTGGCTGGAGGTGGTGGAGGCGGCGCTCAGGCAGCAGGCGGGTGTGGGGCAGATGGAGATCATCATCGGCATCGACGGGGTGGTGGATGAGCGGCGCGGGCGGGGGTGGCGGCGCTGGGTGCTGCGTCCGCCGCGCGATGAGGCGACGGAGCTCGCGGCCCGTCGGGGCGAGGTGGAGCGTGTGGCGGCTCGGCTGGGCGCGGCCGGGGCGCGGGTGGTGCTGGCGGACCGTAACACTGGACGCGCCTCGACGCTGGCGGTGCGCCGGAGGCAAGTGGCATGAGCGTGCGCGACTCGAGGGACCTCGGGGGGGAGTCGTGGGTGGTGGTGCTCCTGCACGGGCTGGCGCTGGCGGTGGCGGCGGCGGCGAGTGTGTCCGAGCTGTCGCTGCCGGCGGGGACGCTGGGGGCGGTGCTGGGGACGCTAGGGGCGGTGATCGTGGCCGGCTACGTGGCGCGCTCGCCGGTGCGCCTCGGGACGGTGTGGCTGGTGGCGGCGGGGGCGGCGGGGCTCGGGCTCGGGCTCGGGCGGTGGCTGGTGGAGGGGTCGTTCGTGCCGTCGCTGTTTGGGGGCGCGCGGGCGATGGCGGCGGGGGATGTGGTGCGGTTCGGGCTGGTGAGTACGGCGCTGGCGCTGGCGCTGCGCACGACGACGGCGCGCTGGCGGCCGTTCGCGGTGGTGGAGTTGATGGTGGTGGCGCTGGCGCTGGCGGGGGTGGTGGCGTCGCACCGCGATGGGGCGATCAATCATCCGCGCGCGCTCTCGGACTGGGCCTGGAGTACGGGGCGCGACCCGGTGCCGATCTTCTTGTGGATCGGTGTGGCGACGGCGGTGGCGCTGGCGGTGGCGCTCTTGAGCGAGCGGCGCGGGCGGGGGCTGCGGGTGGTGCTGCATCTCGGGGTGGCGGGGGCGCTGGCGGCGCTGGTGTTGTTCCTCGCGCAGTCGGTGCGTCTGTTCCAGCCGCCGCGCGGGGAGGGGCTCGGGTCGTCGAATCGGAAGGATGATCAGCGGGGGCAGGGCGGGCGCGTGGGGGGCCGCGGGGGCGGTGGCGGCGGCGGGGGCGGCTCGTCGAACCAGATGAACGAGCTCGAGTTCAAGAACGATTACTCGTCGTCGTCGCAGGACGCGCCGGTGGCGGTGGTGCTGCTGCACGAGGACTACTCGCCGCCGCTCGGGTACTACTACTTCCGGCAGACGGCGTTCAGTCAGTTCAATGGGTTTCGTCTGGTGGCGAGCACGCGCGACGACGTGGACCGCGACATCGTGCGCGACTTCCCGTCGAAGTCGGTGGAGGTGCCGGACGCGCCGGAGACGGGGGCGGAGCGGGCGGAGGTGAAGACGACGGTGGCGCTCTTGGCCGACCACGTTCATCCCTTCGGTCTGGAGACGCCGACGGCGTTCGCGCCGCGGGAGTCGCCGGACCCGGCGCGCTTTCTCCGCGCGTATGACGTGACGTCGGCGGCGCTGGCGGTGCGCTACGAGGACCTCCTCGGGAAGAAGCCGTTCGCCAACTCGTGGAGCGAGGAGCTGAAGGCGGCCTACACGCAGATGCCGGACGACGCGCGCTATCGCGAGCTGGCGGACAAGATCGTGGAGGGGACGCTGCGGCCGGAGTTTCGGCTGGATCCGTTCGCGCAGGCGATCGCGATCTCGTCGTGGCTGTCGAAGAACAGCGTGTACAGCCGGAAGTCGCAGCATGCGGGGGCGACGGACCCGACGGGGGATTTTTTGTTCGGGGACCGGGTGGGCTACTGCGTGCACTTCGCGCACGCGGCGGCGTTCCTGTTGCGGGCGCGCGGGCTGCCGGCGCGCATCGCGGCGGGCTACATCGCGGACGAGGGGCGCAAGGGGTCGGGGTCGTCGATCCTGCTGCGGCAGAAGGACGCGCACGCGTGGGCGGAGCTGTTCCTCGATGGGTTCGGCTGGATCATCGTGGACGTGTCGCCGGAGCGGACGCTGGATCCGCCGGATACGCCGCCGGACCAGGAGCTGCAGCGGCTGCTCGGGGAGATGGCGCGCGGGCAGCGGCCGAAGCTGGTGCCGGCGCCGGGCGAGCGGCCGGGGCTGTCGGCGGCGGAGGTGGCGCGGGCGCTGGCGGGGATCCTCGGGGCGCTGGTGGCGCTGGCGTATGCGGTGAAGATCTGGCGCCGGGTCATTCCGGCGGTGGCGGGGGCGCCGTCGATCTATCGCGTGGCGTATCGCGCGGCGCTCGACCGGCTGGCGGAGGCGGGCTGGCGGCGCGCGGAGGGGGAGACGCGCGAGCGGTTCGCGGTGCGGCTCGGGCGGGTGGCGCCGACGTGGAGGGACGCGACGCGCCAGCACGTGGGCGCGGCGTATGGCGGGCGGCAGCTCGTGCCGGTGGCGGAGATGCGGCGGCTCGCGAAACAGGCCAGCGCGGAGGCGCGGCGTCATGCGCCGTGGTGGCGAGTGGCGCTCGGCTGGCTGAACCCGATTTCCTGGCTGTGGGCCAGATGAGGCAAGGACGCTCTCGATGAATCTCGATCAGGCTTATCAGGTCGTTGTGCGGCTGCGCGAACGCCTGCGCGCGGCGATCAAGGGGCGCGACGATGTGATCGACCTCGTGCTCGTGGCCCTCCTGGCGGATGGGCACGTGCTCCTCGAAGACTATCCGGGCTCGGGCAAGACGCTGCTCGCGAAGACGCTCGGGGACTCGATCCTCGATGATCAGGCGGAGGACGGGATCCCGGGGTTCCGCCGGGTGCAGTTCACGCCGGATCTCCTGCCGTCGGACGTGACGGGGGTGACGGTGTTCGACGCGAGCGTGAATCAGTTCTTCTTCCGGCGCGGGCCGATCTTCGCGTACGTGGTGCTGGCGGACGAGATCAACCGCACGTCGCCCAAGGTGCAGTCGGCGCTGCTCGAGGCCATGGCCGAGAAGCAGGTGACGGTGGACAACACGACGCACCGGCTGGATGAGCTGTTCTTCGTGATCGCGACCCAGAACCCGCTGGATCTGGCGGGCACGTACCCGCTGCCGGTGGCGCAGCTGGACCGGTTCCTGTTCAAGATCCGGATGAGCCATGTGTCGCGCGAGGCGGAGCTGGACGTGCTGGCGACGGCGCGGCAGCGGCGCGAGGGGTATGTGGAGACGCTGGCGCGGGTGGGGCGCGGGGAGGTGGTGGCGGCGCGGGCGGCCTGTCATGAGCTGGTGGCGGTGTCGCCGGCGGTGCACACGGCGCTGGTGGACATCGCGCGGGCGCTGCGCTCGGACCGGCGGGTGTTGCAGGGGGCGTCGACGCGCTCGCTGGTGATGGCGCTGCCGGCGCTGCAGGCGCGCGCGATGATGCACCGGCGCGATTATGTGGCGCCGGAGGACGTGGAGGCGCTGCTGGTGCCGCTGTTCGGGCATCGGCTGGAGCTGGCGCCGGGGGTGGAGGAGGCGGGGGAGGTGATCGAGGAGTGCGCGGGGCCGTGGCTCGAGGAGATGGCGCGGCTGTCGCTGGCGCGCGCGGTGGGGTGAGGCGGGGCGCGGGCGAGGCGACGGGAGCCGTGGGCTGAGGAAAGGATCGGGCTGAGATGGCGCGACATGGACACGGACACGGACGCGGGATGACCCGGGCTGTGGTTCTGGGCGTCTGCCTCGGCCTGCTCGCGGTGGTGGGGGTGGCGCGGGCGAGTGAGAGCAAGCTCAAGGGGCTGGATGGGTCGATTGAGGAGCTGACGGCCTGGCTGGCGAGCGAGGAAGGGAAGTGGGTGCGGGCGCGGGAGCTGGCCGAGAAGGTGCTGGCCGAGCATCCGGATTCCTGGGCGGGTCATTATGTGCTCGGGGTGGTGATGCATTACGGGGAGGGAGACCTGGCGCGCTCGGCGTATCACCTCGAGCAGGCGCTGGCGGTGTTCGAGAAGAAGCACGGCAAGGCCCCGGGCGATGACACACCGTGGCGCTGGCACGAGCTGTCCTTGCGCGAGCTGGCGGCGACGCTCGGGGAGATGGAGCGGCCGGGGCCGGAGCTGGCGATCTTGGACCGGTACGACGAGGCGTATCAGCCCAAGCGGATGGCGCAGCGGGTGTGGCCGCTCATGAAGCTGCGACGGTACAAGGAGGCGCGCGAGGCGGCGCGGCTGGCGATCGCGAGCGGGAACCGAGAGCAGATGATGATCGCGCGCTCGGACCTGTGCGCGGCGGAGTGCGAGGCGGGCGATCGCGAGGCGGCGTTCCGCGCGTGCACGGCGGCGCTCGAGTACCATCAGAAGCAGCCGGATGGGGGGCAGGTGGAGTTCTCCAACGCGTCGGAGTCGGCGCTGTCGGTGTTCCGCTTCGATGACACGGAGCGCTTCCTGCAGGAGTCGACGCGGCGCGCGAGCCCGGAGTCGTGGGGGAATCCGTATCAGCACCTGGCGCAGCTCTATCTGTTCGAGGGGCGCATCCCGGAGGCGATCGCGGCGCTGCAGGCCGGGCAGGAGCTGCGTCTGCGCCGGCCGGCGTGGCTCGACCAGCATGGGCAGGCGCGGCTCGACCAGAGTGTGGCGTCGCTGCTCCTGGTGGTGGGGCAGACGGAGCGGGCGGCGCAGATGGCGGAGCGCGCGTGGGCGCGGCCGGACCGGCAGGGGGTGCACTCGGGGACCGAGCGTCAGGCGCGGTCGGCGACGGCGATCCTGCTCACCACGGTGCTGCGCGATCTGGCGCGGCGGCACGAGGAGGACGCGGTCACGGCCGGCTTCTGGGACGGGATCAAGCTGCGGGCGCGGGCGTGGAAGGAGCGGTACGCGGCCTGGCAGTCGGAGCGGCGGGCGGCCGTGTTCCTGGCGGATCCGGAGTTCCTGGTGCGCACGCTGCGGCCTTATTACGTGGGGGGGGCGGACCTGCCGCAGTGGCTCGTGTCCGAGGTGGTGGGGATGGTCGGGGCCGGGGTGACGCTGCGCGCGCTCGGGGAGGCGCGGGCGGTGGAGAAGTTCGGTGCGTCGCCGAGCTACTTCGATGCGTTCGAGGCGGAGGCGGAGTTCCGGCAGGGGCACTGGGCGCGGGCGCTCGAGGTGGCGGAGCAGGCGCTCGGGCGGTTGCCGCACGCGGAGGTGCTGCTGCAGGGACGGGTGGCGGCGATCGCCGCGGAGGCGGCCTGGCAGGCGGGGGATGGGACGCGCGCGGTGCAGCACTTCGCCACGGCCCTGACCAAGGACCCGGATGTGCTGCGGCGGCTGGATCTGCGGTTGCCGGTGGGGATCGAGAGCGATGGCAGTCCGCTCGCCGAGGCGGCGCGGTCGCTGGTCGAGCGTTCGCCGCGGTTCCGCGTGAGCGGGGGGCGCGGCGCCACCCATCTGGTGTCGCTGCGCGCCGATGCGGGCGGGGCCCAGGCGTGCCTGCTCGGGCCGCAGCACGAGGTCACGCAGTGCGCGACGGTGCGGCTGATGCAGGGGAGCGGGCCGAAGGAGGGGTCGCGGCAGCTCGTGGCTGAGCTGCATCACGTGGCCTTTGCCTACAAGGCGGACCTGAGCCAGGCGGATCTCACGTCACTCGACGGCTCGCCGACGGCGGCGCGCGCCGATCGTCAGGTCAACTCGCTCCTCGAACAGCTCGGTCCGGCGGAGCACTGACCCACGACAACCCCTCACCCCGTCAGTGATGGCGGCCGGAGATCGATGGGGGGGCGCCGAATGAGCCGGCGTCGCGGCCGGGGAGCTCGCCGGGGGGGCTGGCGAGCGCCGGGGCGTCGTACCGCGAGGCGTCGTCTTCGTCGGGCTCGTCGGGGGCGCGCTGCACCAGATCGACCTCGCCGCCCGGCGGCGGGTAGTCCTCTCGATCCAGCGTGTGGCGGATGGCCTCCTGCACCTCCGGGGGCAGGCATTCCCAGCGGATCACCACCCGCTGCGAGGCGACCTTCTCGACGGCGTCGAGAGGGATGCGGAAATCCCCCGCGTTCTCGATGTTGACCTCGAGCACCGGGGCGCCGCCATCCGAGGAGAGGATCAGCCGCCGCACCGCACCGAAGCTATCGCTGCCGTCATAGAGGAAGACGGAGTAACCAGATTCGATGAGAGGGAGCTTGCGGGTCGCCATGAAGAGAAGTGTAGGTCGAAGCGGAGTGGCGGCATGGGGCGACCGCGGTGGGGTGCTGCGATGAGCGAGTAGGGAGAGGGGGAGGGAGAGGGGGAAGGGGAGGAGGGACCGAGGAGAGCTACCGCACGAGCGCCGCGGCGCCGCGCAGGGCCTCGATGAACAGAGGATCATGGCCGCGCGCGCCGAGGGCGGCGAGCCACAGCTCGGCGTCGCCCGGGATGTGACGGGGCTGCTTGCGCGCGGTCGTGGGGGTCTCGATGATCACGCTCGCGCCGATGCGCGAGACGGAGGAGCGTCCATCCGGCGTCGTCACCTCGACGCGGGTGAAGATGTCCTCCGAGGTGCCGCCCACGTCGATGGCGGCCTTGACGGCGCCGCCGGGGCCGGTGAAGGCGTAGCTGTGCGCGGCGCGATCGACCGCCTTGCCGGCCTTCCAGCCGAGCCGTGCGGCGAACCAGCCGATGAGGAGCAGCGCGGCGTTGACGTGATCCGCTCCGCACACCACGCGCACCTCCGAGACCTTCCCGGCGTCACCCGCCTCGGACGGCGGGTCGAAGAGCGCGGCGACGAGCTGGCGCCAGTGCGCGGAGCGCAGCCAGGCCAGGCTGGTCAGGCCCGTGCCCGGACGCAGGCGACCGCCCTCGAGGAGGGACGAGACCGCCCGCATGGTCTCCTCGGCGCCGTCGATGCCGATCACGACGCGCGTGGCCGCGGCCAGCATGTCGTGATCGAGCGCGTCGTTGCCAGGGGCCAGGCCGTGCCACAGCGCCGCCACCGGCACGTCGCCGATGAGCAGCGCGCGCACGACCGAGGCCAGATCGGCCACGGTCTCGCCGCTCGCCTTGAAGGTCAGCTCCTCGGAGCCGATCTGGTGCGCGCCGCCGCCGCCCGAGTGCCAGTTGGCCTCGATCCACGCCTGGATGGGCGCGGTCGGAGCCCCCGGCTGGGCGTCGAGCACGATCACGCGCGCCGGCACCGAGTTCGAGATGGTGTCGATGAGCTGCTTGGACTCATCGAAGGTCTTGCCACCGGGCGTGCGCACGATGAGGTTCCACAAGCAGGCGCGGGTGATCGCCGTCTTGGCGCCCTTTTCCTTGGCCGCCTCGGCGAGCTTGCGCCACATCGTCGGGATGGACTTCTCGACGTCCTTGAGCGCGACCGGAATGGACTTTCCGGCTGCGAATTCTTCCATGCTCATGGCCGCCTCCAGGCGCGTCCGTCACGCGCGAGCAGGTCATCGGACTCCTTCGGGCCCCAGGTGCCGAAGGCGTAGGGCGCGGGCGGCGGGGTCTTGCCGCTGCGCCAGGCGTCGAAGATGCGATCGATGAAGCGCCACGAGGCCTCGACCTCGTCCGACCGCGTGAACAGCGTCGACTCGCCCAGCATGCAGTCGAGGATGAGGCGCTCGTAGGCCTCGGGCGGCTCGGCGCCGAACGAGGAGCCGTAGCGGAAGTCCATCGACACCGGGGTGACCTCCAGGCCCTGGCCCGGCACCTTGGAGGTGATGTTGAGCAGGATGCCCTCGTCGGGCTGGATGCGGATGATGAGGCTGTTGGGCTGCTGGATGCCGGTCATGCCGGTGCCGCCGCGGCCCGCGAGCGACTGCTGCTCGCCCAGGTACAGCGCAGGCGCGTCCTTGAACTGGATGGCGATCTCGGTGACCTTCTTGGTGAGCGCCTTGCCGGCTCGGATGTAGAAGGGCACGCCGGACCAGCGCCAGTTGTCGATGAACACCTTCATCGCCACGTAGCTCTCGGTCACCGAGTCGGGCTTGACGCCCTTCTCGGTCTTGTAGCCGCCCTTCTTCTCGCCCATCACGGTGCCTTCGATGTACTGGCCGCGCACCACGTCGCGCGCGATGTCTTCGACGGACATCGGGCGCAGGGCCTTGATGACCTTGGCCTTCTCGTCGCGCACCGCGTCCGCCTCGAAGGCGATCGGCGGCTCCATGGCCATCAGCGAGAAGAATTGGAACATGTGGTTCTGGACCATGTCGCGCGTCATGCCGGCTTCTTCGAAGTAGCCGCCGCGGCCCTCGATGCCGATGGACTCGGTCACCGCGAGCTGGACGTGGTCGATGTACTTGGAGTTCCACAGCGGCTCGAAGATGGTGTTGCCGAAGCGCAGGACGAAGAGGTTCTGCACCGTCTCCTTGCCGAGGTAGTGATCGATGCGATAAGTCTGGTCCTCCCGCAAGACCGACTGCACGGTCTGGTTGAGGGCCGTGGCGGTCTTGAGGTCGGTGCCGAAGGGCTTCTCGATGATCACCCGCGTGAAGGGGCCGTCCTTGTCGCGGTTGATGAGGCCCGCCTCGCCGAGCTTCTTGACGATGACCGGGTAGTTCGAGGGCGGGGTCGAGAGATAGAAGACGCGGTTGCCCTTGGTGCCGCGGGAGCGGTCGATGGCGTCGAGGTGGGCCTTCAGCTTTTGGTAGTCCTCGAGCTTGTCGAACTCGCCGGCCACGTACGAGACGCCCTGGGAGAAGCTCGACCACAGCTCGGAGTCGACCGGGCGGCGACGGGCGAACTTGTCGCAACCCTCGCGCATCTGATCCGCCCACTCGGGCAGGGGGCGCCGGGCAAAGCCGACGACCGAGAAGGCGTTGGGCAGGAGCCGATCACGGGCCAGCGAATAGAGCGCGGGCAGGAGCTTGCGCTTGGTCAGGTCGCCCGAGGCGCCGAAGATCACCATGGCGCAGGCATCTGGGACTCGTTGCGCGATCAGGCCTTCGCGGAGTGGGTTTGTGGCCATCGGAGTCTTCCCCTGTCGGTACTGCGAGGTGGCGTTGGTACTGAAAGGACCAACATTCAAGTGTTACGGGCCCATCTCATGCGGATGAGCGACGCGCGCATCTTAGCTCCACGAGGAGCGGCCTGGAATACCCAATCGAGCGCGCTGGGAGGGGGGTGACACCGCGGGATCCCGGCCGCGGCGACGGCCGCGCCAAGGAAACCGTGGGTATGCAAAAAATTTGGGGGGGAGGGGAAGGAAGAGAGGGGAGGGCCCGGCAGGCTGGGTCGGGACGGGGGCGAATCGCCGCTGTTCCGACCCGGCCCCGCCGGGCGCCACGAGCTTAGCGGCCAGCCGCGGCCGCCTCGGTGCCTGCCGCCTGGCCGTTGCCAAGCGCACGCGACAGGGTCTCCCAATCGGTAAACCCCGAAGCCCGGGCACGCGCGAAGAAGGCGGCGATGGCCGGACCCGCCTCCGGGCGCTCGCGCAGGTAGGTGGTCACCTCAGGCGGGCACTGACCCGCCACCGCGGCGAGGTAGTGCACATCGACGCCGAGCGCACGGGCCAGCTCGCCGAGGACGTGAGGCGACGGCGTGCGGCGATCCCGCTCGATGTCGTGAAGGTACTGTGCCGAGACCCCTTCTCCACTCTCCTTTCTCACCAGTCGTCCCAGATCCTTCAGGCTCAGCTGGAGGCGAGCCCGCCGTTCCGCAATCACCTGCCCCAGAGTCGGTTCCTTGGTCATCATCGTTAAGCCTCCTGGCGGATCGTCAGCTCTCCGCTGAACCGCAATTAAGCGCCCCGCAATCCGCGTCAAGGGGTGGGACTAAGAAGTATTCGGATTTCAAGTAGTTGAGCGTCCATCGGCAAAGGGTGGAGATGACCGGTCGAACCCCAGATCGGGAGATCGCGAGGGTCGCGATCACTGGCTCCGCGGTGAGAAGCGGGCGATCCCGATGCGTGAAGTCCGTCCGTATCATGCTCAATCTCGCAGCTGAACGCCAACGTTCGGCTGAACTGCAATTAAGCGCCGGCTCTCCCGCGTCAAGGGGGGTTGCCCAGAAACGTTGCTGTTTCAAGCAGATGAGTCCTTCTTCGCAAGAGTGAAGGGGCATACGATCGGCGCGCGGTGGGATTTTCATGCGGATCCTGGGACGCACCGGGCGGCACGCGGGCGGCGCGGGATGATTCTTGCTTCGCTCCAGGCAGGAAATGGAGGGAGCGAGGATGCAGAAGCTGGCGCGGCACAATCGTGACAAGGTGATCGATGTCCTGACCGGACGGCTGACATTCGAGCGCGCCGGGGTACGGCTGTATGACGGCATCATCAGCAAGGTGCAGGCCGCCGCCGCCCGATCACAGGAGCTCGGTCGCCTGCTCGAGCCGCTCAAGGAGCACCGCGACGAGGAGAAGGAGCACGAGGAGTGGCTCGAGGCGCAGATCCGGTCGCTCGGTGGCGACGTCCACGCCAAGACCGAGATGGCGCAGCTCATCGAGACCGAGGCCCAGGGCATCGAGAAGATCGTCTCCAATGGCGAGGCCACGCTCTCGCACCTCTTCCATGCGCTCCTGACGGCTGAGCTGGCGGACAACGCGGGCTGGGAGCTGCTCGTCCGGCTGGCCGACGAGGCCGGCGACAAGGAGGCCAAGCGCAGCTTCAAGAAGCGGCTTCATGAGGAAGAGGCGCACCTCACCTTTGTGCGCCGTGTCATGACCAAGCTCGCGCGCCGCGAGGTGCTCGGCGAGCAGGTCTCCCTGCCCACCGGCCCGTGAACGCGCCACCCGGCTCCCTTCCCCCTGCTCGGTTCGCTGTTATGATGCCGGCCCTTTGTACGCGAGGAGGGCAACGTGACACAGACCGAGAGATTGTCCGGCCAGGTGGCCATCATCACCGGGGCCAGCCGCGGCATCGGCCGCCAGGTGGCGCTCACGCTCGCGCGCGCCGGGGCCGACATCGTCGTCGCGGCCAAGAGCGAGAGCGAGCAGCCGGGCCTCCCCGGCAGCATCTACACCGTGGCGCGCGAGATCGAGGCGCTCGGCCGGCGCGCCCTGCCGCTGCGGGTCGACGTGCGGGACGACGCCCAGATCGAGGGCATGGTGGCGCGCACCATGGAGACCTTCAAGCGCGTCGACATCCTGGTGAACAACGCCGGCGCGCTGTGGTGGCAGCCGGTGCTCGACACGCCGATGAAGCGCTACGACCTCATCCACAGCATCAACTCGCGCGCCTCCTTCAGCTGCACGCGGGCGGTGCTGCCCCACATGCTGGCCGGCCGCGGCGGGCACATCCTCGTGTACTCGCCGCCCATCGATCTGTCGGCGCTGCCGGGGAAGGTCGCCTACTGCATCTCCAAGTTCGGCATGACCATGCTCGCCCACGGCCTGGCCGAGGAGATGCGCGGCCGGCCGCTCTCGATCAACGCGCTCTGGCCGGTGACGGCGATCGAGAGCCAGGCGACGATCAACTTCCAGCTGGGGGGCCCGTCGATGTGGCGCAAGGCGGACATCCTGGCCGACGCCACGCTGGAGATCGTGAGCGAGCCGCCCGGGCAGCTGTCGGGGCGCGCGCTCCTCGACGAGGACTTCCTGCGCGAGCGCGGCTGGACGGACTTTACGCGTTACCGCTGCGACCCGAACAGTGAGCCGCCGCGGCTGATGGCGCGCGACCTGCCGCAGGCGGGTCTGGTGCCGGGCAAGCAGTAAGCACCGCGCCTTCCGCCGATCTCCCCTCTACGATCTCGTTGGGGAACTCGCCCTGACCTGATCGGCCTCGATCTTCCTTCCATATTCACTTCTTTTTCCCTTCCTTCTGGATGCTGCGCTGGGGCCGCAGGTCGGTTGGCGGATGGTCCGGCGTGCCGGATGCAGGGCTCCCATGGGAACGTGGCCACCACGACTCCTCCGCTGCGCCAGGAGGCGCTCGTCCCGCGCCGGGGTGGGCTCCACCTGCAGCTCTTCTATCACTCGTTCCTGGAGTTCTTCCGCGCGCTGCCGGGGGCGGCGCAGCGCTTCTGGGTGCTGGTGCTGGTCACGGGCGTCATCGCCGGCCTCGGCGCCGTGGCGCTCATCGGCATCCTGGAGGGGGTCCAGCGGTTGGCCTGGCCACCGGCCCTCGGCTTTCTCCCCAAGGTGCGCCTCGCGCCGCCGCTCTGGCGCGTGCTCGTGCCGCTCGGCGGCGGCGCGCTGGTCTCGCTGGCCACGCTGCTCGTGCGTTGGCCCATTCGTGGCCATGGCACGGGCGGGATCATCGAAGCCATCTGGGTGCGCAAGGGACGGCTGCCCCTCATGCGGGCGCTCTTGCGCGCGGCCATCTCCATCGTGGCCGTGGGCATGGGCGCCTCGCTCGGCCGCGAGGGCGCGCTCCTGCAGACCGGGGCGGCGGCGGGCTCGTCCCTGGCGGCCCGGCTCCGCCTGTCCGAGGAGCAGGCGCGGCTCCTCGTGGCCTGCGGCGCGGCGGCCGGGTTGGCGGCGGCCTACAACGTGCCCATCGGCGGCGCGCTCTTTGGCCTCGAGGTGCTCCTCGGCAGCTTCGCCCTCGAGCTGTTCGGCCCCATCGTGGTCTGCTGCGTCACGGCCACGGTGATCTCGCGCATGCTCGTGTCCAGTCATCCGAGCTACCTCATCCCCCACTACGGCATGCTCGGGTTCTCCGAGATGTTGCTGGCGCTCGCCCTCGCCCCCATCCTCGGCTTGGCTGCGGCGCTGTTCGTGAAGGCCATCGAGGCGGCGGCGGCGCTGGCGGAGCGGGTGCCGTCGCCCCTGAGCCTCCTCCTGCCGCCTCTCGTCATGGGCATGCTGGGGGTGGCGTCGGTGGCGTGGCCCGAGCTGCTCGGCAACGGCTACGACACCGTGGACGCGGCGCTGTCGGGCGCGCTGCCCCTCGCGCTCCTCCTCGGGCTGCCGTTCGTCAAGCTGGCGTTCACCGCGGCCTGCTCGGGGTCTGGCATCCCTGGCGGGCTCTTCACGCCCTCGCTGTTCTTCGGCGCGCTGGTGGGCGGGGCGCTCGGCGACCTCGGGCAGCGGCTGTTCCACGGCACCACGTCGTCGGGCGTGTATGCGCTGCTCGGCATGGCGGCCGTGATGGCGGGCACCACGCACGCGGCCGTGTCCTCGGTGCTCATCATCTACGAGATGACCGGCGACTACGACGTCATCCTGCCGCTCATGGTGACCTGCGTGGTGGCGGCGGCGGTGAGCCGGCGCATCGAGCCCGAGTCGCTCTACACCGCGGCGCTCAAGCGGCGGCGGGTCGAGCTGCCCGAGCCGCCCAAGCCTCACTGGCTGCGGGCCACGCGTGTCGCGGCGGTGCTCGAGCAGGAGGTGGAGCGGCTGCCGCTCGGCGCGTCCTTCGAAACCATCGTGGTGCGGCTGCTGCAGCTCGCGCCCGGCCACGAGCTCTACGTCACGGCCGCCGACGGCCGGCTGCTCGGTGCCATCCGGCTCGACACCATCAAGCGCCACATCGACGACAAGTCGCTGCTCAAGATGATCATCGCCGCGGACATCATGGAGCCGCTCGCGGGCGTGCCGCTCACCACCACGCTGCACGAGTTGGCCGCCCGCTTCGCCGAGACGGACCGGGAGCGGCTGCCGGTGGTGGACGCGGGCGGGAAGCTGGTGGGCACGGTGTCGAAGAGCGACATCCTGCAGCGCAGCGCGCGTTACTAGACTGAAGATGGAAGGAAGGATCCGGGCTGGCGACAGGAGCAGCCAGCCCGAGTGAGGCCGAAGGAAGAGGGGGGGCGGGCGGTTACTGCAGGGTGGCGCGGGCGAGCTCGACGAGCTCCTTGGCCTGGGCGACGCCGCCGGTCTTGAGCCACTCGGCCGCGTGGCGGGCGTTCTCCACGAGATGCGCCGCGCGCTGGCGCAGGCTCTTCGGCGTCACCTCGAAGACCGTGTTGGCCGCGGTCGAGGCCACGGTGTGGCGCGGGTACGTGAACGGCCACGCCCACTTGCCCTCGCTCGTCCGGCGCTTGAACTCCTCGAGCGTCAGGCCGTTCTCCTTGAGCGCCTCGTCGAACTCCTTCTCCGCCGCCTTGCGCGCCTTGAACAGCATCATCTGCACGCGCGAGTAGACGTTGACCGCGCCGTCGCCGTTGGTCTCGATGGCGCAGAAGATCGACCCCGGATACTTCTCGCTGATGTAGGACTGCACGCCGTCGGACACGCCGGAGCTCGGCATGCAGCCGAAGGGCTTGACCGACAACGTCATGGTCGCCTTCTTCTTCTGCACGTTCAGGATGAACTTGCCCACCTCCATGTGCCCTTCACCGCCGCGCAGGTGGTTGTTGTAGTAGTTGCGCGCCGCGTCGGCGATGAGGTCCATGTCCGTCAGGTGGTAGCCGTGCAGGCCGATGAGCCCGCCCATCGTGTGGAACAGGCCGCGCACCACCTGCTCGCCCACCCACAGCATGAGCAGCTTCTTCTGCGGGTCCTTGCCGTCGAGGCCCTTGCGCGCCTTGTCCGCGCCGCGCAGCACCATGCGCTGCTTGGTGTCCCAGCGCTGCTCCCACAGCATGAACAGGAGCCACGCCGTCACGGTCTGGATGTCCACCTCCGCGCCCTCGGCCTCGAGGAAGCGCTGCAGGCCGTAGTTGCCGTCGCCCTCGGTGGTCATGGCCCAGAACTCGCCGATCACCGAGACCTTCGGCTTGACGCGCGACCGATCCACCGCCACCCGCGACAGGACCCGCCGCGCCTGCAGGAGCGCCCAGGCGAGCGCCAGCGGGTTGTTCGGGTGCTGCTCGAGCGAGTCGGCGATCTTCTGCTTGGCCTCGGCGAGCGCACGGTCCGTCGCCCCCTTCTCCACCTCGAAGGGACGGATGCGGTAGCCGAGCACGTTCAGCACGTCGCCCGCCAGCACCGCCATCACGAGCGCGCCGAAGAACTTGGGGTTCATCTCGAGGCCCGCGTCGCTGCCCGTGGCCTGCTTGAGGCCGCCCTGCTGCTGGAACAGGAGCACGCGGAAGCCGTCGAAGCCGGCGTCGCGCAGCGCCTTCCGGTACTCGGTCACGTAGGTGCCGAAGCGGCACGGGCCGCAGGCGCCGGCGGTGACGAACAGGTAGTTGTCGACGATGTCGTTCTTCGGCATCCCCCCCTGGTCCCGCATCTCCTGCAGGATCTTCACGAGGTTGCCGACGGTGAAGTAGGTCGGGTTGCACTGGCCGCGATTGCCGAACTCCTTGCCCACGGAGAGCGCGGCGTTGTCCGGCACGTCGATGGCCTTCACCTTGTAGCCGATGCCGCGCAGCGCCGCGGCGATGAACATGTCGTGGGCCATGGTCAGGCCGCCCACCAGGATCGTCGTATGCGCGCGCTGATCCTTGGTGAACTGCTGCGGGTTGTTGTCGACCCAGTGGGGGCGGGCCTCGGCGATGCCGAGCGCCTCCATCTGCTCCTGCTCGAACTTCTTCAACTCCGCATCGACGTCGAGGAACGCGCCGCCGCCGTTGCTTGGGAGCTGTGTTTGGGGGGTCTGGGTTTCGAGCATGTCACTCCCTCTGGTTGAAAACGTTGGCTCAGGGTCCCCGCCCAAGGCGAGGACTCGAATGGTCTAGATACGAGCGATGGTCTCGCTGTCCTTCTTCTTGATGCCGAGCCGGACGAGGCCCGGATCCCGCTCGACCGGCGCCTGCCGGGCGGCCTCGCGCGCGGCCAGCTCCTGCACCTTCTTGCGCAGGGCCTCGATCTCGGCCTCGAGCGATGGGTCGCGCTGCTGGATGGCGGCCATCTGCCGCTGCTTCATCTCGAGGAGCGCCAGGCGCTTCTCGTCGAGCCGCTGGCCGAGCTCGGTCTTGCGCCGCGCCACGTCCTCGAGCCGCTCCTCGTGGAGCTTGAGCGAGTGAGCGTACGTCTTGACGCGGATCTTGATCGAGCCGCCCGGCTTGTTGGCGTCGATGTCGTGCAGCGCCGAGTAGGGCGTCGCCGAGGCGGAGATGATCGAGTCGATGAGGCCGTAGGTCGGCGCGTCGTGCCCGCACTTGAAGGACGACAGGTCGAGGACCACGACGTTCGGGTGCCGCGCGGCGAACTTGGCCGCCCACACCTTCTGCACCGAGTTGGCCGAGTAGTTCTCGGGCCACACGTCGCTCACCTCGAGCGGGGTCTCGATGAGCCCCTTCTTCATGTCCTCCTCGAAGAAGCGGTGCAGCCACTGCGGGTCCCTCGGGATCGAGCGGATCGAGAGCACCGGGTAGCCGAGCACCTGGAACTCCTCGAGCACGCCGTGGTTGAGGCCGGGGTCCGAGTGATAGGGCCGCGACAGGAGCAGGATGGCGACGCGGTTCTCCTCCTCCACGGTCTCGAGGATGGCCTTGCCGCGCCGCTGGAGATCCTCGTCGATCTTCTCCATCGCCTTCCAGCCCTGCTCCACCGCGAAGTCGCTCTCGTCCTCGGTGACGCCGAGCGCCGGGCCGAAGCAATCGAAGAGCTGCCGTTTCAGTAGCGTCGGCTCGGTGAAGGTGCAGGCCGGGTCCACGTAGCGGATGCCGCGCTGGGCGAAGAAGTCGGTCTCCTTGGTGAAGGCCGCCTTCATGACCTCGGGCGCGCCGGCCACGATGGGGCAGGACGCGGTGTCCATCACCTTCTTCAGGCCCGGCGGCACGTGGGTGATGCACGGGAAGAAGATGAAGTGGAGCCTCTTCTCATCACTGTGATGATGAAAGAGGAGGTTGTGGATGTGGGCCTGCGCGACCTTGGACGGGTAGCACGGGTCGATCGAGCCGTACTTGCCGCCCTCGAGCCACATCTCCTCGGAGGTGTAGTCGGAGAAGAGGACGTTCTGCTTCTGGAGGCCGAGCGTCTCGAGGTAGGTGCGGAAGAAGGGGGCGGTGCTCCACACATTGAGCACGCGCGGCAGGCCGATGCGGATCTTGCGCCGCTCCTCCCACGCCGTGTCCGACGAGCGGTGGAACTTGCGCGTGATCGGCGTCTTCTTCACGCCGAAGAGGAGGGTCTTCTTCACCTCGACGTCGTGCACGGTGATGTCGGCGCCGGGCATGGGCTCGGGGTCGTAGAAGTGGGCGAACAGCTTCTTCGACTCGTAGTCGACGAGGTTCGGAAACTCCTTCATCAGGCGCTTTCGCTCCTTGGCGAGCTCCAGCATGGCCTCCTCGGACTCGACCGTGCCCTTCTCGCACGAGAAGCCGGAGATGTAGCGGGCGGTGTGTCCGTCGGGGGTCGTGGTGTCGATGAAGGTGCGCGCGCAGTTGTTCGGGCAGAAGTGGCAGCGCGTCGACTCGTCGTTCTTGGTCGAGAACTGGACGTCGATGGCGTTATCGAGGCCGATGAAGGTGGAGTGGCCCTTGCGCTTGACGATGCGCAGCGCCTCCATGGCCGCGCCGATGGCGCCGGCCTCGCCGGTGTGCGGGTGCACGTAGACCTCGGCGCCCGGCACGCGGTCCTTGATGTAGTCGACCTGCGCCTTGACCGCGGCCAGGTTGTGCTGCGTGCCGCCCTGGAGCACGAACTTCTTGCCGAGCTCGGCCATGCGCGGGATCTGCACCACGTACTGCCAGACGTTCTTCGGCAGCACCTGCGCCAGGCCCGAGAGGAGCTCCTCCTTGGAGTAGCCCTCCTTCTGGAAGTTGACGCGGTCGGAGTCGAGGAACACGGCGCAGCCGTAGCTGAATTTGGGTGAGAGATCGGCCTGGAAGGCGACGTCGGCGTACTCGGTGAGTTTGACGCCGAACTGGTCGGCCATGGCCTGGAGCAGCATGCCGTTGCCGGCCGAGCACTGGTTCGAGAGGCGGAAGTTCTTGATGTCGCCGTTCTGCATGAACAGGACCTTGATGTCCTGCCCGCCGATGTCGCAGATGACGTCGACGTCGCCGAAGAAGTGGACCGCGGACATCATGTGCGCCACGGTCTCGACGATGTTGGCGTCGACCTTCATGGTCTCGTGGAGGACGTCGGCGGCGTAGCCGGTGGCGCCGACGCCCATGACCTCCAGGGTGGCGCCGTGCCCGGTCACGAAGGCCTTGATCTTGCCGAGGATCTCCTTGGTGTCGGCGATCGGGTTGCCCTTCGAGAGCATGTACTGCTTGGTCAGGATCTGGCCGGTGTCATAGTCGATGAGCACGGCCTTGGACGAGGTGGATCCGCCGTCCATGCCGATGACGCCGCGCACCTTCTGTCCGGGCTCGAAGCTGGTGTGGGTGAACTTCGGGATGCTGTAGGTCTGGCGGAATGCGTCGAGGGCGTTCTCGGGCTCGTGCTTGCGGACGAGGGGCGGGCCGGCGGTCTCGCCGAGGCGCGCCTTGCGGCCGTTCAAGATGAAGTCCTCGAGGCCGTCGAGGCCCTTGTAGATGCCCACGTGCTTGGGCTCGTGCATGCCGTACATGACCGCGCCATAGGCGGCGTAGTACTGGGCGTTCTCGGGGACGATGATGAGCTCCTCGATGGGCACGTCGCGCGGGTAGTCGTAGCCGCGGTCGGCCCAGGTCTGCGGGATGCGCTTGCGCCAGCAGTCGCGGAGGAAGGGGAGGTAGGTGTTGGGGCCGCCGAGGAGCAGGACCTTGTGGCGGAGGGTGTTGCCGCGCGTCAGCACCGACAGGTTCTGCATGACGATGGCGTCGGCGAGGGAGTTCATGATCTCGAGCGAGGGGATGCCCGATTTCACGAGGTTGACGATGTCGGTCTCGGCGAAGACGCCGCACTTGGCGGCGACGTGGTGGAGCTTGGAGTCGTCGAACTGGATCTGGACGACCTCCTCGGACGGGAGGCCGACCTTGATCATGCACTTGTCGATGGTGGCGCCGGTGCCGGAGGCGCACTTGTCGTTCATCGACGTGATGGCGGTCTTGTCGCCCGTCTTTTCGTTCTTCTTGAAGATGATGATCTTGGCGTCCTGGCCGCCGAGTTCGCAGACCGAGCCGACGTCGGGGTGGATGGTCTCGACCGCGAGGGTGACGGCGTTGACCTCCTGGACGAACTTGGCGCCGATGTGGTCAGCGAGCGGTCCCGCGCCCGAGCCGGTGATGAAGACGCGCATGTCCGTGGTCTTCACGTGGGGGAAGTCGGTGGCGATGCGCTGGAGGAACTCGAGGACCTTCTCGGGCTGCTTGGTCTGGTGGCGCTGGTAGTCGCTCCAGAGGATCTCTTTGGTTTGCGGGTCGACGACCACGGCCTTGACGGTGGTCGAGCCTACGTCGACGCCGAGGAAGACCGGTTCTGTGCGCGGATTCACCGTGCCGAATGCCATGGGCCAAGCTCCTTGGGGCTGTAGACTGGGTGTCTGGTCTAAAAATAGACTGACAGTTCAGTCTGACAAGGGGAGAGTAGGGGCTCGGTGAGTGGGGATCAACAAAAAATTGGGTGTGTGGAGGGAAGGGAGGCGGGCCATTCCAGTATGAGTGGAATTCTCCCGGGCGGCCAGAGGGAGGATTGGCGGATATGCTGACAAAAATCTATCGATCCGATAGATTAATCTATCGATCCGATAGAATGATCTATCGGGGGGATAGAATAATCTATCGGGACGAGGGAATAATCTATCGGGGGGATAGAATGATCTATCGGGACGATAGATTCATCCATCGGGACGAGTGATTTTTCTATCGGGACCGATAGAAGATTCCCTCGGAACGAGGGAATCTTCCTGAAGTCGGCTGATCCGGACGGTGCGATCGGCACAAGTGTTCAGCGATGATCCGAGGAGACAGGGGCGAGTGTCGACAGTCAGGGCGTTCCGACCTAAGATGGTGTGGAGCGAGGTTCCTCCATGCGTGACCCACGACCGCCCGCGGGCTTTGACGATCTGCCTGTCGAAGAGCAGATCGATTACGTACAGTCCCTCTGGGACCGTATCGCTGCAAAGCCCGAGAAGGTCCCCGTGCCGGAGTGGCATCGCAGCATCATCCGTGAGCGGCTCGCCGCGCATCAGGCTTCGCCTGACGAAGTCCTGTCTTGGGAGGAAGTCCGCGCCAGCGTTGAGCAAGCGGTTCGCGACCGGCGTGGCTGATGCGTCGGCTGGTCCTTCGACCAGAGGCACGAGCAGAGATTGAAGAGGCCGCGCTCTGGTACGAGGAGCAACGGCTCGGCCTGAGCGACGGCTATATCTCTGAACTCGAGGCGGTGCTCCATCGAGTGCGAGAGGCGCCGCTGCACTTTCCTGAAGTCGAATCGCACGTCCGGCGAGCGCCCCTCCATCGGTTCCCTTATGCCGTCTATTTCTTGCTGGAGGAGCAAGCCGTCGTCGTGGTGGCGGTGCTCCATGTCCGCCGTAACCCCGAGGTGTGGAAGCGCCGAGTTTGATCCTCACGCGCGGGCGTGCAGGACGGCGTAGGCCGCGCCCCAGGGGTGGGCGTCGATGCGGCGGGCGCCGGCCAGGCGGGCGAGGAGGGCGAGTTCGCCAGGGGTGTATCCGCGTCGCACGGACTGGAAGCCGTCGAGGATGAGGAGGGGGAACGGCAGCACCATCGCCGTGCCGATGCTGGCGGCGAGGGCCACGGCCAGGCTGCGGTGCACGTCGATGATGAGGATGCCGCAGGGGGCGAACGTCACGGCCTGCGCCAGGGCGCGAACGACCTGGCCGGGCGTGAGGTGGTGGGTCGCCTGGGTGCAGACGAAGAGGTCTACGTCCGCGAGGCCGCGAAGATCGGTGGCGTCGCGTACGTCGAAGTGTACCCGGCCCTCGGAGGCTGCTGCGGCGCCGAGCGCGACGTAGTCGGGGCGTAGATCTGAAGAGGTGAGGCGCAGGTGGTAGCCGGCGGGGGGGTGCTTGGCGAGGTAGCGCATGAAGCCGCCGGTGCCGGCGGCGAGGTCGTAGACGTGCGCGGTGGTGCGCGGGCCGAGCGCGCGCCGCACGGCGTGTGCCCAGAGGGGGTAGGCTCCGAGGCCGAAGTTGAGCCAGTCGAGCGTGCGCATGGCGAAGCGCTTGAGGCCGTCGGGCACGTCGTCGCGGTCGAGGATCTCGAGTTCCTGGCTGCGCACGCGCTCGTCGAGGTCGTGCAGGCGGCGGAGCCAGGGACCTTCGGCCGCCGTCCCCTGGCGCAGCGCGTTGAGCAGGCGCTCCGCCACCCGATCGATGATCTGCAGGTCCGCCTCGGGGGGCCGGGTCTCCTGGCCGAGGGCATGGCAGGCCGCGGCCACCTCCCGCACCTCCATTGTATGGTCGGCCAGGAGCGCTTCCATGCGGGCGGCGCGGGCCTCGTCGAGGCGCCGGGTCAGGACGGCCAGAGAAGGCAAGAGCGGCTCGGTTCGCTCCATCCAGGGCATGGCATGACGGTAGGAGCGGAGCGCCTCCCGGGCAAGGGGATGAGGGGGCGCGGATAGGACCGGGGACGTACGATTTTTATCCCCACGGGGGGTCAAAAAGGATTACTTATTGGCACCCCAACTACACGTGTAAAGGAGTGGCCATGGCCCACGTGACGCAGACCGAAGCCTGGAAGGCGCTCCAGGCCCACTACCAGACGATGTCGCAGAAGCACATGCGGGACCTTTTCAAGGAGGACCCGAAGCGCTTCGACAAGTTCTCGCTCCGCTTCGTCGATCCGGGCGACCCCACCAACACCATCTTCTTCGACTTCTCCAAGAACCGCATCACCGAAGAGACGCTCAAGCTCCTCTTCGGTCTCGCCAACACCGTGAACCTGAAGGCGTTCACCGAGCGCATGTTCACGGGCGAGAAGATCAACACGACCGAGGACCGCGCCGTCCTCCACGTGGCGCTCCGCAACCGTTCGAACCGTCCCATCATGGTCGACGGCAAGGACGTGATGCCCGAGGTCAACCAGGTGCTCGCCCACATGCGCGAGTGGACCGAGGCCATCCGCAACGGCAGCTGGACCGGCTACACGGGCAAGGCCATCACCGACGTGGTCAACATCGGCATCGGCGGCTCGGACCTCGGCCCGGTCATGGCCACCGAGGCGCTCAAGCCCTACGCCAAGCCCGGCCTGCGCGTCCACTTCGTGTCGAACATCGACGGCACGCACATGGTCGAGACGCTGAAGAAGGTGAACCCCGAGACGACCGTCTTCATCGTGGCGTCGAAGACCTTCACCACGCAGGAGACCATCACCAACGCCATCACGGCCAAGGAGTGGTTCCTCAAGGCGGCCGGCGACCAGAAGCACGTGGCCAAGCACTTCGTGGCCCTGTCGACCAACGAGGCCGAGGTCACCAAGTTCGGCATCGACAAGAAGAACATGTTCGCGTTCTGGGACTGGGTCGGCGGGCGCTACTCGCTGTGGTCGGCCATCGGTCTGTCCATCGCCGTCTACATCGGCATGGACAACTACGAGCAGCTCCTCGCGGGCGGCCACGCGATGGACGAGCACTTCCGGACCACGCCGGTGGAGAAGAACCTGCCGGCGATCCTGGGCCTGGTCGGCCTCTGGTACAACAACTTCTTCGGCGCCCAGACCGTCGCCATCCTGCCCTACGACCAGTACATGCACCGCTTCTCTGCGTACTTCCAGCAGGGCGACATGGAGTCGAACGGCAAGTCGGTGCAGCGCGACGGCGATGCGTGCGACACGTCGACCGGCCCGATCATCTGGGGCGAGCCGGGCACGAACGGGCAGCACGCGTTCTATCAGCTCATCCATCAGGGAACCAAGCTCGTGCCCTGCGACTTCCTGGCCCCCATCGAGACGCAGAACCCGGTGGGCGAGCACCACGAGATCCTGCTGTCGAACTTCTTCGCCCAGACCGAGGCCCTCATGAAGGGCAAGACGGCGGAGGAGGTGCGCGAGGAGCTGAAGGGCGCCAAGATGAGCCCCGAGGCGCTCGAGAAGCTGGTTCCGCAGAAGGTGTTCCAGGGCAACAAGCCCTCGAACTCGATCATGTTCCAGAAGCTCACGCCGCGGACGCTCGGGTCGCTGATCGCGCTCTACGAGCACAAGATCTTCACCCAGGGCGTGGTGTGGAACATCAACTCGTTCGACCAGTGGGGCGTCGAGCTGGGCAAGCAGCTGGCCAAGGCGATCCTGCCCGAGCTCAAGGGCACCGGCACGGTGTCGAGCCACGACGCGTCGACGAACGGGCTCATCAACTACTTCAAGCAGAACCGCAAGCGCTAGGCGCGGTCCTCTCCCCCCTCGGAAAAAGGGGCGTCTTCACCTGGGTGAAGCCGCCCCTTCCCTCCCTCGTCTTCGTCTCTTCTTCTGAAGCTGGAGCGTCGGATCAGATGGTGATCAGGCGGCAACGCACTTCGTTGCGCACCTTGCGCGTGGCGTTGCGCGTATCGACCACCAGCTGGGCCTCGCGCACGACGCGGGCGTAATCGACGTTGGAGTGGTCGGTGACGATGACCACGCAGTCGTAGTCGCCGAGCCGTTCGAGCGGGCGACTCGTGAGGGTGTGCTCGCCGAGGCGCGCGCTCGGCACGTAGGGATCGTGAAAGCTCACCTCCGCGCCCTTGCTCTGGAGGAGCTCGATGACGTCGAGCGCCGGCGACTCGCGGAGGTCGTCGATGTCGCGCTTGTAGGCCACGCCGAGGACGAGGATGCGCGAGCCGTTGACGGCCTTGCGCTCGCTGTTGAGCGCGTCGGTCACGCGCTCCACCACGAAGTGCGGCATGTGGGTGTTGATCTCGTCGGCCAGCTCGATGAAGCGCGCCTCGTACTTGAGGGTCTTGAGCTTCCACGACAGGTACAGCGGATCCACGGGGATGCAGTGCCCGCCGAGGCCCGGCCCGGGGTAGAAGGGCATGAAGCCGAACGGCTTGGTGGCCGCGGCCTCGATGATCTCCCAGGAGTCGAGGCCGAGCTTCTCGCTCATGATGGCGACTTCGTTGACGAGGCCGATGTTGACGGCGCGGAAGGTGTTCTCGAGGAGCTTGACCATCTCGGCCGCGTCGGTGGACGACACGGGGACGAGGCGGTCGAGGACCTCGCCGTACATGGTCTGGATGGCCTCGAGGCAGCGCGGCGTGGCGCCGCCCACGACCTTGGGCGTGTTCTTGGTGTGGTAGTGGGCGTTGCCCGGGTCGACGCGCTCGGGCGAGAAGCAGAGGTAGAAGTCCTGGCCCACCTTGAGCCCCGACTCCTGCAGCTTGGGCAGGAGGATCTCGCGGGTGAAGCCGGGGAAGGTGGTCGATTCGAGGATGATCAGCTGCTCGCGGTGGAGGCGCGACTTGAGGTCGTCCGCGGCAGCGATGATGAAGCCGTTGTCGGGCTCCTTGGTCTTGTTGAGGGGCGTCGGCACGCAGATGATGACCACGTCCGACTGGGCCAAGACGTCGGGGTTGGTGGTCCCTGACAGGCGTCCGCTCTTGACGAGGGGGGCGAGTACGCTGTCGGGGACGTCCTTGATGTAGGAGCGGCCAGCGTTGAGCGACGCGACCTTCTCCTCGGACTTGTCGTAGCCCACGGTGCGGAAGTTCGCACGGGCCATCTCGGTGGCCAGAGGCAGACCTACGTAGCCAATGCCAATCACCGCCACCTGTGCTTCGTGTTTCTTGATCTTCTCAAGCAGCGCCATCCGGTTTGCTCCTGGGAGTCGGTCTCCCCACAGGTGCAACTCCGACGCCTTGGCCAGACCAGGATGGGCTGCCGATGTGGCGTGCGGACGTTGCCGCGGTATTCTAGTCGCAGGGCGGCGCACTTCAAGAAGCTCTGGCCTGGCGAACCCTTGGCGCCGCTGGCTCGCTTGGGATATACTCCTGCGCGGCGGTCGACCCAGCACTACCAAGAGGAGCCCACGGGATGTCCGAACGGCGTGAGAACTCAGTCCTGTTTTCTCTGAAGGAACTGCGCAACATCGAGGCGGACCGCATCAAGCAAGAGGAAGATGCGGAGCGCGAGCGCATTGAGGCGCAGCGTCGTGCCGAGGAGGAGGAGCGGCAGCGGATCCAGGAGGAGGAGGAGCGCCGCATTCGCGAGGAGCAGGATCGCATCGCGGCGATCGAGGCGGAGAAGGAGCGCCAGCTCCGTGAGGAGCAGCTCCGGCTCGAGGAGGCTGAGCGTCGGGCCCGCATCGAGGCCCAGGCCAAGCTCGAAGCGACTCGTATCCAGGCCGAGATTCAGGCTAAGGCGCAGACCAAGAAGGCGCCTGTCGGTCTCATCCTGGGTGGCGTGGGCGGCGTGGTCGCGCTGGCCGCGGGCGCTTTGCTCTACGTGTTCATGGTGGTGATGCCGGCGCGCGAGGCGGAGCAGGCGCGCAGGGCCGAGGAGGCGCAGCAGCGCGCCATCGCCGCGGCCATCGACAAGGTGAAGGCGGACCTGCAGTCCGAGTACGACGAGAAGATCAAGAACGCCAAGGACGAAACCGAGCGCGCGCGCCTCCTGGCCGAGAAGAAGGCCAAGGAAGAGCAGCAGGAGCAGGTGATCCGGCAGCGTGCGCCGCGTCCGAAGTCGGTCGCCGCCGGCGGGGGCTCCAAGCCTAAGGGCGGCAGCAAGCAGAATTGCGATCCGGACAAGGATCCGCTCTGCGGCTCGGGCCTGTAGTTTTGTAAATTCCCCGTCTCCGCTACTCGCTCTTCAGTTCAAGTCCATCCCCGATCAGTTTTCCCTTCCGCCCTGAGGGGCGGCTCCCGCCGGAACTGCGTTCACCGCGAGGTCACTGATGTGCAGGGCCGCTCCGCGCTCTGGGGTCCTCGGCTCACGCTGATGTCCTTGGGCTGGACGATGCCGTCGGTGCCTGCGGAGTCGCGCTCAGGGCCCTGCACATCAGTGACCTCGCACACGCTGGATAGATGCTGCGGGGATCCACGGGCTGAGTAGATGCTGCGGGGGGCAAAAAAAAACGTCCCAGGTTGGGGACCGGGACGTTTGCGGAGGCGCCTTCCGGATTTGAACCGGAGAATGACGGATTTGCAGTCCGTTGCCTTACCAGCTTGGCGAAGGCGCCGAAAGCGCGAATCAGTCTACGCGACAGCGATTGGTTGTCAACCTGTAGAACGCGACGCGCCTGCTACTTGGCGTGGGCGACGTCTTCTGTCCGCACGGGCCGACGCGCGCCTCCCAGGGGCACGAGGTCGGGCGCGGCGCGGAGTGTCGGATGGAGGCGGCCTGCGGCACGAAGCTGGTTGATGTGCAGGCGCAGCGCGTGGACCCACTTGGACGTCGCGTCGACGATCTTGTGGTTGATGTAGCGCTTGGGCGCGAGAGACGTGGCCGGCTCGGCGACCAGCTCGTAGGTGACGGAACACTCGCCACCACCGTCGTCGTATTGCACCCAGGGCTCGATGAGGATGGTGCCGTAGTACCGCTTCATCGATCCCTTAATCTGCCAGAAGCGAATGCGGTACCCGCCGTCGGCGAGCTGCTCGTGCTCGAACTGGGCGTAGACCCAGGCATCCGAGACCGGCCAGGGGAGGTCGGTCTGCAGCCGCACAAAGGCGCGTCGATCACCCTGGCGATCCACTACCTGCACCGAGGAGATGCGCGGCGCGAACTCGGGATAGTGCTGGTAGTCGGTGACGACGCGGAACACCTGCTCGGCCGGCACGTGGAAGTAGCCGATGGCCTTGCCTTGGACGATGCCGTCGCCGACCGGATCGCTGAAGGAGAGCACCTCCCAGCGGTCGACCAGGCCCTTGACCTGATCAGGGGCGAGGCTGGGGCGTGCCGTCGCCCGGGAGGAGGCGAGCAGGGCCGCGAGCACCATCGCGGACATCGCCACCCAGGAGGCGACGATGGGGATTCGTTTGATCGCCAACCTCATCCCACGCCGAGTGTAGCACGGGAGAGTGGGGGCGGGCACGCGAGAGGATCGTGTCCTCTCTCGGGGTAGCGCGGCCGTCCGGCGTCGCGCTCACTGCCCGAGCGCGTCTTGGTTCGGAGCCTTGGGGCTCTGCGACGTATCCGGCGAGGCCGGCGGGGCCGGCGTGGCGATCATGGTCTCCCCGGGCAGGGGCCGACGCGTGCCATAGCGCAGGTAGTAGGACGCCATGTCGTACTCGAAGAAGGCCATCATCTGCGTGTCGATGACCTGGCGCCACAGCGCGCGCGCCTTCTCGAGCTCACCCCGCTCGACGTGCCGCATGGCGCGGTAGAAGGCGGCCTCGGCCCGCTTGGGGGTGTTGTCGGCGTGCCGCTCGAGCTCGGCATCGGTGATCCGCCCGATCATCCACTGCGCGAGCCAGCTCTGCCATTGCCCGCCGCGCTGCCCCGCGAGGAAGGCCTGGGCCAGCGGGTCCTCGGGCTCGCCGGCGCGCCGGTCGAGGTCGATCATCCATATACTGCAGTAGACCTTGAGATCGTCGGAGACCTCGGAGCGCCCGAGCGCGCGATGGTAGGTGTCGAGGGCCTCCTCACGCTCACCGCGCGGCACCAGGAAGGCGAGTAGATCAACGTACGTCGGGCCGCGGCTCGGCGCGCTGTCCACGGCGCGCTCGAAGGCGAGCAGCGCCGCCTCCCGTTGCCCGAGGAGATAGAGCTGCTTGCCGCGCTCGAGCTCGGCCTCGGCGATGTCCTCCGCGCCCAAGGACCCCTGGCGCCGCTCCTGCTCGGCCCGCTGCCCCCGCAGGAGCAGCTCCCAGTCGACCACGGACTTGCGGCGCGCCTCGAGGGACGCCTTGCTGTCGCCTTGCAGCTCGAGGGCATCGGCCAACCCCTGATGCAGCTTGGCGCTCCAGTAGCGCTGCTGCAGCGTCGGCGCCATGTCCGCGGCTTCGGTCAGCGCCCGTAGATAGAGCGTGACCGCCTCGCGCCCCTGGCCCTTCTTGACGGCGATGAGGGCCATCTGCTCGAGCGCCTGCGCGGTCGGCTCCACGGTCAGCGAACGCTCGCAGTAGCGCAGCGCGTCGGCGATGCGACCGGCGTTGTAGAACCCCCGCCCCACCTCGAAGTACGCCCCGGCCAGCGAGGGGACGAGCGGCTTTTGCGGGAACCGCTCGCGGGCCCGCGCGTGGAACGTCTCGACGCGCTGGAGCTCGGTCAGGAGCTCGTCGAGCCGACTGCCGCTGGCCAGCTGGAAGAGACGGAACTCGTGTAGCTTGGCCAGCTCCTCCCACACCTCCCGCCGATCCGGCGTGCGCCGCCACAGCTCCTCGAAGGCGCGCAGCGCCACCAGCACCCGCCCCTGTTGCTCGGCGATGGTGCCGAGACACAGCCAGGGCTCGACGGCGGTGGGGAACCGTCGGGTCGCGTCGCGGCAGATCCGACCGGACACGTTGAGATCCTGGGTGCGCAGCATCTGCTGCGCCAGCTCGAAGGCCTGCCGTGGCGTGCCCTGCGCGCCGGCGTACCCGGCGATGAGGTTGCGCAGCTCCTCGTCGTCCTCGTCGCGCCCGCCGAGCTTGCGCACCGCCTCGGCGGCGCCGTTGAGATCCGAGACGCGCAGATAGAGCGCCGCGAGGCGGTGTGCGAGCGGGATGTTCTCCTGCTGCAGGCGGCGCAGCTGCGACAGATCCAACCGCCCCCCCCGCAGGCCCCGTCGACCAAGACCCCGGCCCTCGTCCCGGGCGTCGAGATAGAGCGTGGCCAGCTCGTCGATGACGAAGCGCGCCGGCCAGGTCGCCGCCGCGGTCATGAGGTCGTCGATGAGCCGCTGCCGCGCGCCGTCCTCGAAAGCCCCCTGGCTGAGCAGCCAGCTCCGCACCAGCTGCCAGCGCTCGCGCGCCCCCGCGTCGTCAGGCCGGAGCGAACGCTCGACGGCCAGCGCGCTCAACACCTGCTCGTGCGCGCCGCGCCGGCGGAAGATCTGCTCGACCGCCTGCGCGGCTTGGTAGAGGCGCTCCTCGAGGGGCGATAGACGCCCGGTCCGCGTCGAGATCTCCGACGCGTCCCACAGCGTGAGCGCCTGCTGGAAGCGCTCGAACGCCTGCTCGCTGTTCTCGACATCGAGGTGGCTGCGCACCTGGGCCAGCAGCCACTGCGCCAGGCGCTCCCGCAGCGCCGCGCGGCGCGGGTCGCCGATCTCGAGCGCGTCGTACTCCGAGCGGGCCCGGGTGTACTCGTCCTCGCTCGTGAGGGCCGGACCCGACTCGGCCGACTTGGCCTGCGCGGGCGCTTGCGGCTTGGCCGTGCGGAGCCGCGCGGCGCAGCCCGTGACCGGAGAGAGCAGGATGAGACCGAGTACGGCGGCAGAGCCCCAGGCGAAGCGATTCATCAACGTACTGTAGCTTCGCCCGTGCTCCCGGTAAACCCGTCGGAGCCTCGGAAGCGCCGACGCGCGCCGCCGGGCCGGTGCCTCCCATCCATCCCATGGGGGGGCTCCGATGCGTCGGCGCGCTACTCCAGGCCCCGCGCCCGCAGCTCTTCGTCGTCTTCGCCGTGGAGGTGGCCGAGCTCATGGAGCAGCGTGGTGCGCACCTGCGCCACCAGCTCCTCGCGCGAGGTGACCGCGCGGCCGAGGTTCTTGCGATAGAGGATGATGGTCCGCAGCTCGCTGGCGTCCTGCGGGTCGCCGAGCGGGGTGCCGCGGAAGAGTCCCAGGATGGTCGGGCTCAGCGGCGGCTGCTCGGCCGTGAGATCGGTCGTGTCCGGGAGGTCCGCGGTCTCGAGGTGGACCATCCCGAGATCGTTGCGCAGCGCCGCCGGCAGCCGGGACGCCTCTTTGTCCACCAGGGAGCGGAAGTCCTCGGGGGGCAGCAGCACCGGCGCCGCGAACTCACCGGGGGCGAGCGAACGCGCCCGCGCGAGCTCCCGCTCCGACCCCGCCCCGTCGCCGAGGCGCTCGAGCACGAGGCCGAGCTGATGGTGCGCCCAGGCATCGGAGGGGTTGCGCTCGATCACCTCGGCGAAGCTGCGGCGCGCCTCCTCGAACTGGCACATCTCGAAGAACGCCACCCCGCGCTCGTAGCGGATGCGGAGGTCGTCGGGCGCCATGGGCAGGGCCGCATCGAGCGCGGTCAGCGCCTCGCGCGAGCGGCCGAGATCGTTGAGCGCCTGGCCCGCGAGCAGGCCGAGCCGCCCCGCCAGCTCGCGGTCCCGACCCCGCTTGAGGCGCCGCGCCCCGCGCCGCGCGTATTCGAGCCCGGTCTCGGTGTGATCGTTCGAGACCGGCAGGTGATTGATGTAGAGGTCGGCCGCGCCCGCCAGCGTCTCGGGATCGTCGGGATCGAGCGCCAGCGCGCGGGTGAAGGCGGCTTGCGCCTCCTCCTTCCGCCCGAGCTCGAGCAGCGCCGCCGCGCGGTCGTGATGGGCCTCGACCGAGCGCGGCTCGAGGCGCGCCGCTTCCTCGGCGCACGCCAGCGCCACCCGGTAGTCTCCGTGATCGAAGCGCTCGGCCGCGTGCTCGAGCAAGGTGGACAGGGGACGCACCGCATCGAGCGCGGTGTCGCCCGGAAAGCAGCGCACGAGCGGGGGCGGCTCGGTATTCGCCGCGGTCGCTGCCGGATCCGCGAGATCTCCCTTGCCGTGCCCCTCACCCGCCGTCGTTGGACGCAGCGCCGAACGGGAGGCCTCCTCACCCGGTCGGGCAGGGGTACGCCCGCGCGTGCAGCCCGGGGAGAGGCCGGCCATGAGCACCGTCGCGCCGATCAGTAAAAGCCGTCGCACGGCCTGATTATGACCTGCCGCAGCCCGGCCCGTCAAAGCGGCGTGTCATTCTCCGGCCCCACCGCGGTAGGGCGGCCGAGCCCGACCCTCACGTCGCCACGATCACCCGGTTGCGTCCGGCCTGCTTGGCCTCATAGAGCGCCTCGTCGGCCCGCTTGAGCAGCTCGGCCACGGTGTCCACGTTGAGCTCCGTGGTCGCGGCGCCGAGTGAGGCGGTCACGGTGGGCAGCCCCGCGTCCTTGGCCGCCGCCGTGCGCTTCTGGATGTTGAGCCGGATCCGCTCCCCCAGGCTGCGCACCGGCGCCGCCGGCGTCTCCGGCGCCACGACCACGAACTCCTCGCCGCCGAAGCGCCCCACCAGATCGCTCTTCCGGATCGTGTCCTGGATCGAGCACGCCACCTCGGTGAGCACGCGATCCCCCACCTGATGCCCGTACGTGTCGTTGACGGACTTGAAGTGATCCACGTCCACCACCAGGAGCGCCAGCGGCCGCAGGTAGCGGCGCGCGCGCTCGAACTCCTCGAGCAGCCGCTGATCCAGCATGCGGCGATTGGCCACCTTCGTGAGCGCGTCGGTCGTCGCCAGCGCCGCCAGCTCCTTGTTGGCGCGCTCGAGCTCGTCCGCCAGCCGCTTGATGCGCAGCATCGAGGACATCCGGATCTGCAGCTCCAGCACGTTGACGGGCTTGATGAGGAACTCGTCCGCTCCCGCCGCCAGCCCGCGCTGCTTCGAGTCGATGTCGTCGAGCGCCGTGAGCAGGATCACCGGGGTGAACGCCGCGTCGCGCTTGAACATCTGCGCCATCTTGTAGCCGTCGACGTGCGGCATCATCACGTCGAGCAGCACGACGTCCGGATGCACGTCCCGGAACAGGCGCAGCGCCTCGGCCAGGGTCTGCGCCGTGAACGGCCGGGCCTGCCACTCCGACACCAGGCGCGCCATGTGCTCGCACTGGATCCGGTCATCATCCACGATGAGCACCCGCGCCCCGCGGATGAGCTGGTTCAACATATCGCCCGCCGCAGTACTTTTCACGCCCGCCAGGCTACCGCCCCCGCGCGCGCCTGACAAAGCGAATCGCTATGTCAGCTGCAAGCCGCTCTCATCGCTGCCGCTTCCGCACTTCCAGGACCAGCGCATCGATCTCGGCGTCGCTCAGCACCGGACCGAAGGCCGGCATGCGGCCCTTGCCGGTCACGATCTGGTGGCGAATGTCGGCATCGGACATGCGCCGCGCCTCCTCGCGCGTGAGGTCCTTGGCGCCCACGAGCTGCCCTTGCGGCGTGTCGGCATGACCCGCCTCGCCATGACACTTGGCGCACGTGGCCGAGAACAGCCCCGGCCCGTCGACCGGCCCCTGGCCCGCGGACGACCCCTTGGAGGAGCAGCCGACGAGGGAGAGCGGGGGCGAAAGAGCAGCCAGGAGCAGCGCGAGCGAGAGCGTTCCGGAGCGGGGCACCGCCGCCACGTAACACGGCCCTCACCACCGCGCAAACCCCCCCAAATCCCGGCGCCGCAGCCTCGCAGCGGCGAGAAAAACTGCGTTGACGTAGGACCGAGCGACCGCTAGATTCCGGTTCATTTCGCCGACCAGCGGTCGGCAGTTAGGGGTCAAACGATGGCCACACAACTCTCTTTGGCGCGCCAAGGAACCATCACCGATGCGATGCGCATGGTCGCCGAGGATGAAGGGCTCGATCCGGAATTCGTCCGGCAAGGTGTCGCACGGGGCACCATCGTCATCCCAAAGAACATCCACCATGACTTCCGTCCCATCGGCATCGGTACGGGCCTTCGGACCAAGATCAACGCCAACATCGGCGCCTCCGGCTTCCACAACCTCGTCCACGAAGAGCTCGAGAAGCTCCACGCCGCCATCCGCTTCGGCTCCGACTCGGTGATGGACCTGTCCACCGGCGCCGACCTCGACCAGATCCGCGTCGAGCTCATCAAGCGCTGCCCGGTCATGCTCGGCACCGTGCCCATCTACCAGGCCGCCTCCGAGGGCTCCATCCTGCGCATGGATCCCGAGGAGCTGTTCGCGGTGATCGAGAAGCAGGCTCAGCAGGGCGTGGACTTCATGACCGTCCACTGCGGCGTGACCCGCGAGTCCGTGCGCCACCTGCGCGAGGATCAGCGCCTGGTCGGCATCGTGTCCCGCGGCGGCGCCCTCCTCGCCGCCTGGATCCAGAAGACCGGCCGCGAGAACCCGCTCTACGAACAGTTCGACCGGCTGTGCGACATCTTCTTCAAGTACGACGTCACCTTCTCCCTCGGTGACGGCCTGCGCCCGGGCGGCAACCACGACGCCCACGACCGCGGCCAGATCGCCGAGCTCCTCGTGCTGGGCGAACTCGTGCAGCGGGCGCGCGAGCGCGGCTGCCAGGTCATGGTCGAGGGTCCGGGCCACGTGCGCATCGACGAGATCCAGGCCACCGTCAAGCTGCAGAAGTCGATCTGCGAAGGGGCCCCGTTCTACGTCCTCGGCCCCCTGTCGACCGACGTGGCCCCGGGCTACGACCACATCACCGGCGCCATCGGCGGCGCCATCGCCGCGGGCGCCGGCACCGACATGCTGTGCTACGTCACCCCGGCCGAGCACCTGCGCCTGCCCGACAAGCAGGACGTCATCGACGGCGTCATCGCCACCCGCATCGCCGCGCACTCGGGCGACCTCATCAAGGGCGTCAAGGGCGCGCAGGCCTGGGACGACATGATGTCGCGCTACCGCAAGGCGCTCGACTGGGAGGGCATGTTCATGCTCGCCCTCGACCCCGACAAGTCGCGGCGCTACAAGGAGACCTCCGAGGCCGCCGACTCGCGCGTGTGCACCATGTGCGGCTCGCTGTGCTCCATCAACATCGACAATCACACGCACGCCCCGCCCAAGCCGCTCCAGATCTCGCGCCCCAAGATCGCCCAGCAGTAGGCCCGCCTCCCCCGCCCGCCCCTTAGCCCCTCACTGTCAACTCTCAAACCCCCCGCGACACCGCAGCCAGCAGCGTATGCGAGGTGCCATCAGGCACCTCGAAAGGCCACTCATCTCAGGGGGAGCTGTCCTCGGGTGAGGAAGCGCCGGTGCGGGTCGCTACCGGTGGTGCGACGATCGATGCGAAGGCTTGCTGGTGGGGCGCTTGGAGGCGGGCGGCGGCGGCGGCTCTTCCTCGTCGTCCGGCGGTGGCGCGGGACGCGCCTTCTGTGCCTTGGGGTCGGGCGTCAGCGGGATCTCGATCGGCGGCGGATCCTCGGAGAATTCGACGTCCGTCCTCCCCAGCTGACCGTCGAGCCGACACTCGATGTGCACCCTCTGCCCGACCACACCCTCGATGCGCGTCGGCGTCTTGTCGGGCCAGGGCTTGCCATCGATCGTGATCGAGGCGCCGCTCGGCACGCTCGAGACCTCCATGCGGGCCTTCTTCACCACCACCGGCGGCGGCTCCTTCGGACGGAAGCGCTCTGCCGGCAAGGCATATGCCGACACCACCAGCGTCAACACCGCGGTGCCGATCATGAGTCCCGTCCCCATCAACCACCGCATCCAGCGCTTGCTCCGCAGGGGTGCGGCTGCGGGGGGGAAGGATCGCACCCCGGCCATGGCCGCGGCCTGGGCCGGAGGCTGCGAGGGCTGACCCGGGGGTCCGAGAGACTGCGGCGCATCGAGCATCATCGTCCGCTGCGCAGCGCCGCCGGCCGCGGCGCCGCCGGGCGTCGGCGCCATGCCCCTCGTGGCGTTGTCCCAGAACCCGCCTCCACCAGCCCCCCCAAAGGAAGAGCCCGGCGCACCGGGCACCTGCGGGGCGCCTCCCGGTGAAGAAGGATCGGAGAAGATGACCGTCCTCTGCTCGGCCATCGGCGGCAGCCCCCCGGGCGGCGCGGCCATCGGCGGCGCACCTCCGCCGTCGAAAATGACCGTCTTCTGCTCGGTCAGCGGCGACAGTCCCCCGGACGGCGCGGCCATCGGCGGCGCGCCCCCGCCATCGAAGAT
>DATAGU010000012.1:0-36346 GCA_036263495.1 Polyangia bacterium | reverse complement strand
CCCCGCCCCGGTCGCAGGCGGGAGCGCCAGGATCAGGCTCACCATCCGCCGCTCCCTGGGCACCCCCACGTAGCCGCCGGCGGAGCCTGACGATCGGGCCGCCAACGGCGGACTCGTGACCGCGGCCGGCACGAGCTCGAGTTGCCGGGGCTCGAGCTCCAATCTCGCCAGCGCCGCCAGCAGCTCGCCGCCCTGGGCGAGCCGCACCGCGGGCGACGGGGCCATCATGGCGCCCAGCAATTGCTCGAGCGCCACGGGCAGCTCCGGCCGCATCTGCCGCAGCAGCGGCACCTCGCCCGAGAGCCTCTGCGCCAGCAGGATTCCCGCGTGCTCCCCCGTGAACGGCGGCGCCCCCACCAGGCATTCGAAGAGCACGCAGCCGAGCGCGAAGATGTCCGCCTGCGGGCCGGGAGGATCGGCGCTCTGCACCTGCTCGGGCGCCACATAGCGCAGCTGGGCCACGATCTCCCCCGAGCCGGTCACCGTCCGCGCCGACAGGTTGCCGCGCGGCAGCCCGAACCCGAGCAGCGTCACGCCCTCCATCGCGGCTTCCATCCGCCCGACCATCATTGGATCGGGATCGGTTGGCGGGCCGGGGCTGGCACACAGGAACAGTCGGCTCGGCTTGAGATCCCCGTGCACGAGCCCCTCGGCATGGGCGAGCGCCAGCGCCTCGGCCACCTGGCGCGCCAGCGCCAGCGTCTCGCTCACGCGCAGCGGCCTTGGCCCGAGCCGCCGCGCCAGGTCCTCGCCCTCGAGCCACGCCGTGGCCACGTACAGCTCCCCCTGCTCCGTCTCACCGTACGCCACGGGACGGGCGATCCCCGGGTGCCGGAGCCCGGCGAGCCGCGTCATCTCCCCGGTAAAGCGCGGCAGCGCCCAGTCACTCGCCGCGGGCAGGTGAAGCATCTTGAGCGCCACCTGCCCCCCGGTCTCGCGATCCTGGGCACGGAACAGCTTCCCCATGCCCCCGCTGCGCACCAGGCTCTCGATCTCGAACCGCCCGGCCACCAGCAAGCCGGGGCCGAGCTTCCACGGGTCCATATGTCACGCCTTCGTTAGGATCAGCTAATGGCCAGGATGATAGATGGTAGCGCCTGCGCAAACCAGCGGATGAAGCTGATTCCGCGGAGTGGGAGATTAAGGGGAGGTTCTATCGCTTGGAGGGGGTGCCGGCCGAACATCTCTTGGCCGGCACCATGTGAGCGGATGCGGCGGTGCGGCAGGAACAGGCTAGGTGAGAGGGCAGGGGCTCACAGGCCGCTCGCCACGAGGATCGAGTTCTCGGCCTGCTCGGCGATGGCGAGGATGCCCGGGACCACGAAGGCCAGGCCGCGCGGCGCATTGAGCGTGGCGGAGGCGATGGGGCCCGTGCTCACGCCGCCCGCGTCCGACCGCCCGAGGACGGTCGTCACCTCGCCGGTGGCGATGGCGACGCGCCGCAGGGCATGGTTGCCGGCATCGGCGACATAGAGGTTGCCGGCGCCGTCGTAGGCCACGCCCTGGGGCGAGGAGAAGCGGGCGGCCGCACCGATGCCATCGTCGCTGCCGGAGCCGTAGGCGATCCCGGCCAGGGTGGTGACCTCGCCGCTGGCGATCCCGATCTTGCGGAGCGTCTGGCTGCTGCGATCGACGACGAACAGGTGGCCCGCGCGATCGGTCGTGATGGCGTACGGGTAGCTGAAGCCCGCGTTCGCGCCGATCCCATCGATGTCGCCATAATTGTAGGGGTTCCCGGCCAGGGTGGTGACCTCGCCGGTGGCGACCACGATCTTCCGCACCGTGCGATTCCCGCTGTCGGCGACATAGACGTTGCCGGCGCCGTCAGCGGTCAGCTCCTGCGGGTTGCCGAAGGCGGCGGCCGGACCGATGCCGTCGATGTTGCCGTAGGCGTAGGGGCTCCCGGCCAGGGTGGTGACCTCGCGGGTGGCGATCACGATCCGGCGGATGGTGTTGCTGCCCGGATCGGCGACGAACAGCGTACCGGCGCCGTCGTAGGCGATGCCGGCCGGGTTGGCGAAGGCGGCGTTCGTGCCGATGCCATCGACGTTGCCGTAGTAGTAGGGGTTCCCGGCCAGGGTGGTGACCCGGCCGGTGGCCACGGTGATCTGGCGGATGACGCGGTTGTTGCCGTCGACCACGAACAGGTTGCCCGCGCCGTCGGAGGCGGCGCCCGCGGGGGCGGAGAAGCGGGCGCTCACGCCGATGCCATCGACGTTGCCCTGCACCGGGGGCCGGCCGGCCAGGGTGGTGACCTGCCCGGTGGCGACGGCCACCTGCCGCAGCGTCTGGTTGTAGCCGTCGGTGACAAAGAGGCTGCCCGCGCCCAGGGCCAGGCCGGTCGGGTAGTAGAAGCGGGCGGCCGAGCCGATGCCGTCGGTGCTGCCGGGGCTGTAGAAGGCCCCGGCCACGGTGGTGACCTCGGCCGTGGCGATCACCATCTTGCGGACGGTGTAGTTGCCGTAGTCGGCGATGTAGAGGTTGCCGGCGCCGTCGGCCACGAGCCCCCTCGGGTTGACGAACAGGGCGGCCGGGCCGATGCCATCGGCGGCACCATAGGTGTAGGCGTTGCCGGCCACGGTGGTGACCTCGGCCGTGGCGATCACGATCTTGCGCAGGACGTTCGAGCCCGCGTCGGCGACGAAGAGGTTGCCGGCGCCGTCGTAGGCGATGCCGCGCGGGTTGGCGAAGCCGGCGCTCGCGCCGATGCCGTCGATGCTGGCGTAGCCGTACGGGCTGCCGGCGATGGTGGTGACCTCGGCCGTGGCGAGGTCGACCCGGCGGATGGTGTTGCCGTAGCCGTCGGCCACGTAGAGGTGGCCCGCGCCGTCCAGGGCGAGCGCCTCGGCGGAGGTGAAGCTGGCGCTCGGGCCGATGCCGTCGATGCTGCCGTAGCCGTACGGGCTGCCGGCGATGGTGGTGACCTCGGCCGTGGCGAGCGCCACCTTGCGGATGGTGTTGGCGTCGGCGACGTAAAGGTTGCCGGCGCCGTCCAGGGCGAGGCCCTGCGGGTTGGCGAAGCGGGCGGCGGCGCCGACGCCATCGAGCAGGCCATAGCCGCCGGGGCGGCCGGCGAAGGTGGTGACGGCGCCCGTGGCGAGCACGACCTTACGGATGGTGTAGTTGCTCGTGTCGGCGACGTAGAGGACGCCGGCGCCGTCGTAGACCGCGCCGCCCGGGTTGTTGAAGCGGGCGCTCGTGCCGGTGCCGTCGAGGCTGCCGGCGCCGCCGTACTGGCCGGCGATCACGTCGAGCTGGCCGCCGCCCGCGCAGGGCGGGAGGCCCGTGATCGTGAAGGTGCGCGCCACGCTGAGGCCGTAGGCGTTGGTGACGGTGGCCGTGACCGTGGGCGCGCCGAGGCTCCCGGCGCAGTTCGGCGCGGTCCAGTCAGTGCGGCTCGACACGGCGTCCGGGCTCGCGGCGTTGCCGAGCACGCCGGCGGTGGCGCCCCAGCCGAACGAGAGGCTGCTGCCCTGGGGATCGCTGGCCGTCACGCCGAAGGTCACGGTCTGTCCGGGCAGGACGTTGAGGCTCGACTGATAGGTGCGCACGACCGACGGCGGGAACCGCTGCACCGAGTTCAAGGCGATGCACACCGCCAGGGTCCCGGTCGTGCTGGCGCCGCGGCTGTCGGTCACGGTGACGTGGAGCCGGCAGTTGTTGCACGCCCCCGGGGGGAGGCCGAAGGGGATGAACTGGGAGGCGGCGCCGCCGCCGTAGGGGAAGTAGCCGGGGCAGTCGGAGGCCCACGAGTAGGTCAGGCTGTCGCCATCGGGATCGCTGGCGGTCACGCTCACCTGGGAGAGCTGGCCGGGTTCGAACCGGGTGGGGTTGGCGAGAACCCGGGTGATGACCGGGCTCGTGTTGAACTGGATGTCGATCTGGGCGCTGCCCTCGCCGCCACCGGCGGCGACGACGTTGACCTGCACCGTGAGCGAGGTGGCCACCTGCTGCGAGTCGGTCACGGTGAGGGTGAGCGAGACGATGCCCGGGGTGGTGGGCGCGCTCCAGCCGGTGTCGAGCGCCGCGGGGTCGGCGAAGGCGCCGGTGTCCGCGCTCCAGGACACGCTCAGCGTGTCGCCCTGATTGGGATCGTGGGCCGCGGCGGTGAGCTGGACCGTGCCGCCGGCCGTCACGGTGATGGGCGAGGCCACGAGGGAGTCGATGACCGGGGCCTCGTTGGTATAGGGCGGCGGCGGCGAGAGCTCCTGCATGTAGATGGCCACCAGGACCACCTGGTCGGCCACGATCTGGACGCCGCTCGTCTGGCCCTGGAAGAGGAGAGTGCCGGCGGCGTCGAAGGCCTGGGCCTGGAAGGTGCGGTCGTTCCCCGCCGGGATGGCGCCGAGGACGCCGCCCCAGACGTTCCCGTTGCGCTCGAGATCGATGCTCGCGGCCGGCAGCTCCGGACCGGACGAGGTGACCGAGATGCGAGCGACCGGGCCCGGCGGCGACGAGACCGCCAGGCGTACGGCCCCCGTGGGGGGGCCCGACTGGCAGGCGGCGAGAAGGAGCGCCATGAGGCCGAGCTGCCGGCTTGCAGCGACGATGCGGGACAACGGACGACTCATCGATTCCTCCAATGAAGGTTGCACCTGGCGCTGCCGCGAACAGATCGGTGGCCGCATCGTTGCGACCCGAGCGGGGCTCCTCTCGGGTGAAAGCCGCCAGACCTGCTGCCTCGATCGCAGCGCCTCTGACCCCTTATGCAGGAGGGATACGATCCACCGCTCTCCGAGGTCTCGGGGGGTACGCTTTTTTTTTGACAGCGGCGCTTTTTGGATCAGGGGGCGGGAGGAAGAGCGAGCGGACAGGAAAATTCCGCGCGTCCATCGTCAGGAGCGACCGCGGGAGGCGCATTCTCGATGGGAGTCGAAACGATGGGCTCCCTCGCTCGTACTATGATGGAGGTCTGAAGGGACCTAGCCTGTGAGGAATCGATGCCCATCGTGATCCGCCCCCCCTGGTACTTGCCCGAACGTGACGCCACGCCCGAGTCCGCCTACCTCGGCCGGCGTGATTTCCTGCGCGTCCTTGGCACTGGAACGATCGCCGGCGCGGTGCTGGCCAAGCTCGGCTGTGCGCGCGCCGACAAGCTCGCGGCCCCGACCAAGACGCTGTCGTCCGGCTACAAGCACAACAAGAAGTACGTGCTCGACCGCCCCATCACCAACGAGCAGGTGGTGTCGACCTACAACAACTTCTACGAGTTCTCGGAGGACAAGGGGGACGTGGCCGAGCTGGCCCAGGCGCTCACCATCACCCCCTGGGCCGTCACCTTCGCCGGCCTGGTGAAGAAGCAGTTCACCATCGACGTCGCCGATCTGGTCAAGAAGATGGGGCTCGAGGAGCGGCTCTATCGCCATCGCTGCGTCGAGGCCTGGTCCATGGCCGTGCCATGGATCGGCTTCCCCTTGAAGAAGATGATCGAGCTCGCCCAGCCGCTCTCCTCGGCCAAGTTCGTGCGTTTCATCTCCTTCATGAAGCCCGACGAGGCGCCGCTGCAGCGGCGCGCCAAGTGGTACCCCTGGCCGTACTTCGAAGGGCTCACGATGACCGAGGCGACCAACGAGCTCGCCTTCGCCTGCGTGGGGATCTACGGGCACGACCTGCCCAAACAGAACGGGGCGCCGCTGCGGCTCGCGATCCCCTGGAAGTACGGCTACAAGAGCGCCAAGTCGATCGTCCGCGTGGAGTTCGTCGCGGACCAGCCGCCCACGTTCTGGAACACGCTCGCGCCGAGCGAGTACAGCTTCACCTCCAACGTCAACCCGCGCGTGCCGCACCCGCGCTGGTCGCAGGCCACCGAGCGCTTGATCGGCGCGAGCGAGCGCCGGCCCACGCTGCTCTACAACGGCTACGGCGAGCAGGTGGCCTCGATCTACGAGAAGTAGGCGCCGCCCCCGCCCGCACCTCGCCGTCCCTCGCATCCCCCCGCTCCCGATCGCCCGGCGCCCTGCGACCCCGAGGTTGCAGGCGCCGCGGCGGCGCTGGTACGAAGGAGGCATGCGGATTTCTCTTGGTATCGCGTGCATCTGCGCCCTCCTGCCGGCCTGCACCTGCGAGAAGGTGGCGGGCCCCGGCGGTCTGCCGCCCATCACCACCCCCTTCTCGGAGACCTTCGAGCGGGCCGAGCTCGGGCCGGACTGGAGGGCCACGGACTCGAACGCCTACCGCATCGAGGCCGGCGCGCTGGTGGCGCGCCAGGCGTACAACCACCCGCTCTGGCTCGAGCGCCCCCTCCCGCGCAACGCCACCATCGAGTTCGATTGCTGGTCGGAGGGCGACGCCGGGGACATCAAGGTGGAGATCTGGGGCGATGGGAAGTCGCACGCCAACGACCGCGGCGGCTACACCTCGACGGCCTACAACTTCATCTTCGGCGGCTGGCACAATTCGCTGTCGGTGCTGGCGCGGCTCAACGAGCATGGGGCCGACCGGCAGGCGCGGCAGGCGCCGCGGGTCGAGCGCGGGCGCCACTATCACTGGACCATCACCCGCCAGGGGGCGCACATCGATTGGCTCATCGACGGGCAGCCCTTCCTCGCCTTCGACGACCCCGCGCCGCTCGAAGGCACGGAGCACGCCTACTTCGCCATCAACGACTGGGAGGCGGAGCTGCACTTCGACAACCTCAAGATCACGCCGCGCTGATCCGGCGCGGTCCCCTTCCCTTCACGACGAGCGCATGCTTGACACCGTGCAGGCCAATCGCGTAGGGGAATAAGGAGCATGTTGTTTCAGTACCGACATGCTTCACGGGCCCTGGCCCTCTTCGTCATCGGCCTGATGCTGTCAGGCCGGCTGCTCGCCCTGGCGCACCTGGGCGGCGTGGTCCACCGGGCCTGCGAAGAACACGGCGAGCTGGTCGAGGTGGGGTACCCCCAGCCGGCCGCGATGCTCGCCACCGAGCACGCCAGCCGGCTCCTGCGCGCGGTGCCCGTCCCGTCGGGCCACGCCCACGAGCACTGCGCCGTCGCCGGCCACCATCGCCTCTCCCCGCTCCCCTGCACCGCCCCCACGGTGGGCGGCGCCACGTCCGTCACCGCCTTCGCCCTGCCTCCTGCGGCGGTCCCCTCGGGCCCCCGCAGGGCGCTGTTCCGCCTCGCCCCCAAGAACTCACCCCCCGCCTAGCTTCGCTCTCATTTGCATCCCAACGAGCGAAGTGCCGCCCTGCGCGCGCGCGCTGTCTCCTGCGCGCCGTGGGCGACGAGAAAGGTGGGTCGTGAAGAACTCCCTCTGCTACGCCGTCCTGGCCGCGTTCCTCCTCCCCGGGCTCACGGGGGGAGAGGCCGCCGCCCAGGCGCCGCCCGCGTCTCCCCAGGATCCCCCCCAGGCCCAGGCACCGCCCGAGGGTCCCACCCAGTCCCCGGACCAGCCCGCTCCGGAGGTGACGCCGCCGGCGGTGCTCGAGAGCGTCAAGGCCATCTACCCCGCCGACGAGCTCGGCAAGCACATGGAAGCGAGCGTGCTGCTCCTCGCCACCATCGAGGTGGACGGCAGCGTGTCGGCCGTGTCGGTCCTCGAGTCCGGGGGCGACTCCTTTGACCGCGCCGCCATCGCGGCGCTCAAACAGTGGCGTTTCACCCCGGCCAAGCGCCGCGGCGTGCCCTTTGTCAGCCAGGTGCGGGTGCCGTTCCGCTTCGCCCTGGCGGGCCACCCGCCGGAGCCCGCGGCCAAGCCGGAGACGCCCCCGCCGCCGCCCGCGGCGCCCCCGCCCGACCCGCACATCGAGACCGACAAGCCGCCGCCGGCCGAGGAGCCGCCGGCCGAGGCCGCGCAGCGCTACGAGAGCACCGTGCGCACCCGCCGGCCCCCACCGCCCCGAGCCACGAGCGACTTCGTCATCGACCGCACCGTGCTCACCGCGGCCCCGCACCAGTCGGCCGGCGACCTCCTCAGCTCGGCCCCGGGCGTCTACATCGCCCGCCCCGAGGGCGACGCCGTGGCGCACCAGGTGTACCTGCGCGGCTTCGACGCCGAGCACGGCCAGGACATCGAGTTCACGGTCGGGCCGGTGCCCATCAACCAGCCCGCCCACATCCACGGCCAGGGCTACGCCGACCTCAACTTCGTCATCCCCGAGGTGGTGCGCTCGCTGCGCGTGACCGAGGGCGTCTACGACCCGCGCCAGGGCGACTTCGCCGTGGCCGGCAGCGTGGACTTCGATCTCGGCGTGGCCGAGCGCGGCTTCCAGCTGCACAGCGACTTCGGCAGCTTCGGCACGTTCCGCCAGCTCGTGCTGTGGGCGCCGCGCGGCCAGCCCGAGGAGACGTTCGGCGCGGTCTCGATCCGCCGCTCGAGCGGCTTTGGCCAGAACCGCGGCTCGCTCTCGGGCGGCGCCATCGGCCAGTACGCCTTTGGCTCGGGCGACACGCGCGGCGTGGTCCACGTGGCCGCCTATGGCGGGCGCGCGGGCCTGGCCGGCGTCCTGCGGCTCGACGACGTCCAGGCGGGGCGGGTGGGCTTTTACGACAGCTACCCCGATCCCACGGCCACCGCGCAGTCCGCGCTGTCGACCCGCGCGCAGCTCGCCGTCAACGTCGAGCACCGGGCCCAGAACGGCGCGCGCACCACCTTCGCCGTGTGGTTCCTGTTCACCACCTTCCGCCTGCGCGAGAACTTCACCGGCTACACGCAGCGCTCGCGCCAGCGCCCGGACTTCATCGGCCGCGGCGACCTCATCGAGCAGGAGCACCGCGACATCGCGCTCGGCGCGCGCTTCGCCCAGCGCACCCGGCGCCTCGAACCCACGCCCTGGCTGAGCGGCACCTTCGAGACCGGGTTCAGCTTCCGCACCGACTTCATCGACCAGGCGCAGAACCTCCTCCAGGCCCCCCAGAACGAGACCTGGGACCGGCGCGTCGACGCCAGCATCCGCGGCGCCGACATCGGGCTCTATGCCGACGGCGACTTCCGCTTCACCAAGTACTTCCGCCTGCGCGGCGGCTTCCGCGCCGACGTCCTCTACTACGACATCGACGACCGGCTCGGGAACTTCACCCCCTCCTCCGAGCAGGAGAACCACATCATCGGCTTTCGCCGCACGGCGCTCGGCGTGGCCTGGGGCCCGCGCTTCACGGCCGAGGCCGAGCCTGTGCGGGCCCTCACCCTGACCGCCTCCTACGGCGAAGGGTACCGCTCGCCGCAGCCGCGCCAGCTCGAGGAGGGCGAGAACGCGCCGTTCGCCAAGGTGCGCTCGCTCGAGGGCGGCTTCCGCCTGCGCCTCTATGGGGATCACCTGACCCTGCACGGCGCGGTCTACGCCACCCTCCTGTCGCGCGACCTCGCCTTCGACCCGCAGGAGGGGCGGCTCGAGCAGATCGGCCCCACGCGCCGCGTGGGCGGGGTGGCCTACCTCGTGGCCCGGCCGCTGCACTGGATCCTGGCCTCGCTGTCGGTGACCTACGTGCACGCCACGCTCACCGCCCCCCCGCCGGCCACGGTGGAGAACCCGCTGCCGGCCTTCGCGCCCGGACAGCTCCTGCCCTACGTGCCGCCGGTCGTCATCCGCGCCGACGTGGGCGTCAACCGCCGCATCACGCAGCTCGGCAAGCACGAGCTCGAGGGCCGGGCGGGCCTCGGCTTCACCTTCCTCTCGCCCCGCCCGCTGCCCTATGGCCAGCAGGCCGCGCCCGTGTCGCTGCTCGATCTGTCGGCGGCCCTGCGCTGGTGGTTCATCGAGCTCGGGCTGCAGGTCTTCAACGTCGTCAACACCCGCTACGCCGCGGTGCCGTACTCCTTCGCCTCGGACTGGGGCACGCGGCCCGTGCCCTCGCTCCTCCCGGTGCAGCACATCAGCGCCGGCCCGCCGCGCTCGGTCATGGGCACCGTGGGCTTCCACTTCTAGGAGATGCGGATGGACACCCTTCATCGACAGTCCCTGTCCCCGCGGGCCGTGGCCGCGGCGGCCGTGGCCCTCGCGGGCCTCACCCTGGCACCCGGCTGTGGCCCGGCCGCACAGACCCCGGTGAGCTATCCTCTCTATGGCGAGAGCACAGGAGGCGTCTTCATGGTCGGCGACTGGCAGGTCACGCTCGACGTCGCACGCGTCGGCATCGGGCCGATCTACTTCTGCAGCACGGCCGGCGCCTCGGCCGAACTGTGCCCGACCTCGCTCAACGAGTTCGCCGACGTGGCCGTGATCGACGCGCGCGACCCGACCCCACAGCGGCTCGGAGAGGTGAACGGCGTGACCGGCGAGATCCGGTCCGTGGGCTACGACCTCGCCTACACCTGGTTCCCCCGTCAGGCCGAGCCCACGGCCGCCCCCATGGCCCCGGAGGGGCATTCGGCGCACTTCGAAGGGCAGGCGACAGGGCCGGAGGGCAGCTTCCGGTTCATCGCGGACGTCGATGTGGTGCCGCGATACGCGGGGTTACGTGCGATCCGGCAGGTCACGGGCGTGGACACCCGCGTCACCGATTCCGCGTTGCGGCTTGACATTCGACTCGACCCGCAATCATGGTGGAAGGTGATCGACTTCAGTGCCCTTGGGGAGGGGAATGTGGGGACGTCCCTGCCAGTTTTGATTGATAGGACGGACCACAACATCGTGGTCCATGACACGCTGGTGGCACGGATCACCACCGCGGCCGGGGCGCCCACCTTCCTGTGGTCACCGACCGGTCCTTGAGTCACAGAGATGAAGCTGAGTCTGCGCACGCCACGGCATCCTTCGGGCCCTAAGGGCCACGGGGGGCGACCGTTCCGGCGCCATCGCCTGACACAGCAAGTCCTGGCCGCGCTCCTGGCCTGCGTGGCGCTGGCCGACCCCCTGGTCGAGTACGCCCACGAGGGGTGGGTCCGGCACACCATCTGCCTCGAGCACGGCAAGACCGTCGATCTCGGCCAGGCCCACACCGGCGCCGCCCTGAGCCACGAGCTCCTGGCCGCCCCGCCCACCAGTGACCAGCTGGTGGCGGACGAGCTCGGAGAGTCGCACGAAGCCGCGCACTGCTCGCTGTGTCCCTACCAGCGCGAAGAGACCTCGCTCCCCGAAGGGGCCGGACAGGTCATCGTCCGTCTGGCCCCCGAGCCGCCCCGCACACCGACCCGAATCACCCCCTGGCTCCCCGACGCGGTCCCCCGCCTCCGCCTCGCCCCCAAGAACTCCCCCCCCGTCTAGCCATCCGAACAGATGAGGCCCCGACGCGCGTCGTCCCTTCGACGCGATGTCATGGGCCTGTCCGCATCGTGTCCGCACGCCGGCCCCTACCCAGACGAACTGGAGTCCTGGGCCGGCGCGGGCTGTGGCGTTCGTGCCCCGACCCACACATGGGGCGGGGCCGGCGCGGATTCCTCATGGAGGCGCGTCATGAACCAGATGCTATCGACGGCTCACAGTTGCATGCCCTGTTCCTCCGCCGCCGCGGCACCGGCATCGTCGCCGGCGCCCGTCTTGCGAGACCGCTGGAGCCTGGCGCTGGCCGGCGCCATCGGCGCGGTCGCCTGGTCGCCCTCGGGCCGCCAGCTCGCCGTCGTGACCCTCGACGGCAAGGCGATCATCCTCGATGGCCGGCATGGACAACCCCTGGCCTCGTGGGCCGTCCCCACCGGGCCCTCCGGCGTCCCCGGCTGCCTCGCCTGGTCCCCGACCGGCGATCGCCTGGCCGTGGCCGATGGCGAAGGCCACGTCCAGCTCTTCTGCCTCACCACCGGACAGTGCCTGTCGCGGCAATCCCTGACAGAGACCCCCATCACCCACCTGGCCTGGGCGCCGGGCGGGGCCTGGCTGGCAGCGGCCACCGGGGAGACCGCCATCCTCTACCAACCGACGAGCACCCCGGAGGCCTCGCCGCGGCCCCACGTGGTCCCGCTGGCCGGGCCCGTGCAGAGCCTGTTCTGGCTCCCCGGCAGCGCGCGGCTCGCCGCCGCCGGCGACTTCGGCCTGCACCTCCTCGCCATCGGCGAGTCGGTCTCGGTGCGCTGGCTCAAGCACCCCGCCGGCCAGCTGCTCGGGGCCACACCGAGCCCCGATGGGCGCCTCGTGGCGGCCGGCCTGGCCGAGGGCGGCGTACGCCTGTGGGACGTCGAGACCGGCGCCGCCCACACGCTCGAGGGCCCCGGGGGCCCGGCACGGCGCGTCGCCTGGGGCGCGGCCGGCACCCTCCTCGCCGCGGCCGACGACGGACCCGCGATCGCCGTCTGGGCCCTGTTCGACCACCGCGTCGTCGCCGACAAGCCGCGGCGCCTGCACGGCTATCGCGGTCAGGTCCACGGGCTCGAGTTCATCGGCGCCCAGCTCTTCTCGGCCGGCGACGACGGCCTGCTCCGCTGCTGGCGGCAGCATCCGGGAGGCTGGCGCTGCACGCGCTCCGAGCATGTGGGCTGGCCCGTGCAGAACCTCGTGCTCACGACCGCGACCCGCTCGGTCACCGCCGTGGGGTCCGAGGGCCGCGTGTGGAGCTGGCAGCGCTGACATGTGAATGCGTCCGGCGGGCGGCGCGTCCTTACTGCTAGTTGAGCCGCATCTCCCAAGGCACCGTGCCTTGGGGATGCGGCATCGTGCAGGACCCCGCCCGCCGGTCACGCCGCGGGCCCCGAACAGGAGGTCTCCATGTCCCCGAAGCGCCCGCTCCATCTCGTCGCCCTGGCCTGCTCCTCCCTCCTCCCCCTGGCCGCGTGCGGCGGCTCGACCGGCAACGCCCAGATCTTCATCACCGCCGAGAGCACCATCCCGCAGGGCATCGATGGCGGCGAAGATCCGGAGAACATCCGCGATGGCTGGAGCGTGCGGTATGACAAGTTCCTCGTGGCCCTCGGCAACTTCCGTGCCGGCCGCAACTCCGCTCCCGGGGACCGGCGGACCGATCCCCGCGTCCTCATCCTCGACCTCACCAAGCTGCCGGCGAGCGGTTACGTCCTCACCGAATTCAAGGACCTCGCCGCCACGCGCTGGAACCAGGTGGGTTACGACCTGCCCAACGCCACGCCGAGCGCCGTACGCACCGATACGGCCACGCAGGCCGACTATGATCTGATGGTGCGGAACGGGTGGTCGCTCTATGTCGAGGGCCGGCTCAGCAACCCGAGCGGCCAATCGTGCCGGCCGACCGCCCCGGCCGACTGCGTGGCGGCGACCGAGATCCGGTTTCGCTGGGGCCTCCGCGCCGGCACGGCGTTCGACGGCTGCTCGCCGGCGCAGGGCGAGGCCGGCTTCGCCGTGCCCACGGGCGGCACCGCGCAGGTCAAGCCGACCATCCACGGCGACCACTGGTTCTTCAACAACCTGACCAACGGCGTGGAGATCACCGACCGCTACGCGCAGTGGATCGCCAACTGCGACCTCGACCGCGATGGCGAGACCACCACCGGCGAGCTGGCCAGCGTGCAGCCGGGGCTCGTCTTCCCGTCGTCCCGCTACAGCCTGAGCGGGTCCATCATCCCCATCGACAGCGCCTTCGATTACCTCGAGGCGCAGGCGCGCACCATCGGCGACTTCCAGGGCGATGGCGAGTGTCCCGTGCGGACCGTGCTGCCGTAGCGGGACGAACCCCGCTCCGCCCCCCCCAGGCGCCGGCGCCCGTTCACGTCGGCATACGCGGCGGTTTCGTGCGTGCGCACCGCCGAGCTGTGTTACAAGGCGCACGTCCAGTGAGGTGGCGCCATGCAAGTACAGAATCTCATTGAGCGCGCACTCCGCCGCGCCCGTCCTCTCCCCCGTGGCCTCCGCGAGCCGCCGCAGCTGTCCGGCGGCCTCCCCGTCCTCGGGCACGCCGTCGAGTTCGTCAGCTCCACCATCGAGCTCCTGCGCCGCGCCCAGCAGGAACAGGGCGAAGTCGTCGCCTTCAGCGTCGCCACCAAGCGCATGGTGGCCCTGTTCGGCCCCGACGCCCACGAGGCCGTCTTCCGCGCCCCCGACGCCCAGCTCAACCCCGCCGAGGCGTACAAGATCATGACGCCGGTCTTCGGCAAGGACCTCGTCTACGACGCGCCGCCCGAGAAGATGGGCGAGCAGCTCAAGATGCTCCTCCCGGCCCTCAAGGACCGGCGCATGCGCACCTACGGCGAGAGCATCGTCGGCGAGGTCGAGGCCAGCATCGCCGGCTGGGGCCAGGACGGCATCGTCGACATCGTCGACTACTGCCGCGTGCTCACCAACTTCACCTCGAGCCGGTGCCTGCTCGGCCCCGAGTTCCGCGAGCGGATGACCGACGAGTTCGCCGCCGTCTACCACGACCTCGAGCGGGGCGTGACCCCGATCGCCTACCTCAACGCGCACCTCCCGATCCCGTCCTTCATCAAGCGCGACCGCGCGCGCGTGCGCCTCGTCGAGATGATCACCCGCATCATCGCCGAGCGGCGGCGCGAGGGGCGCGAGGGCGAGGACTTCCTCCAGACCCTCATGGAGGCGCGCTACTCGGACGGCCGCGGCCTGTCGGAGCACGAGATCACCGGCATGCTGCTCGCCGCCATGTTCGCCGGCCACCACACGAGCTCGGTGACCACCGCGTGGACGCTCATCGAGCTCCTCCGCAACCCGAGCTACCTCGAGCGCGTGGTCGCCCAGATCGACGACGTGTTTGGCGGCGGCCAACCCGTCACGTTCCAGGCGCTGCGCGAGCTGACCCTCGCCGAGCACGCGGTCAAAGAAGCGCTGCGCCTGCACCCGCCGCTCTTCATGCTGGTGCGCGTCGTGCACCAGGACTTCGTCTTCAAGGACTACTACATCCCGAAGGGCACCTGGGTCCTGGTCTCGCCCACGGTGGCGCACCTCATCCCGAGCGTGTTCACCGATCCCGAGCGCTTCGACCCCGACCGCTTCGCCCCGCCGCGCGAAGAAGACAAGCGCGACTTCGCCTACATCCCCTTTGGCGGCGGCCGGCACAAGTGCCTCGGCAACGCCTTTGCCATCCTGCAGGTCAAGGCCATCCTGGCCATGCTCCTCGGCCGCTACGAGTTCGCGCTGGCCGGCGACCCCATCGACTCGGACTTCCACGGCCTCGTGGTGGGCCCCAAAGAGCCCTGCCGGCTGCGCTATCGCCGGCGCCACCAGGCCACCGCGGCGGCGGCGCCCCACGGCGGCCACGCGGCCCACGCGCACGCCGGGATGACGGCCGGCGGCCACGGGTTCGGCCTGGGCATGGGCCAGGGCCAGGGGATGTCCACGGGGACCGGGACCTCGGGCGGCGGCTGTCCGTTCCACGCCATGATGGGGCAGCCCACCCCGCAGCCGGCCACGCCATCACCGCCGACGCAGAGCGAGCCCGCGCCGACCGCGCCGACCGCGCCGACCGCGCCGACCGCGCCGACCGCGCCGACCGCGCCGACCCCGGCCCAGACCGAGGCGCCGGGGCCGCGCCGCTTCTCCATCGTGCTCGACCGCGACCTCTGCCAGGGTCACGCCGTGTGCGTCGGCGAGGCCCCCGATCTCTTCCAGATCGGCGACGACGGCAAGGTGACCCTGCGGATCGAGCACCCCGGCCCCGAGCACCACGCCAAGGCGGCGGCCGCCGCCAAGTACTGCCCCACGCGGACCATCAAGTTCATCGAAGAATAGGCGCACGGCAGGCCCGGCCGGGAGCCCCGAAGGGTCCCGCGCCGGGCCGGCGCTCTGGTCTCAATCCATCTGTCTTGCGGTCTTGAAAGAAGAGGAGGGGGCCGCGACCCGCGGCCTGGAAGGCCGGGGCCTGACCGGCTACTTCGTGATCACGCCGCAGGCGATGCGGCCGCCGGCGTCGCCCGTGGGGTCGGTCTTGAGGTCGTCCACCTTCTCGTGAATCATGACCGCCGAGCCGTCCGCATCGAACACATTGTTCGTGCCGCCCTCCTTGAGGGAGACGTCGGGCAGGAAGAACTCGACGTGGATCTTGCCGCTCTCGGGCACGTAGAGGTTGGGCATGTCGCCCGCGTGCTTGCCGCCCTCGGCCTTGATGCCGTGCTTGTGGCCCTCCGGATTGAAGTGGCCGCCGGCGGTCTTGAAGGGCGCCTCGCACTTGCCGACCTCGTGGATGTGGAAGGCGTGGGTGCCGGGCGGGAGGCCCTCGAGATCGCCCGAGATCACGAGGCCGTTGGGCGTCTGCTCGAGGGTGATGTCACCCGCCTTGCGGCCGTCGGCGAGCTTCATCTCGGCCTTGGCGGTCTCGGCCTTGGGGCCCGCGGCTGCCGGCGGGGCTGCCTGGGCAGCGGGCGCCGGAGGAGGAGCGGCCTCCCCCTTCTTGGGCTTCTTGGCCACGGCGTCGTGGGCGAGGGCAGTGCCAAAAAGGAACGCTCCGGTCATAAGCCACGTGCGGAGTTGCATCGCGGTACCTCCATCGAATTGTTTGGTGGGATAGGAAAACTAAATCGCGAACGCACCAGGCAATAGTCCAGAACGGCGCGTTTGTAAATAGTGGGCGACGGCTGAGGGGGCGAGCGCTTCTGCTGTGTGGATGAAGAGAGCGGCGCTAGCTAGTTGTTCTGTGCGCCGTTGGCGATCCAGTCGCGGATGATATCGATGGTCGAGGCCGACAGGGGGGTGCGGCCGCGCGGCATCTGCGCTCCGCAGGTGGGGCTCGGCAAGAGCTTCTCGATGAGATAGCTCTGATTCGGCTGTCCCGCCACGACGCGAACCTTGCCGGTGCAAGCGGAGGAATTGACCCCCACGAGGGACGCGAACGACGCTCCCGGCGCCAGATCGAGCCCTGCGGAGCGCGGGACACTCGTCGTATGGCAAGGGCTGCAGCTGGTATTGAAGATGGACTGCACGTCCGTGCTCAACTTGGCGCCGCCGGTCAGATCATTCGGGGCGGGCGTCAGATCCGGCAGCGCGACCAGATCCGGCAGCGCGACCAGATCCGGTAACACGGCCTGATCCGGCGGCGTCGCCTGGTCCGGCGGCGTCGCCTGGTCCGGCGGCGTCGCCTGATCCGGCTGCGTCGCCAGATCGCGGGCGACCGTGAGATCCGCGCCCGCATCCTGTTGATTGCCGCCCTTCGGGCATCCACAAAGGACCCCGAGGGCCCCCGCAACAATCATTGTCATCAATCGCTCTTGCATCGATTTCCGCATAAACCGTCCTCCTCATCCGATCCATCGAGTAGATCGTGGCAAGTCCCCTGGGGGTGAGCCGACCACTCGGTCTGCCACAGACTTGCGGTGGCGAGCATATCCGAGACCATGCGCTGTGACAGCTGGGAAACCACCGAGCGGACGCCAGACAGACGCTAAAAGAAGCATCGATCGGCCCGTGAGCCCATACAAATCCAATCCATCTTCAAAAGTAAAACAAGCGCGCTCTTCAGCGTGCAGCAGCTGAATAGTCGAGTGCCTTGGATCGGCCCCAGAGATCTGCCCGGGTCCCTGCGCTCGTACCCACTGCTTGCGGCTCGCTCGCGGGCGTGACCGCGAGGGACGAGTGGCGTCATCGCCGGCGATGGAGGGGTCCTCGCTGGAGGTGGGTGGTAAGGCGCTCCGAGCGTGCAGGGAGGCGCCCGGCGCCTACAGGAGGGTGCCCGGAGCAGCCGCGCAGGCGGCCGGAGCCCGGGAGGCGGCGCCCAAGTTCTCCGGGGAAGCGCCCAGCATAAAGGAGGAGGCGCCCGGCACCCCGGAGGAGGCGCTCGGCGCCCTGGAGGAGGCGCTCGGCGACCCAGAGGAGGCGCTCGGCGACCGGGAGGAGGCGCTCGGCGACCCGGAGGAGGCGCTCGGTGACCGGGCGGAGGCACTCGGCGACCCGGAGGAGGCGCTTGCAAGGGGCGGAGGGGCGCTTTCGGTGTGCGCGGCGGCGCTTTCAGTGCGTGCAGCGGCGCTTTCAGTGCGCACAGGGGCGTTTTCAGTGCGCACAGGGGCGCTTTCAGTGCGCGGAGAGGCGCCTTCAGTGCGCGGAGAGGCACTTTCAGTGTGTAGAGAGGCGCTTTCAGTGCGCAGAGTCACCCTTTCAGTGCGCGGAGAGGCACTTTCAGTGCGCGGAGAGGCACTTTCAGTGCGCGCAGTCCCTTTTTCAAATCGCGCGAAATGACTTCCAGAGTTGAGGAAGTACCTTGGGTTAGCCGACACCTGGAGTCGGTTGCGGGGGCCGCGCTCCCGGGGTCCGGAGGAGGGCGCCAGCCATGCCGGAGACGCCGCCATTCGCCCGGCGCCGAGCCCTCACCGCCGGCAGCACCGCCCCCACCAGACCCGACCGATGCCCCTGCGCTTTTCCTCTCCCCGGCGCGGTGCTAAGGTGCCGCGCCATGAGCACGCACTTCAAGATCGACCACGACTTCGACATCGACCCCGAGGGCTACTGGCAGGTCTTCTTCGAAGAAGGCTACATGAAGGATCTCTACCGGGAGCTGCGCATCGACTTCCAGGTGACCGAGAAAACCGACGACGGCAAGATCCTCCGCCGGGTGGTCAAGCTCCGCGCCCAGCGCGAGATCCCGGCCATGTTCAAGTCGGTCGTCGGCGACCTCAGCTACACCGAGGTCGACACGTTCGACCGCGCCCGCTCCTCCATGCAGGTGGCCATCGAGCCGGCCATGATGAAGGACCGCTTCGACATGCGCGGCGTCTACTCGGTGGCCCCGCTCGGCCCCGGCCGCAGCCGCCGCACCTTCGAGGGCGACGCCAAGGTCTCGGTGGCGCTCATCGGCGGCAAGATCGAGAAGTACATGGTCGATGAGATCCGCGCCTCCTATGACGTGGCCGCGCGCATCACCCGCGACTGGGTCACCCGGCGCAAGCAGTCCGCCTGATCGGCCCCTCGGCCGTCCGCTGTCCAGGCCGCCTCCCCCCTCGCGTTCCCGCCCTTCTCTTTCTCTCTCCACCGCCAAGAACGCCGCTCACGCGCATCGATCCGCTCAGGCCTACCGGCCTTCGCTCACCGCGGGCTGCGCCCGCATCTTGTCCTATGGATGCGCGTGAGCGGCGGTGTATCCTTCGTCGCGATGCCAAGCTTCGACTTCGATTTCCAGCGCTATGTGGCGCGCCGCAAGGGGGCGCGCGAGGCCGAGGTGCGCGAGGGCGCGGCCTATGCCTACGCGGGCGATCTCAAGGTGCTGCGCACCCTCGATCGCCTGCGCCCGGTGACCCTCGCCCTCGAGGCCGCGGTGCGCCTCTGGCGGACGCGCGCGCGCGCCGAGCTCCTCGGGACCGCCATCCGCGTCCACGAGAAGCAGTTCCCCGAGGTGCACCGGGCCGCGACCCACGCCGCGGCCACCCTGCACGTGGCCGTGCCCACGGTCTACGTGTCGCCGCGGCTCGCCGCCGGCGCCTACACCTTCGGCACCGCCGACGAGGCCGCCATCGTCATCGACGCCGCTCTCGTCACGGCGCTCGCCCCGCGCGAGCTCGACTTCGTCATCGGCCGCGAGTGTGGCCACCTGCAGAACGGGCACGTGCCTTTCCGCACCACGCTTTATCTCCTCCAGCACTTCGACGACACGTTCATGCGCTGGATCGTCACCCCGGCGGTGGCGGCGCTCGGCGCCTGGAGCCGGCGGGCCGCGGTCACGGCCGACCGCGCCGGGCTCCTGTGCATGCGCGACGTCGACGCCGCCTGCGCGGCGCTCGTCAAGGCCACGCTCCCCGAGTCGCGGCCCGACGTGACCGTGGATGACGAGGCGTATCAGATGGTGGCGCGGCGCGAGGCCGCGCTGCGCGTGTTCGCCGAGAGCGCCTACTACTGCGGCGTGACCGGCGAGGCCGGCGGGCAGCCGGCCGAGACCTGCGACGCTCGCGTCGCCGAGATCCTGGGCAAGGGCACGGGCTCCCGTGGGGCCGCCGCCGAGCCACCCGGGGAGACCACGCCCCCCGCGGACCCCCACGGCAGCCCCGGGGCCTCCGGGTCCCCAGGAACGACGGGGACCTCGGGGACCTCGGGCACGACCGGGACCCCGGGGGCCTCGGACCCCTCGGGGACGACCGGCCCCAACGGAACGAACGGGACGAGAAGATAAGGGAAACCCACCCACCATGACCTCCATCATCCAGGACCAGGAGACCAAGCAGGAGCTCGTGACGGCGCTCGTCGAGACCGCGCGGCTGGCCGAGGAGATCGGCATGGCGACGCTGGCCCACGACCTCACCGGGACGCGCCTGCCCAAGCTCGAGGAGGAGCGCTTCCACCTCGTCGTGCTCGGCGAGTTCAACCACGGCAAGTCGACGTTCGTGAACGCGCTCCTCGACACGCCGGTCTTGCCCGCGGGCATCACGCCCACCACGGCCACCATCAATCACCTCGTGTGGGCGGAGCAGCCGCGGGCGCGCGCGCACCTGGTCGATGGCGGCACCGTCGACATCAACCCCTACCAGCTCGGCGACTGGGTGACCATCGAGGGCAAGGAGACGGGGCGGGTCAAGTACGTCGAGGTGGGCTGGCCGGCCGAGATCCTGCGCGACCGCCTGACGCTCGTCGATACGCCCGGGGTCAACGACATCAACGAGCAGCGCGCCGAGATCACCTACGGCTACATCCCGCGCGCCGACGCCTGCCTGTTCCTCCTCGACGGGGCGCAGGTGCTCAAGCAGTCCGAGCGGGCGTTCCTCGAGCAGCGCATCCTGCGCCGGAGCCGCGACAAGCTGGTGTTCATCATCGGCAAGGTGGACCTCCTCACGCCCGAGGAGCGCGAGGAGGCGCTCGCCTTTTGCCGGGGCCACCTCGAGAAGATCGTCCCGGACCCGGCGATCTACACCATCTCGGCCAAGCGCTGGCTCAAGGGCGACCGCGAGGGCTCGGGCATGCAGGCGCTCCTCGACTATCTCGGCCGCTTCCTCGCCCACGAGCGCGGCCGGGTGCTGCTCGACAACGCCATCGGCGACGGCCTGCGCACGCTCTCGTACCTCGGCCAGAACCTCGGCATCAAGCGCCGCTCGCTGGCGCTCAACCTCGAGGAGCTCGAGGCACGCATCGCCAAGGTGCGCGCCGAGCTCGACACGCGGCGCGCCACGCTGCGCACGATCCACGAGAAGATCCGCGCCGAGTCGCAGGCCATCCAGGCCAACGTGCGGCTCGACCTCGAGGAGTTCGCCGAGGCGTTCGTGCGCGCCGTGCCCGCCGAGATCGACCGCGCCCAGGCCGAGGACGTGCGGCGCTACTTCCAGTTCTTCCTGCAGGACACCTGGAAGGAGTGGGCCGAGCAGGAGGGCGACAAGGTGGCCGGGCAGCTCGAGCACCTGGCCGAGGAGATCATCCAGATCACGAACGAGAACGTGCACGAGGCCACGGCCATGCTGGCGCGCGAGCTCGGTCCGGCCGAGACCCACATCACGCTCGAGGTCGACACCCTGAAGTACGACGTCGGGGTGTTCGCGGTGGGCGCGCTCGGCGCGGGCATCGCCCTGTTCGTCAACGTGCTCGTGGGCGGGGCGCTCACACTGGTGGCGGCGCCGCTCCTCGCCTACGTGCTGCGCGGGCGCGCGGCCGAGCAGGTCAAGCAAGAGGCCAAGGAGCAGGGGCCGACGGTCATTCGCCAGGCGGCCGACGCGGTGCGGCCGCGCTTCGAGAAGATCATCGACGACTTCACGCAGCGGCTGTCGGACTTCGTGACCGCGGCGGGGGACGCGCTCCACGCCGGCATCTCCGAGGTGCTCGACCGGGCGCTCGCGGAGCGGCGCGCCCAGGGCATCGACGCCGCGGCGCGCGAGTCGGAGATGGCGGCGCAGGAGGAGCGGCTGCGCGCGCTCGTGGCGCGGTTCGAGGGGCTGCGCGACGGGCTGTGGGCGCGGTCCGAGGCGGAGGCGGAGGCGGAGACGGTGTGAGCATCTTCGACCGCATCGCCGATCGCATCGCCGAGCAGGTCGGCGATCTCATCGGTCCCGACGAGGTCCGCGCGCACGTCGAGCGCGCCGAGCAGCTCCTCGACGAGGGGGACACCCAGGCCGCGATCGAGGAGCTGCGCGCGGCGCTCGCGCTCCGCCCGGACCACGCGCGCGCCGCGTATCTCCTCGGCGTGGCGCTCGCGCGCCGGGGGATGCTCGAGGAGGCCGAGGAGGTGCTGGTCCGGGCCACCGAGGTGCGGCCCGATCTCGCCGAGGCGCAGCTCGCGCTCGGCGAGGTGCGGCGGCGGCTCGGCCGGGTGGACGGCGCGGCCGAGGCGTTCCGCAAGGCGCTCGAGGCGCCGAGCGGCGATCTCGGGCTGCGCACCGAGGCGCACCGGGGCCTCGGTGCGGCCTACCTCGATCTCGGCCGGGCCGACCGCGCGGTGCGCGAGCTGCGCAAGGCGGCGGCGCTCGACGCCGGGGACCTCGAGACGCAAGGGCTGCTCGGGCGGGCGTTCGCCGCGCGCGGCGAGCTCGACGCCGCGCGCCAATGCCTCGAGCGGACGGCCGGGGCGCCGCAGCCCAACCCGACCGCGCTCCTCGCGCTCGGCTCGGTGTACCGCCGGCTCGGCCGGCCGGTGGACGCGGAGATGGCGTACCTGCGCGCCCTGCAGGTCGCCCCGCCCACGCCGCCGCAGGGCTCTCCGCTGGGAGCACAGCAGGGCTCCCAGCAGGGAGCACAACAAGGTTCCCCTCCAGGCCCCTTTCAAGGAGAGGCCAGCGCGCACGCGCGACTCGGCCTGGCCGCGGCGCGGCTGGATCTCGGCGACGCCGCCGGGGCCTTGAGCCAGGTGGAGGAGGTGCTGGCGGCGCGGCCCGGGCTCGCGGAGGCGCACGTCATGCGCGCGCGGGCGCGGGCGCTCACCGGGGACGCCGGCCGCATCGGCGCGGCGCTCGACGCCTATGACGAGGCCCTGCGCCTGACGCCGTTCGCCGCGCGCCGGAGCCTCGTGCCCATCGAGCTCGCGCGCCGGGGCCTGGCCATGGGCACCGATCGCGAGGTCATCCTCGACGAGGCGCTCCACGCGGCCCTGCGCGGCGACGCGATCGCGCGCGCGTCCGGCTACGCCGAGGAGCTGCTCACGCTGCGCCCCGCGGACGCGGACGCGCTCGCGGCGCGGGCGCTGGCCCACCTCGACGCCGGGGACCGGGGCGCGGCCGAGGCCGTGCTCGGGCGGGGCGAGATCACGGAGCGGCCGAGCGGGACGACGGTGGAGACGCTGCTCGCCCAGGCGCGCCTCCACCTCGCCGGGCCACCGGCCGAGGCCACGGCCGCGGCCGCGCTGCTGCGGCGGGCGGTGACGCTCGCGCCCGGGGACCCGCGGCCGCGCGCGCGCCTGGCCGAGATCTACCGCGCCGGGCACGAGACCGTGCCGGCCGACCTCTACGGCCTCCTCCGGGTGGCGCAGCGGCAGCTCGCCGCCACGCCCGAGCTCGGCGACCTCGCGCCCGAGGCCGCGCGGGTGCTGGCCATCGTGGACCGGCCGCTCCAGCTCACGGTGATGGGCGAGTTCAACTCGGGCAAGTCCACCTTCGTCAACGCGTTCGTCGGCGAGGAGGTGGCGCCGATGGGGATCGTGCCCACCACGGCCACGATCAACGTGCTCAAGTACGGCACCGAGCGCGGGGCGCGCGTCATCTACCGCGACGACGAGGTGCGGGAGGTGCCGTGGGCCGAGGTGGCGCCGCTCCTGCGCGGGCTCACGGCCGAGGAGGCGCGGCGCATCCGCCTCGTGGAGGTGCGCTATCCGCTCGAGCTCCTCCAGCGCGTCAACGTGGTCGACACCCCGGGGCTCAACTCCATCCTCCCCGAGCACGAGGAGACGGCGCGCGAGTTCATCGCCCAGGCCGACGCGGTGATCTGGCTGTTCACCGTGGGGCAGGCGGGGACGGCCTCGGAGCGCGAGGCGCTCGTGCGGGTGGCGGCGGAGAAGAAGAAGCTCCTCGGCGTGCTCAACAAGATCGACCGCGCCGAGGAGGACGAGCGCCAGGAGCTCCTGCGTCACCTCGGCGAGAATTTCGGTGACCTCGTCGAGCACATCGTGCCCTTCTCGGCGCGCGAGGCGCTCCTCGGCCGGAGCGACGCGGAGCGGCTCCAGCGCTCGAACCGCGCCGAGCTCGACCGCGTGCTCGGCGAGCGCTTCTTCGCCCGCGCCGAGGCCATCAAACGCGAGGCCGCGACGCGCCGCATGCGCGCCCTCCTCGGCGAGGCCGAGGCGCGCGCCCAGGCGGCGGCCCGCGCCGGGCACCAGGCGGAGATCGAGGCCGCCCGGGCGGCCCTGCGCACGGCGGAGGACAGCTTCGTGCGCCGCTTCCTCGTGGAGGAGCGGCTGCGGCTGCGCGCGGACCTCGACGAGCTGCTCGGCGCCGGGGCCCGCGAGGTGCTCGACTTCGTGCGGCCGCGGCGCTGGGCCTTTGGCTCGAACCAGGCGCAGCCGGCGGATCGCGACTACCTCATGGCGCTCGTGGAGGAGAAGATCGGGCAGCTCGGCGAGGGGTCGCGGAGCCGCGCGGCGGCCGAGGTGGCGGAGGCTCTGGCCACGGCGCGCGCGCCGATCCAGGCGCAGGCCCAGGTGCAGGCGCAGGGGCATGGCCCGATCCACGCCGTCTCCGGCGAGGCGCCCCCCAGCGAAGAGGAGCTCCTGCGTCAGATCGACGTCGAGGTCTACAGCCGGTACCGCGCGTTCGTGCGCGGCTACCTGCGCGGCGGCCAGCTCGACGACTTCTTCTCGCGCGTGCTGCCGCGGCTCGAGCCCACCGAGGCGGCGGTGCGGCGCTCGCTCGCCCTCGGCTTCCTCGACGCCGAGATGCTCGAGGCGGAGCTCGTGCAGCCGCTCCGGCAATGGAGCGAGCGGTGCTTCGCCGCCCTGCGCGATCGCCTGAGCCGCCTGGCCCAGGCCGAGGAGCTGCGGCGCTTCGAGATCGAGGAGCGCCTGGTGCGGCCGGTGACGCTCCTGCAAAGGGCCCTCGCGGCGCAGGAGTCCCCCGGCGGCGGAGAGACGTGAACATGCCGCGTCAGATCGACGTCCATCAGCTCCAGGCGCTGCGCGCCGCGGGAGAGACCCTCTACCTCCTCGATGTACGGCAGCCCTGGGAGCACGACCTCGCGGCGCTGCCGGGCAGCGTCCTCGTGCCGCTCGGCGAGCTGCCGCAGCGCGCCGACGAGCTGGATCCGCCGCCCGGGGCGCTCATCGTGGCCTATTGCCACCATGGCGTGCGCAGCCTGAACGCCGCGGCCCTGCTCGAGCGCATGGGCTATGAGCGGGTGGTCTCGCTGGCCGGCGGGATCGACGCCTGGTCGCTCGCCGTGGACCCGAGCGTGCCCCGCTACTGACGACCGCGGGCGGGCTGGCGCGGGCCACCACAGAACGCCGCTCACACGCATCGATCCGCTCCGGCCTTCCGGCCTTCGCTCACCGCGGGCTGCGCCCGCATCTGGTCTTCTTGATGCGTGTGATCAGCTATGTAGTGCGCTAAGGTCCGGGCCATGACGTCCGCCCCCGCGAGCCCAACGCGCCCGCTCGACCAGCACATCGGTTTCATCGGTACCGGCAACATGGCCGAGGCCATGATCAAGGGCTTGCTCGGTGCCGGCCTGGTCAAGGCGGAGCGCGTGTCGGGCAGTGACCCGCGGGCCGAACGCGTGACCGAGATCCACGACCGCTACGGCATCCACGCCACGCGCCACAACGAGGACGTGGCCCGCGTCGCCGACCTCCTCGTGCTCTCGGTCAAGCCCCAGATCCTCACCCGCGTCTGCGAGGAGATCTCGCCGCACCTCAAGCCCGGCGCCCTGGTGGTCTCCATCGCCGCCGGCGTCCCGGTGGTGGTCATCGAGCGCCACCTCCCCGTGCGGACCCGGGTCGTGCGGGTCATGCCCAACACGCCCGCGCTGGTCGGCGCCGGCGCCACGGCCATCGCCGCCGGCGGCCACGCCACGGACGAGGACCTCGCGATCACGCAGCGCCTCTTCGACGCCGTCGGCAAGAGCGTCATCCTCCCCGAGGAGCAGCTCGACGCGGTGACCGGGCTGTCGGGCTCGGGTCCGGCCTACGTGTTCCTCATCATCGAGGCGCTCTCCGACGCCGGCGTGAAGGTCGGCCTGTCGCGCTACAACGCCCAGGCGCTGGCCGCCCAGACCGTGCTCGGCGCGGCCCGCCTGCTCATCGAGACCGGCGAGCACCCGGGGCGCTTGAAGGACATGGTCACCTCGCCGGGCGGCACCGCCATCGCCGGCCTCCACACCCTCGAGGAGGGCGGCCTGCGCACTACGCTCATCAACGCGGTCGAGACCGCCACCCGGCGCAGCCGGGAGCTCGGCGAGGCGGCCCTGACCCAGGAACCGGCCACGAAGCGGTGACGGACGCCATCCGCCAAGCCGAGGACGGGCTCCTCCTAGAGGTGCAGGTCGTGCCGCGCGCCTCGCGCGAACGCATCGGCCCCGTGATCGGCGGGCGCATCAAGGTGCAGCTCACCGCGCCGCCCGTGGACGGCGCGGCCAACGAGGCGCTGGTGGCGCTCCTGGCCCGCGCGCTCGACGTGCCGCGCCGGCAGGTGCGCATCGTGCGGGGGGAGCGAGGCCGCAAGAAGACCGTACATGTCGCCGGGGCGCAGCAGGGCGCGCTCCTGGCGCTGCTGGAGGAGACGCAGTGAAGCAGCTCGCCGTTCGTTCGTTCATGGGTCCGTTCATCCTCTCGGCCGTCCTCGGCGGCGCCGTCCTCGGCGGCGCCGGCTGCGGCGGCAAGAAGGGCACGCTCTCGGTCGATATCCTGGTCCCCCAGGGGGCCGACCCCTTCGCGAACGCCACCCAGGCCGTCATCACCGTGGGCGACCCGCCCATCATGCAGCGCATCCAACCGGTCAGCGGCGGCCACTTCGACGCCTCCATCAACTTCGATCTCAAGTCCCGCAGCGGCCTCACCGGGCCGGTGATCGTGGAGGCGCGGGACGGCAATGGCCGCGTGCTCGGCTATGGCCGGACGCCGCCGCTCGCCATCGTCGCCGTCGACGAGGTGGTGACGGTCTGGGTGGGCCGTCCGGGCTACGCCGGGCTCTCGCCCTCGGTCCTGAACCGCGGCCGCGTGGGCATGTCGGTCGGGGCCGTCCCCCGCCTCGGCGTCCTCCTCGCCGGCGGCGCGGTCAACGGCGCGGCCGTCGGCGACGCCGAGGTCTATCACGAGTACACCCACACCATCATCAAGGCCGAGTCCATCCCCACCCCGCGCAGAGACGGCGCCATCATCGGCTTCGACCGCCTCGGATCCACCACCGGCGCCTCGGCGCTCGTCGGCGGCGCCGTCCCCGCGCCCACCGATGACTTCATCTTCTTCGATCCCGTGGCCGCCGGCACCACCGCCGGCCGCTGGACCAGCCTGGCGCACGACGACAACCTCAAGCGCATCGCCCCGGCGCTGGCGTCGATCCCGGGGGGCAGCTGGCTCCTGTGCGGCGGCCTCGACGGCGGCGGGGTGCCGCTCCAGACCGCCGTCCAGCTCGCCGTGGGCAGCCAGCTCCTCATCAACAAGACACCGCAGGACATGATCGCGCCGCGCGCCGGCAGCCAGGCCCTCGGGGGCCAGTTCTTGAGCACGGACGGCGCCCTCATCATCGGCGGCAACCCGGCCGGCACCCCGACCCTCGAGCGCTTCGTCGCCTCGAGCCGCACCTTCGTCGCCGTCGACGGCAGCGATCAGCTCCCGCCCCGCACCGGTCACAGCGTGGTGCAGCTCCCAACCAACACCACGGGCTTCAGCAACCGGATCGTGGTGACGGGGGGGAACGAGAGCGGGGGACCAGCGCTCGCCTCGGGGTGGATCATCAACCCCACCAACCTCGAGATCTCGCAGAAGGTCGACCTCCTCAGCAAGCCCCGCACGCGCCACGTCTCCTTCGTGGCCGGCAACGAGCTCCTCGTCTGTGGCGGGGTCGATGCGCAGGGCCAGACGCTCGGCGACTGCGAGGTCCTCGACGTCGCCTCCCTCACCTCGCTGCGCCCCCCGGTCCCCCTCGCCGTGCGGCGCAAGGACTTCGTCGCCGTGCCGCTCGAGACGGGCGAGGTGCTGCTGGCCGGCGGCCTCGACGAGAACGACCGCCCGGTCCCCTCCATCGAGCTCTACACCGCCGCGCGCTGAATCCAGAGACCGGGAGGGATCAGAGGCCGGGAGGGGATCAGTTGTTGAGCCCGGCCAGGGCCGACACGGCCTTGACGAAGATGGAGTCGGTGATCGCGATGCCGAGGAAGTAGCCGAGGCGCAGCCGCTGGTCCTGCACCGAGGTGACGTCGAAGGTCTGTCCTTCGAGCGGCGGCGGCGGCGGCTGGCCCTCGACGTAGCCGCGCTGCAGCACCCAGGTCCGCCCGAGGTGCACGCCGCCCGTCAGCGCGAGGCCCGGCACCGGCTGCCACAGGGTGCCCACGAACAGGTTCTCGATCGGGTTGCGGCTGAGCGGGATGCCGATGGTGAACGTGGGCAGGAGGTTCTTCCAGCCGCACTCCCTGAAGCGGTGGTACGGCTGGATCTCGCGCAGATCGACGCCGCACCAGTAATGGGACAGGAGGAACAGCGGCAAGATGGCCTGGTCGCCGCGCCGGGTGATGACCTGCGCCCCGGCGTCGTTCTGGGTGAGTGAGAACTGTCCCTGTCGCAGCGTGGAGTAGACGACCCCGAGGTTGACGCGGAAGTAGGTCATGCTCCGCACCTGCAGCGTGACCCTCGATTCCTGCCCGCGCAGGGCCTCGTACTCGAGGGCGGCGATCTTGGACGGCGTGGAGGTCGTCGGCGCGGCCGAGGTCGCGCCGGCCATGCCGCCCGCCTCCTCGCCGGTCCCCTGCGGTGGGTTCCCCGCCGGGCTCGGGTTGGTCTGGACGAGGTCGCGCTGCACGAGGTGCAGCCGATCCTTCTCGATGGCGATCTCGTAGCGCCGGTCCTGCTCGATGAGGACGTAGAAGACGTTGTGGGTCACCAGCGCGAAGTGGTCGCGCAGGTTGCCGAGGATGGTCAGCGCGTCCCGCAGATTGAGCGCGTCGTCCTGATCCTCTCCGGCGAGCCGCTGGAGCTCACGCTGGCGCGCGGCGAGCTGGTCCTGCAGCTGCTGGGCCCTCGCGGACTGATCCGCGAACGCCTGGAGCGCGGCCTTGGCCTCGTCGCTGGGGGGAGCGGCCCCGAGCTTCTCCGTGAACTTGCGCTCGGCTTCCTGCAGGCGATCGGTCCACTGCTTGAGGAGCGCCTGCTCCTCGGCGAGCTTGGCGAGGAGGGTCGCGCTCCGGAGTCGCCGCTCGGGCCGGTCCTTGGCCACGTTCATGAGGTTCTTCCATTGCCTGTCGAGATCCTTGCGAAGCTCGCGGGCCCGCTCGGCGAGCACCGGGACGTCGCCGGTCATCTCGCGCATGATGCGATCGATCACCGCGATCGCCGCCTGCTGCTGGTAGACCCTCTGCTTCAGATCCGGGGGCGTCGCCGGCGTGGCGCGGAGGAGCTCCTCGAGGCTGACATTGACGCTGTCGGCCTTCTCGGCCATGCCCTTCATGTTGTCCGCCGTCAGAGGCTGGCTCGCCACCTGTTTCATGGTCTGGGCCAGCTCCGCGCCCGTCTTCTGGACGCCCTCTCGCGCGGCCGCCATGGACGCGGCGGGCGGCCCCTCTCTCAGCGAGAGGCCGGATCGCGCCCCGAGGGCGGAGGCTCCCGCACCCGACGTGCCGGTTTGACCCGACTCTTCCTGGAACCGCGCGAGGATGTCCGGGCTCGGCGCCTTGAGCTCGACGAAGCTCGGGACCAGGCGATAGCGCAGCCGATAGTCCGGATCGCTCACGCAGACCCGCACGATGCTCCACGGGTAGGTGTAGTTCGGCCGGCGCTCGAACGTCCCGGTATCGCCATGGTAGATGATGGTGAAGACCTGCCTCTTGTCCCAGCGCTTGGCCGCCCCGTGCTTGGCGCTCCGGGCGAGCCGCCAGTAGTTGTCGTCGAGCTCGGGCGGCGGCAGCTTGCGGCAGTCGCGCGGCCACTCGGAGGAGTACGGATAGAGCTGCGACGGCAACGGCTCGTCCGAGGCATCCCCCTCCAGCGCGAGCAGCGCGGCCAGCGCCTTCTCTGCCTCGTCCGCCGCTTGCTCTGCATCGGTGACGGCCCGGTCCGCCGCCTCCACGACCTGCTTCACCTCCTCCGCGAGGTGGTTGGCCTTCTCCGTGGCCTGCTGGGCCTCCTGCGCGGCCATGTCGGCCGGGGGCATGGCGGCCTGCGCCGCGGCGGTGGCCATGTCCGCTTGCTCCTTCTTGGCGTTGGCCTCGGCCCGCTTGGCCTTGGCATCGGCCTTCTCCTGGTCCGTGTGAGCCTGGGCCTCGGCCCGCTTGGCGATCTCGTCAGCGCGCTTGGCGGCGGCTTGCTTCGTCTTGGCGATCGCCTGCAGGGCAGCGAGCTCGGCCTGTTTGGCGTCGGCCGCCTGGCTCTTCTTCTGGGCTTCGGCCTGCGCGGCGTCGAGCGGCCCCTGCTTGGCAAGGGCATCGGCGGCGGTCGCCTGGGCGACGGCGGCCTGGGCCAGGGCCCGACTCGCCGCGTCCTGGGTCGTCCCACTCAGGAGCTGCGCGGCCTTGAGTTCCGGTGTCTTCTTCTTCAGCTTCGCCACCCGCTCGTCGAACTTCTTGGCCTCGGCGGTCGCTCGGTCCGCCCGAGCCTTCACTCGCTCGGCTCGCTTCGCGGCGTCATACGCCGGGTCCGCGGGTACTGCGGGGGCCGGTGGGCGCTTGCCCTCGCCCGGGGCTGGCGTCCCAGTAGGCGCTTGTGTCTTCGCTGCAGGCGCTTGTGTCTTCGCCGGGGGGGCCTTTGACCGACCCAGGCCGGGGGCGAGCACGAGGCCCGCCACGAACGCCAGAGATACCGTCCTCGTCGTCGCTCTCGGTCTCATGGTCAGGCTCCCCCCTACGGGCTACCGGTGCTCTGGTCGTCGGTGGACGCGGCGTCGGGCACGGCCGTGGCATCGGGCGGCACGGTGGCGTCGGGCGGCACGAGCAGGTCCGGCACCGGCGCGTCCGGCACCCCGAGCACGAGCGTGTTCGTCGCCGCCGGCGTCCGCAGCACATCCTCGGTACAGCGGACCGTCCCCCCGTCCAGCTTGTCGAGCACGAACAGCTCGCCGACCAGGATGTCGCCGCGGGTGTCGGCGGCCGGCTGGTAGATGGCGTAGCTCCGCTGCGGCCGGCTGGAGGGCAGGGTCAGGATGAGGCACTGCGACCCGCCGCCGCACGCCGACGTGTTGCCGGTGGCCGCCGCGAGCGTCCCGATGCGCGACGTGAGTCGCACGCAGCCGAGTTTGCTCGGGGGGAGGATCCCGCGGGGCTCGACCGCCCCGGCCACAGCCTCCACCCCCACCTGCGCCAGGGGCAGCGCCTCCCCCGCGGGCTGCCGCGGCGAAGCGAAGATCAGGAGCTGGAGTTCCCGGTCATTGAGCCCCACCAGATCGCGCAGCGACTGACAACCCGCCAGCGCGGGCAAGAACCCGCAGAGCCCGAGCACGACGTATGGCGTCCACTTCACGGTGCCCCCTTTCGGTTGCTTTCATGGAGAACAACCGGAGGTCAGCATACCATGCCCCGCAGAAATGCAGACGCACCCACCTGGACTAGATGGGCCGGCGCGCCTCATCGAGGAGCGCCTGGACCGCGGACGCCACCTGCCGGTGCATCGCCAGTAACCGGTCGCTCGCCGGGCTGGCGGGGCCGTCCTCGGCGAACTGGAGGGGCTCACCGATGTGCAGCGTGATGCGCACCGGATACGGCGGCGAGAGCGGGAACAGGCCGAGGGGCCCGAGCCCGAGCCAGAGCGGCAGGCGCCCCGGCAGCCGGAGCCGCTTGCCCCAGGCGTAGCCGTCGTTGAGGCCGATGTAGGCGTCATCCACCCCGGCCGCCGCGGTGGGGATGATGGGCAGGCGGTACTTGAGGGCCAGGCGCAGATACCCGAGCCGCTCGCCCCACTCCACGCGATAGCGGTCGCGGAAGCTGCGGTACCCCTCGCGCGTGCCCCCGGGCGTGACGATGATCTGCCGGCCCGCCGCCACCGCCGCCGCCAGGGCCGCGTCGTCGCCGAGCAGGAACTCGCCCGCTTGCACGAGCTGGGCGAAGAGGGGCAGGCGCGCGAGCGCGCCGTGGATGATCGGCAGGGGCATGGCCTGGCCCTGCTCGCGCAGGAGCGACTGCAGCATGCACAGGTCGTGGGCCATGGGTCGGCCGTGGTAGCCCACGATGAGCGCCGGGCCGGCCTGCTCGAGCCGCTCGCGGTGGCGCACCTCGAAGCGGTGATAGTGGCGCATCAGGGACCAGTAGCCGTACCAGAGATCACGCAGGGACAGGGACATGGCGGTGCCGCGCAGGATTACACGCTCAGCTCAGGTACGGCAGAGTTGCCTCCACATCTGCCGCGCCTGCTCGGCGGCCAGCTCGGCGGCCGGGCCGGCGTCGCGCATGATGGCGTCGGCCTTGTCGAAGTCCCAGAAGCGGTAGCCCATGAGGTTGGGCGAGAAGGCGACATCGGCGAAGCCATGGTCCCCGGCGCTATACATCAAGAGGAAGCAGGAGTGGATGGCGTCGCGGAGCCGCTGCCAGGGGTTGAACTCGTGGAGGCGTCGCCGGATCCCGCCGCCCGGGATGCGCGCGGCGATCTTGCGCGGCGGGCGCGGCACGATGTTGGAGGCGATGACCAGGCCGAAGCCCTTGAGGAACAGGGTGTCGGGCACGTTGTTGATGACCGCGCCGTCGACGAAGTGGCCCTCGGCCGTGGTGGTGGGCGCGAACAGGCCGGGGAACGAGCCGCTCATGCGCACGGCCTCGCCGATCGAGCCCGCGGTCGGCACGAAGGCGCTCCCGTCGAGCAGGTTGGTGGTGACCGCGAGCAGCGGGACCTCCAGCTCCTCGAGCAGGATGCGACCGAGCGAGCGGTCGATCTGGTGGGCCAGCGCCGACGAGCTGACGAACGCCATGCGGGTGGCGCGCTGGATGCGCGGCCAGTCGTCGACGATCTGCTCGAGCCCGGCACGGCCCTTGGCGCAGAAGTAGGCGCCCACGAGCGCGCCGAAGCTGGCCCCGCTGATGGCGTCGATGGGGATCGACTCCTCCTCGGTCAGCCGGCGCAGGAGCTCCACGTGGGCGTAGCCGTAGGCGCCGCCGCCGCCGAGCGCCACGCCGACGCGGCGCTCGGTGAGCGCGCGGGCCCAGCGGGCGAAGTTCGCCTGCGCGTGCGGGCTCAGCCGGCCGAGCTGCCCCTCGGCCGGCAGGGACCGCAAGGCGGCGAGCTCCCGCTCCCTCCCGAACCGCAGGCGGACCGCGTCCTCGCGCACCCCGCGCGGGGGCGTCTCGCCGCCGAGCAGGATCGAATGGAGGATCGGCGTCCCGTACGCCTCGGGCAGCGGCGCGGGCGGCGCCGTGTCGCCGTCGCGGGTGAGGAAGAGGAGGCGCGTGACCAGGGGGCCGAGCGCGTGCACGATGCCAGGCAGCGGCAGCACCGACGTGGCCTCCCCCGGGTCGAGGAAGATCTGGGCGGACTCCTCCCGGCTCCCGAGGGCCGCGGACACGTTCGCGGCCGAGATGGTGTCGATATAGGCGGCCACGGCGTGCTGTACGGCGGGGAGCAGCTCGCCCGGTTCGCCCGCGTCCACGGCCACGCTGCAGCGCCAGACCCCGTCCCGTCCCGCGCGCAGCGGTTGACGGCGCTGCGGCGCGAGGCCGCGCGCCGGGGCCAGGCGGATGACGAGGACGTGCTCGTTCAGGTCACGGACCAGCGCCTGTGCGAGCAGGTCGATGAGCGCGGACAGGGGAGCCGGCAGGAGGGCCAGATCCGTCTCGGGCAGGATCAGCTGCCAGCTCCCCGTCAGGGGGAGGCTGGGGGTCGGTCGCCCTTGGCTATGCGAATTGCGCGTCGGAAGGCGGGAGCCTGTCGGCACAGCTCCAGGTACGCCTTCCGGGAGACGTATACGAAGATCGTTGGTCGCTCGGCCACGATGCTCACTATCTGCTCCGTCCCTCCGATGAGCGACCCATCGATGAACGCCTCGCCAGTCCAGGTTCGGCATGGAACTCTCTCGGTCTCATTGATGTGTCGAGAAACACTCAATTGTCCGGCGACGACGTAGTAGATGCCAGGGCCATATCGCTCATCCGTGCGTCGGCCGCCCGAACCGAGCTGCGTCCCGGCCGCCACCGCGTGCAGCTCGGCGTGCTGGTAGAGATCGGAGAGGAACCGTGCGTTCACCTTCCCCAGCACCGGCGCCGCCCGCAAGGCCCGCAGGAAGTCCCTCTCGTACAGAGGGAGTTGTGCGTGCAGGGCCACGAGCTCGGCGAGCCGCTCCATCAAGCGGGGCATGCGTTGCCGCGCCAGCTGCTCTTGCGGAGGCGTCAGGGCGAGGACCAGGGTCGGTGTCATGGCGTGCGCACCCTCGACCAGCGGCATCTCCGGGACGAGCGCCTTGAGGCCGCAGACGTGCCCGCGGCCGAGCAGGGCACGCTCTCGCGGCAGGGGCAGGCTCGCCTGGCGCGAGAGGGACACCTCGCCCGAGAGGATGAAGTGCAGCGCCGGCGGGGGGGCCCCGGGGGCGAGGATCACGGCGCCCGGGGCGAAGCGCCGCGTCTCGAGATAGGCCGCCAGGCGGCGGCGCTCCTCTTCACCGAAACCGTGCAGGCAGGGGATGTCGAGCTGGACGAAATGCTCCTCTGGCGTGCCCCCCTGGGCGAGGCCCCAGCGAGATGCGATCATCGCGTCCCCATCGAAGGCAGCGCAGCCACGAGGCGTTCCCGAACGCGACCGTTCGGATCACCGCGACGACTGGGCATGCGTCACGGCCTCCGCCGGGCGACCGAGCGCGGGCGCGACGCGGCAGGGCACGGTGAAGTAGAAGCACGTCCCGCGCTCGGCGCACGACTCCACCCACGCCAGCCCGCCGAGGTGGCGGATGCATTGATCCACGATCGAGAGCCCGAGCCCGGTCGAGTACTCGGTGCGCCGCTCGCCCCGCACGTAGGCGAGGAACACACGCGGCAGGAGGTCGGCGGCGATGGGATCGCCGTTGTTGTGCACCGAGATCTCGTGGTACCGGCTGTCCGGCGCGGGCTTGAGCGGGGTCACGTTGCGAAACAGGTAGGCCGTGTCGTCCACCGGGCGCGAGCGCGCATCCTCCGGGCCCGCGTCGTCGCGCAGCCGCACCTCCACGGTGATGACCGTGTCGTTGTAGGCGTGCTTGAGCGCGTTGAAGAGCAGGTTGTCGAGCACCACGCCGAGCCGATCCGGGAGGGTCTCGGCCGGGGGGAGGTTCTCGGCCACCTTGAGGTGGAGCACGTTGTTGCGCCGCCCGGCCACGACGTCGAGGTCGGTGATGTGGGCCTGCACGAGGGCCACGAGATCCACCCGCTCGGGCACCGGCTGCTCGACCGCCGCGTCGATGCGGCACAGCTCGAGCGTGCCGTCCATCATGCGCAGCATGCGCTTGCTGCTCGCGTTGATTGCCGCGGTGGCGCGCGTCGTCTCGGCCGGGTCCACGGGCCCGCGCGCGGCGCGCTGGTTGAGGAGCCAGGTGTTCGAGGCGATGACGGCGAGCGGGGCGCGGAACTCGTGCGCCATCTCCGCGAGCAGCCGGTTCCGGAACCGCTGCTCCTCGAAGAGCTGCGCGTTCTCGATCGCGGTCCCGACCAGGCGGCCGAGCGCCGTGAGGAGCACGGTCTTGCGATCGATCTCGGGGAACCCCTGGGCGCGGCTGTCCACGTAGAGGATCCCGGCCACCTTGTCGTGAATCTCGATGGGCACGCCGATGATGAGCCGCAGCGCGAGGGCGCGGATGCTCTCGCGGGCGCGGAACACCGCGTCGGTCACGGCGTCGCTCAGGACCACCGGCTTTCGCTTCTGCAGCACCTCGGTCACCACCGACTGGCTCACCGGCAGGGGCGTGCCCGGGCCCTCCCAGGTGATGTTGTGCCCCACGGCGCGCTGCAGGCGGCCCCGCTCGTCGTAGAGCGCGCAGACCGCGCGCTCGGCGTTGACGAGCTCGGCCAAACACCGGACGACCATGGGCAGGAGCCGGTCGAGGTCGAGCGTGGCGCCGAACTGGAGCGCCACGCCGAGCAGGATCTGGCTGCTCTCCAGATCGAGCTCCGGTTGACCCATCCTCAAGAAGTCCATCTCGGGCTCGCCCATGCTCTCTCTCCGTCCCCGGGGAGCAAACATCCCGGTCCCCGGTGCCGGCCCTGACTCCCTGCTCCTCGAACCTATCCCGAGTCCGGTCCCCATCCTTGTCCCTGTCCCGATCCCTGTGCCTGACCCGCCATCTCCGCCCCGCGCACCCGACCCCATCACGCCCGGAGAGCCTCGCCCTTGTCTTACCTGGCCCATTCAGCGCTCTCCCGTAATCATGCGGTATCCATCTCGGTGCGCCATCTTTTTCGGTGCTTGGAGTGGCACTCGTTCTGTCTCCGGCGAAGCCGTCGGATCCTTATGGAGTCCACCCGCTGCCGGCCGCGCGCGGGACGGTCCCGGCGAAGACGTGTGCGACGAGACACGGCTCGCTCGCCCACCCGGCAAAAGCCGTCGCAGGAACCATGACCGTCCGCTCCCATACTCTCTTGCCGGCATCTCCCATTCACCGAATCGATAGCGGG
>DATAGU010000011.1:0-5491 GCA_036263495.1 Polyangia bacterium | reverse complement strand
CGCCATGTGTTGGGTCCCCAGAGATGCCTTTCGTTCTCCCTGGGGAAACATCTGATCATGGCGCCCTGGCACCTGTCGATCCCTTTATCCGTAACCGATCAATATTGCTGGGTTTCCAACCCGATCGGCGCTCTAGCACCGAACGCCAGGAGCCGGCGGCTATGTCGAAGGCGGTCGAATGTCACCCGGCGGCGCAACAGGATGCATTTTTCTGATGGTCCGGACACCCTACGCTCGGTCGGTGTACGATGCTTGACCCTGCGGTGGATGCTCCATGTCGTTCGACTTCCGGCACCGGAGAGGGCACGAGGTTTCGTATGAGCGTTCGAGGGCGGATGGGCCGGTGCCCGGGGAGCGCACGCCGGAGCCGGAGCAGACGCCCGGGCAAAAGTGGCGAGACAGCGCCGAGCGCTGCGCGCGGAGCGGCGACCGTGCGGCCGTCTACCGCCTGCTCGTGACGGGCGAGCACGCATGGGTGCAGGCGCATGAGGACGAGGTGCTGGCGGCGCTGGACCGCGACGGTATGCGCGCGGTGTGCGAGGCGGTGGCGTGGGCACGGGAGGACGGTCGCACCGACATAACGTGGGCCGAGCGCGAGCGCGAGCGCACGAGCGTGGGGGCGCTGTGCGACGCGCTGGCCGCGGTGGGGCGGGCGGCGCCGGAGCGGTTCGAGGAGATGGCGGCGCGGGTGATGGTCGGGTTCGAGGCGACGACGCGAGAGCGGGCGCAGCGGCGGCTGCTGGAGATCGCCCCGGAGCTGGCGGCCCGGCTGGCGGGAGTGTCATTGGCGGGCGCGACTCCAGCGGCCCGACGCGGGGCCGTGGCGATCGACCCGGTGGCGGCCATGGCGCAGCGGGCGGCGGCGAATCAGGTCCGGCAGGCGCTCGCGCAGGGTGGCAAGGCGCGCCTCGGACCGTTCTGCAGCGACGCGATGGCCGAGATGGATCGCCATCGCGAGGCACAGAGCCGGCGGCGCATCCACGACGAGATCGCCCGGTGTGGCGCCGGTCGTCCGCTCGGCAGCGGTGTCGGCGAAGCGCTGGCGCGCAACCTCGCGGCGCAGGCCGACGGAGCCCTCCAGGAGCCCGCGGATCTTGCTCGGCTGCACCTCCATGACGACCGGCTGGCCCAGGCGGCGGCGATGGAGCTGGGCACGCCGAGCTTCGCCATCGGCTGGGACGTGTTCGCGCAGCCGGGGGCGCTCGATCTGCGCACTGAGCAGGGCTCGCGGCGGCTGGAGCGGCAGGTGCTCGAGATCCTCGCCTGGGAGCGGGAGAAGGAGGCGCCGCATGCCCACCCGCGCGCCGGTGGCGGCGCGAGCGGGGCCGAGACGACCGTCGCGGGCAAACCGGCGGGCCCACAGGAGAGCCTCCAGGCCGCGACGACTGGTGCGGCTGCCGGCGCGGCGACGATGCCCACGTCCGCGCACAAGGCTGGCGAGCCAGGGCACCGCTCCGCCGAGGAATGGCCCGGCGCGCAGGGCGAGGCGACGCGGCGGACGATGGAGTCTCACTTTGGCCAGGACTTCTCGGGCGTGCGGGTGCACGTAGACAGCGAGCGGGCGGGCGGCTCGGTCGAGGCGCTGGCGGAGGGCAATGAGGTCCACTTCGCGCCGGGGCGTTACCAGCCTGGGACGACGGGCGGCGATTGGCTCATCGCGCACGAGCTCGCGCACGTGGTGCAGCAGCGCGGGGTCGCTCCGGGCAACAACGCCGGGGCGATGCGGGTCGCGGCGTTCGATGCGGCGGATTCATCACCGACGGCGCTGGAGCGCGAAGCGGATCGGGCGGCGGATCGCGTGGTGCGGGGAGAGTCGGTGCGGATCGAGCGCGCTGCGCCGTCCTATGCGCAGAACCACGAAGCAGGTCGAAAGACGGATGAGCAGCCCGTCGAGGTCGCGAAGCCCGGGATCCATAAGCAGGGCTTCATCGACAACTCCGAGGGCGCGAACCTGCGCACCGGCCCCGCGGAGCTCGGCGGCTCGCTCGTGCGTCCCCAGCCGCTGCCACCGGCGACGCCGGTGTTCGTGAGCGGCACGCACCCGAAGGCGCCGGAGTGGTGGTATGTGACGGCGCACGTCGGCGGCGCGCTCGCGCGAGGCTTCGTTCAGCACTTCCGGGTGACGACGGAGCTGCCGGAGCCGACGGCCAGGCTCTATGCGATCCAGAGCGGCGACACGATCGAGCGGATCGCCGCACAGCTGTTCGGCGGCTCGGTACGGCCGGGGCACGATCTGCGCTACTACGAGAACGTCGTCCTGTCGGTAAACCAGGCCCAGGGGCGCAAGGGGGTCAAAGGCACCTTCCAGGATCCGAGCCTCTTCGGCGGCGGCGCGAACAACATCCAGCTGGAGGCGGGGCATCGGATCTGGCTGCCGAGCCCGGCGTACGCGAAGTCCGCCGAGGGGACGGTGCCGTCAGGATCCTTGACCGGCGGGCTCTCGCAGGCGGGGAGCTTTGGCGGGCACGTCGTCGACCTCATGCGGAGCATGTCGGAGTCGCCGCGCGTGTTCCGCTCGGTGGCGGGCGAGTATGCCGACGCGATCGTGGAGCACCTGCCTGCGATCATCGGCATCACGGGCGCGATCCTGGCGGCGGAGTCGCTGACCATCACCCTGGCCGCGTCGCCGACGGGCGTGTCGCAGGTGCTGGCGCTGGCGATCCAGGCGGGGTTGACGGCGTTCGGGGTGACGGCTGCGGTGGAGACGGCGGCGCAGGCGGTGGAGCAGGGGCAGGAGTGGCTGCGACTCGCGTGGGAGGCGAAGGGGCAGCCGGCGAAGCTCGAGGCGGCGAGCCGGGCGTTCTGCCGGATGGTGGTAGCCATCGCGCTCGCGGCACTGGCCCTGTCGGGCGCGGCGGGGAGCGCGGGGCGGGCTGGGCAGATCGCGAAGAACATCAAGGTCGAGCTGCCGCCGATGGCGCCGGCGATGGCGCTCGAGGGCGGCGGGATCCTCGAGGGCACGGGAACGATGCCGTGGCCCAAGGTGACGACGGGCGGACCGCTCGAGCTGCCGATGCAGATGTCGGGGCTCAAGGGGGTGCCGGGGGATGCGACGAGCAGGCTGAGGGCGGGCGAGAAGGAGCGACTAGGGGAGGGCCCCGAGGTCGATGCGATGAAGGAGACGGGTAGAAAGGGCGCTGGCGCGGCACGCCCGCCGAGGCATCATGTCTTGCCACAGGAGGAGCGCGTCTGGTTCGAGGAGCACGGGTTCACTGGCGAACTCGACATCGACAACTTCTGCGTCGAGATGGAGGAGGCGAGCCACCAGGCGATTCACGGCGGCGGGGATTGGAAGTTGGGGCGACGTTGGGCCGGGGAGTGGAACACCAAGGTCATGGCTGAACTCAGACGCCTCGAGGGGTTGAACGGAAGGCCGCTGACGCCATCCCAGATCATGAAGTTCGTCCAGATGCTGATGAAGCAATACAAGATACCGGCTGACTTCGTCCCGTATAGAGGCTCGCGATGAGAGCATGGCAAGGAGATTGGGAGGCGAGGATCATGGAACGCGTTCGAGCCATGGGGTTCTCTTCGGTGACAGCTTTCGCGGACAGCAAACCGCACGCGACAGACCTCGAACTCGCTGACCAACTGGGAGTGGACGACGTCGCCGCGGTCCAGCTCGTCAAGGTATGGGCTGCCGAGGCAGAAAAGAGCGGTCACCTTCAAGAGTTCGCTCGCAGTCTTCTCGTCCGCAGGATTCGCAGCTGGCTTCCAAATGGCTGGGGCGCGGGCGAACCAGACGAAGCGAGGTTCTTGGCAAGCAGCGCGCTGGTCAATTGGGAGGGGGACCTACCAGACAGCCTGCGACTACTGGCCCAGCGCGTCATGGCGCGCGCGCTAGGCGACGTCGTCCCCTACGGCTGGTTGCCATCAGGGCCCGACGACCCGATCCTGTCTCGCTGGTTCGAAGATCCGCTCCTGTAGAGCCACGAAGAAGTCGGGTAGGACGATGGCGCGGACCGGGCTTAGATGCCGACGTCTACATCTTCCTCCCATCGAGCAGTGGCCGAGCGAACCGGGAGGAAGTGATGCGAATCGGGGCGTGCGCTGGCACGATGAGCGCGCGGTCACGCACACGCGGCGCAGGTGGGTGCGGAGGCACAGAGAGGAGGGCGAGGCGGAAGCTGGAAGCCGCGCAAGGGCGGAGCGGGAGGAGCCGGGACGGGCGGAGTCGGCAGGCCAGCGCCGGCTACGCCACCCGAGTCCGGAGTCCTGCAAGCATCTCAGCATGCTTCTCGATCGCCTGGCGAACCCGGGCGCGCTCTTCCTGGTTGGCGCCGCTCTGAGCAGCGGCGGCCTCTGCGTGCTGGCGGTAGCGCTCCCAGGCATGCGCCAGCGACTCGAGTACGCTCTTCGCCGGGCGGGCGGGCTTGGCGACACCCCAGAAGGTGTGCCCGTTCTGCGTCTTGCTTTTAAGTCCCATGTCCTTGGTCGCGGCGATGGCGGCCGCGGAGAGCGACTTGTAGAGCTTGCCGGCGTAGCGGATGCCGTCCTGCTCGATCGTGCACTCGCACCGGACGTTGCCGTGGCGGTCGCGGCGCTGCAGCAGCGTGCCGGGCGGGGGCAGGCGCGGGTCGCGCTCGCGGGGCTGGGCCTCCTTCGAGGAGGGCGTGGGTTCGTTCCCGGCAGCGGCGTTCGTGCTTGAGGTGGGCTCCGTAGCGGCAGCAGGCTGCTCGGTGGCAACCGTGGCCTCCTCGATCGGGACGTTCTCGGCCGGACCAGGCTCGACCGGGTCAGGTTCGACCGGGGCAGGCTTGGCTGGAGCAGGCTCGGCCGGCGCGGGCTCGGCTGCCTGCGTCTCCTCGGCTGCCTGCGTCTCCTCCAGTGCCACCGTCATCACCTGGGCCTCGGCTCCAGACTCAGCGACAGCAGGCTCCGGCTGCGCAGGCGTGGATTCGGGTAGCTCGATCCGGGCGGTGGTCGTGAGCTCGGCGGTCGTGGCCTCCGCCGCCGGCTCGCTGGCAGGCGCCGGTTCATTCGTCTCGGGTGCCACCAGATCGACCTCCAGGCCCTCGGCCGGCGGGTCCAGCGTCGAGGCGGCGGCAACGTCCGTGTTGGTTTGCTCGTGGATCTCACCCACAGGCACCTCGCTGGTGTGAGGCTCCGCGTGCTCCGTCACCGCCGGTGCCGGCGTCATCGCCTCCGGTGAGGTGACCGCCTCCGGGCGAGGCTCCGCATCCTGCGCGGTACGCTGGGCCTGTCTCTCCTCGGTGGACGTCTTTGCGACCGGCTTCACCTTGCCCTGGCCCTTCTTCTGCGGAGCATTGTTCTTCTTATTCGTCTGCCAGTTCTTGAGCGCCATTGTCGTTCTCCTGCGCGAGTTGGGTTTCCGTCCTTCTCGACGACATGAAGGCGCTGCAGGGCGCGAGAGGCAAGGTTATTTCTGAGAAATCTATATCCAAGATCGGATTGCATTGGACCAACGTTCCTTTGAAGCATTGGTAGACATGTTGCTCTATATGTGACAGGACACCGACGAGATTTGGAC
>DATAGU010000010.1:0-4491 GCA_036263495.1 Polyangia bacterium | reverse complement strand
TCGTTGCCGAGGTGCTTCGATGAAGATCCACGTGCTCTGGATGGTCTTGCCGGCGCTCCTCCTGGGGGGCGCGTGGGTCGACCGGGCGATGACGCGCGAGCGGCACAGGGCCGAGCTCGCGCGGCGCGACGGCGAGCTCGGGGCGCTCGTGCGCGCGCGGGACGAGCTCGAGGCGCGCGTGGCGGTGCTCGAGCTAACCAGGAGGCACCTCGAGGTGCGCCTGGAGAATCGGGCCGGGGTCGTGACGCGCGGGGGCACGCCGGTCGCGCCACCCTCGCCCTCACCGGCGGTCGCGGCGAGCGGCGCCCCGGAAGGGCCTGCCGCGGGTGAGGCGGCCAAGGCGCCTGCCGCTCCCGAGCCCGCGGCCGTGGTGCAGGCGCTCGACCGGGCGTTCGCGGCCGAGCCGCTCGACGCGTCCTGGTCCGCGGCGACGGACAGCGCGATGCGCGGCCGGCTGGCCACGCTCACGACCGGCCGCTCGTCCGTGCGCTCGCTCGAGTGCAGGAGCTCGCTGTGTCGGCTGGAGGTGGTCCACGACGACGCCGCGCAATCCTCGGCGTTCACCGAGCGCGCCTTCGCCGGCGCCGAGGCGCCGCTCTGGATCGGCACGTACGTGCAGACGCGGGTCGCGACGCCCGACGGCAAGGAGGCCACGGTGGCGTATCTCGTGCGGGGGGGGAGAGAGCTGCCGCGGCTCGAGTGAGGCCGCGGCAGCTCGGGGAGCCGGAGCCTGCGCGGGCTAGTTGACGGTGAACGAGCGGGAGGTGCCGGAGTAGGCGTTGATGGAGCCGTCCCAGCCGGACTTCCAGTCGCCGTAGTGACGGATGCGGTAGGTGCCGGTGGTGGCGGTGGTCGGGATCTTCCACTCCACGGTCACCCACGAGCAGGCGAGGGTGGGGACGCAGTTGTAGCGCTCCCAGCGGTACTTGGTCTCCCAGTCGCCGTCGTTGGCTACGGTGACCCAGGCGCTGCCGTTCCAGCGCTGCACTTCGAGGTAGGTGCCCTGGGTGTGGAGGTTGTTCTTGGGGTGCGCGCCGACGAAGACGACCCGGGCGGTCTGGCCGCGCGTGTAGGACGAGGCCGCGTCGGTGTGCACGCCGCCGAAGCTGTCGAAGAGGAGCTTGTCGTCGAAGACGACGCCGGTCTGGAGGGTGGTCTGGTCGTTGCGGAGGTCGCGCGGGGTGGGGCCGGCGGTGATGCTCACGCCGTCGCGCAGGGCGGCGGCGACCTTGGTGGTCTCCTGCTGGAGGGCGGCGAGCTGCCACGGGCCGAAGTGCGTGGAGGCGCCTTCGTAGTCCTGCATGGCGTACTCCTCGCGGGTGGTGAGGTAGCCGGCGTAGGCGTTGGCGAGGCCGGCGATGACGACGCGGTCGACGCCGAGGGGCGAGAGCTGGTCGAGGACGGTCTTGCGCAGCCGGCGGCCGGCCATGGTGGTCATCTCGAAGGGGACGGCGACGACGGCGAGGTTGCCGATGGTGGCCACCTGCACGGGCAGGACCTCGGGCGTCCAGGGGTAGGGCGTCTGGGCGCCGGTGGCGAGGACCACGGGCTTTTCGCCCTGGCACGAGTTGGTGGTGACGGCGCAGGTGAAGGCGGTCCAGAGGTCGTGGACCTGGCTGCAGGTGTAGCCCTCGCGGCCAAAGCCCGGGCCGTCCTCGGCGCCGGCGAGCATGGAGACGCCGATGGAGGCGACGCAGGTCGGGCGGGTGACGCCGTCGGTGTAGCCGGGGGCGACGGAGAGCGAGTCGAACTTGACGTAGGTGTGGCGGTAGTCGACGGCGCCGGTGAGGGACTGGCTGGCGCTGTTATAGAGGCTCGCGGCGGCGTTGTACTGCTTGGTGCCCGAGATCTCGGTGGACTCGAAGTCGTCGGCGCCGCCGCCGTTGGTGCCGCCGTAGATGTTGGGGGTGACGTCGCCTTCGTTGGACTGGGCGAAGGCGGCGACGAAGGTCTTGGAGGCGGCGTAGGAGGTGCCCTTGGACTTCTCGAAGAGGTAGGCGGCGTAGCCCTTGTTGTCGCCGCTGATGAGGAGGTTCTGGTTGCCCATGGAGGTGCCGTGGACGGAGAACCAGTTGATGAGGCCGACCTCGGCGCCGGTGGTGGCCTGGAGGCGGAGGAGGGTCATCTTCTTGTCGGTGTCGTAGGGGTAGAGGGCGCGCTCGCTGGCGGGGTTGAGGAGGTAGGCCTGGGGCGAGCGGTTGATGCTGGTGTTGAGGAGGTCGGCCTCGGCGATGCGGATGGTGCCGGGGGTGAGGTTGTTGTGGGCGCGCACGATGGCCTGGTAGATGCCGTTGACGATGGTGTCGAAGCCCTGCTTGTCGTAGCCGAGGATGGTGAGGTTGTAGAGGGCGTAGTGCGAGTAGCCGCCGGGGCCGCTATGGGTGTGGGTGGCGCTCAGCATGACGTTGTCGTCGCCGTAGGTGGTGCCGTAGGTGGCGCGCAGCTTCTCGACGACCTGCTGCTTGACGCCCTGGAAGATCTGGCCGAGGTCGGCGCTCACGAAGGCGAGGCGCTTGCCGTTGCACGGCGAGGAGATGACGAAGGCGCGGGCGCGCAAGCGGGTGTGGATGCCGGCGGTCTTCTGGTCGATCATGGCGTAGCCCATCATGCCGATCTCGGCGGCGGGGCCGGTGATGTCGTAGACGCCGGCGCCGACGGAGAAGCTCTGGTTGCCGGCGCAGGCGCCGAGAGCGTCGGCCTGGCGCGGCGGGGCGGCGGCCGGCTCGGGGGCGGCGACGGGCTGTGCGCCGCAGGCGAGGAGCGGCAAGGCGAGGAGCGGCAAGGCATAGAGGGGTCTACAGTGGGTTCTTCGCAGGATCGTCTTCGTCGTTGTCTTCATGGGGGGGTACCTCCAGGCGCCAAGTGATGGGACAGCAGGCGGCGGGACGCCGTCCGGTGGCGCTACCTTATTACAGCGCCTGGGCCGGTTCATACCGGGGACGGTATTAAAAAAGCCAATTTCCTTTCATGGGGATTTGGCTTTGGGCGCGTTTTTCGAGCGTCGTCCTCGGAGGCGCGTCCGCTTTGCCAAGGCCCGACCATCACGGGCTCCGCTATGATGCGGGTATGCCGTCGCTTCCTCCTGGACCTGCTGGGCCGCCGCCCGCCGAGACCGCGCCGCTCGACTTCGTGGGCGTGGGGCTGGTGGCGCTCGGGACGGTGATGACGCTGGCCCGGCCGTTCGGGTCGGACAATGACTGGAAGTCGGACGCGACGCGGCTCTGGGAGCCGGAGCTCGGGACGTTCGTGTCGCTGGCCGCGGACGTGCTCCGCCGCTGGGGGCGGCGGGTGGCGCTGATGACGACGATGGGCGAGGACGCCGACGGGGAGCGGCTGCGGGCGCTCTTGTGCGAGCGGCGCATCGAGCTCATGTACGCGCGCGTCTCGCCCTGCACGGGGCGGCAGGTGGTGCTCACGCCGGCGGGGACGGAGATCCGTTACATCGTCGACCGTCACGTCGTGCGGCCGCCGCTCGGCGAGGAGGGGCGGGCGGCGCTCGGGCTTGTGGCCGAGCGGCTGGCGGCGCGGGGTTGCCGCTGGCTGGCGTTCGACAAGTACGAGACGGATCTGGTGGAGGCGCTGGTGTCGAGCCCGGCCTGGCGGCGGGAGGAGGCGCGGCCGGGGGTGCTGTTCGAGACGGGGTCGCGCCCGCTCGCGCTCACCGAGGCGCATGACGCGGCGCAGGGGACGACGCCCGAACTCGGGCGGGTGGGGGACACGGACGTGTTCACGACGACCTGGGAGTGGCTGGAGGCGCTCGCGCGCGTGGCGCCGGCGGCCGTGGAGGCGCTCGGCGAGGACACGCTCGGGCGGCCGGAGGACGCGCACGAGGAGGGGGGGCCGCTCGTGCGGCTGCTCCGCGCGGTGGTGTTCAGGCCCGGGGCATCGCGGCCAGTGCTCGCGCTCATCACGGCGGGCTCGCGCGGCTGCCTGGTGGTGACGCGGCGACCGGACGGAGACGGGCTCGTGGTGCGACGGCAGGCGGTGTTCACGAACCGCGAGCGGGCCACGTTCCGGACGCACAGCCGGGTGGGCGCGGGCGACGTGTTCCGCGCGGCGCTCGTCGGCCAGCTGCTGGACCAGGGGATCGGGCCGGGGGAGCTGCCGGAGTTCGTGGCGCGCGAGGGGGAGAACTGGGTGGCGCGGGCGCAGCGGGCGTCCTTCTTGTGGCTCGTGCGGCAGCCCGAGGAAGGGAACTACTGGGGCGCGTTCCCGACGGAGCCGTCGGCGCTTGGGGCGCAGCTCCTGCCGCGGCGGTAGGGGGCGTCGGGCGCCGTCGATGCCCCGCCTGGCGCGTGGGTCATGGGCCGGATCCGCGCGGGCCTGCCGCCGTGATTGACGGGGGACCGGGCGAACAGATAACATTTCTCCTCGACGCGCGTGGCGAGCCGCCTGGCGTCTGACGGTACGAGGCCGGAACGAGAAGCGTTGACCGAGTTCGGCAAATTCATCCTGCAACGGAAGATCGCCGAAGGGGGCATGGCGGAGGTC
>DATAGU010000009.1:0-13493 GCA_036263495.1 Polyangia bacterium | reverse complement strand
ACCCTGCTCACGACCACCGGCCCGATCCTGTCGGTCTGGGCGAGCACCCACAGGTAGCCCTGAGAAGGAGAGCCGAACATGACACGACGCATACTCTTTGTGACGCTGCTGGTGGCTCCCTGCCTGGTCGGCTGTGACGGGTCCAACGAGGGACCTCCACCCCCGACCCTCGGGGAAGAGGTGGATCGCATCGGCCGGCCCGCCATCAACACGGCCCTCACCGATCCGTTCAACCTCTACGGCGGCGGCGGCCAGAAAGACGCGACCCAGAACGGATACAACGCCAGCGCCGACCCGGCCCAATGGTCGGCCGGCTTCAGCTCCCAGCTCCGCTACAACCTGGCGCTCTTCGATGGCCTCGATGGCCAGTGCGGCAACCAGGTCGCGGCGCCCCCGGGCGTGGACACCCCCGCGCGCTACGACACCCTGACCAGCCTCCTGTCCTACGACGCCCTCTACCTCGACACGAGCTCAGGCACTTGCACGACATACCTGGCGGTCGAGACCCGGCTGCTCGGTTCGACCAATACTGATTGTGGCGGTCGGACCCCGTCCTATGACGTGATGGACCCGACATACTCCCTCCTCATCCTCGGGACGCCCACGGGATTCACCGATACGATCGATCAGGACGACACCAACCCGCCGGGGGCTACCTTCCCCTTCCTCGGTGCGCCGCAATAGCTGCCCCCGGAAGGTTCAGGGTGATTTTCCCGACGTTCCCTCACCTCTCCCCCGGCCCCCCCCTTCTGACCGAGATGGTCAGACCTCCAACGATCTCCAACGACTAGACATCACTGGGGAGAAGGTCCCCGATCCGGGGCCCCCTGGGTGGGGGCGTCTCCCCCAGTTGGGCTCGTCGAGCGTGAAAACGCACTGCGGCATGGCGGCTGGAAAAGACTCTCGCGACCTTCCTGCTGACAGGGAAAACACTGACATTTGAGGGCTTTCCTTCTGGAGGCCAGCTCGGTGAAGGAGCGACCGCCAGGTCGAAGGGCGAGTGGCACGAACCTTGATAGGTCTCCGGGTCGTCTGGGTTCGACTTGAACGAACAAGATCAGACCCCAAGCCCAAAAGGAGCCTGCCGTGAAGAACAACACGCTCATCAATTTCCTCTCCGGTGTTGCCCTGTCTGCATTTGCTGTTGGCTGCGGTGGCCAGGCGGCCGTCGAGCAGACGGCTGATACGAACCAGGCGGTCCAGAGCCGCATCCACATCATGCCGGTGCAGCGCGAGTCGACGCCCCCGCCGGGCGAGCGTGCCGCTTCGGCCGCCCAGACCCTTACCTACTACGGCGGCCCGGTGCTGAAGAACGTCCAGGTCTACCCGATCTACTGGCGTTCGACCCCGAACTGCGCGAGCACCAGCCAGGGCGCCTACACCTGCCACGTGGGCAGCAGCATGTACACGAGCCTCCTGCCCCAGTACAGCGGCATCGGCACGGGCACCAACCACGCCGCCTACCTCGACACGGGCGCTTCCAGCAGCACCAGCCTCTCCGAGTCCACCATCATCTCCCGCCTCAACGCGCTGTTCACCGCTGGCGTGATCCCGCAGCCCGGCGCGAACAACTACTACCCGATCCACTTCCCGGCGGGAGTCAGCATCACCGCCTCGGACGGCTCGCGCTCCTGCGTGCAGTTCTGCGCCTACCACGGCACCTACGTTCGTAACGGCGTCAACGTCTACTTCGGCGTGATCCCGGACCTCGGCGGCTCCTGCGCCGGCGGCTGCGGCGCCTCGACGCAGTGCAACAACACCGCCTCGGTGCAGTCGCACGAGCTCGTCGAAGCCACCACCGACCCGGCCGTCGGCCTGGCCACCACCTTCGGCCCGCCCCTCGCCTGGTACAACGCGACCTACGGCGAGATCGGCGACATCTGCAACGGCTCGCAGAGCTCGGTGACCTGCTCGAACGGCACCTTCACCATCCAGCGTGAGTGGTCGAACTCGAAGAGCGCCTGCGCCGTCAACTAGCGCTCGCTCCCGGGCCCTAGGGCCCACCTGAAGTCAACGGACGCGCCCCGGAATGCTCTTCCGGGGCGCGTTCGTTTTTGCGGTCCGTGCGCCCCACCTCCCTCTGCGCACGCAAAGGCGCCGCAGGTATCAGGCCCCATCGGCTCGGTACGGTTGATGAATATTTCTCAGCCCATGAAGAAATGGCGCTCGTCTCTGTACTTGGTGGCGGTCGTGCTGGTCGGCTGCGGCGGGACTTCGGCGGAGGTGTGCACGAAGGAGGCGCGCCCGAGTCTCCAGGTGACGGTGCTCGACGCCGTCAGCGGTCGTCCCGTCTGTGACGCCGACGTCGCGGTCACGACGCTGGATGGGACCCTCAATGAGCTGCTGGCTGCCCCGGGGCCGACGGTGGGGACATCGACCTGCAACTACTACGGACCCTATGAGCGCCCGGGGCGGTTCCTGGTGATGGCCGGCCGCGAGGGGTATCAGTCGGCGCAGCAGAGCGACATCACGGTGACGCCAGGCTCCTGCCATGTGCAGACGGTCGAGGTGACGCTGCGGCTCATGCCCACCCCGCAGACGCTCCTGCCATAAGCGCCCTCATAGGTTGGGACCGCGCCCCGCAGCTGGGTGACCCCTGCGAGGGCCCTTCTGTGCAGGGCCGCTCCGCGCTCGGGGTCCTCGGCCCACGCTGATGGTGTTGGGCTGCGCCCTGCTGTAGAGGCCTGCGGAAGCGTGCTCCGGCCCCTGCACAGAAGGTCCCTCGCACACGCTGCCGGTACCTGGGCGCTGTGCTTACCCCGGCACGACCTGGGCCAGCACGGCGGTGATGTTGTCGACGCCGCCGTTGGCGTTGGCGGCGTTGATGAGGTCGCTGCAGATCTCCTGCGGATCCTGCTTCGCCAAGGCGATCTCGAGGATCTGCTCGTCCGGCAACATGCCCGACAGGCCGTCCGAGCAGAGGAGATAGAGATCGCCGGCGCGGGGGACGTCGCGCGTGACCTCCACCTGCACCTGCTCCTTCATGCCGAGGGCGCGCACGATGACGTTCTTGTGCTGGAAGTTGCCGATCTCGTCGGTGCGCAGCTTCTTCATGCGCACGTAGTCGTTGAGCAGCGAATGATCCTCGGTGAGCTGGTGGATCATGTTGTCGCGGATGCGGTAGCAGCGGCTGTCGCCGACGTGGCCGACGCACACGAAGTCATCGACGAAGTACGCGGTCACGAGCGTGGTGCCCATGCCGTGCTGGCGCTCGGAGCGCTGCGCGGTCTGCCAGATCCTGAGGTTGGCGAGTTTGGCGGCGGTGACCAGGCGGTTGAGGTCGTACCGATCATGGCCGTCCATCTTGTAGGGCCAGGTCTGCTCGCAATCGTCCTGGGTCTCGGTGAAGTAGCCGATGACGGTCTCGACCGCCATGCGCGAGGCCACTTCGCCCGAGGCGTGGCCGCCCATGCCATCGGCAACGATGATGAGCGACATGTCCCCGGGGACGTAGTAGCTGTCTTCGTTGAGCTGGCGCTTACGGCCGATGTTGGTCTCACCCGCGAACCGGACACGCGCGTTGCGGAGGGGAAAGGTCTTCGGCAGGGGGGCCATGGACGCGGGCCATCGTAACATCAACACCGACGCCGCGCCCAGTACGCTGTCTTCTTGCCGCTCCTGGCGCGGTGGCTCGCGCCGTTCGGGGGCTGCTTCCGCCATTCGGGGGGCTGCTTCTGCCGTTCGGGGGGTTGCTTCGATGGCAATGATACCGCTGCTCGTATCGGGCGCGGATCAGGCGGCGGCGGGCAGCTCTTTTGGCGGCGTGCTCTCCTCGGAGGCGTTGGCCGGCTGGCGGCGGATCGCGTGTCCGGTGGCGAGGCCGGTGACGAAGGCGACGAGCACGCCCGCGCCGGCGGCAAAGGCCACGTCACCCACGGCGCGCATCCAGCGCAGCGTGTTCATGAGCCCGCTCTGCAGGAACTCCGGGCTGCGCGCGTACCAGTAGCCGACGTCGATGGCGGCGCGCGCCTGGAGGACGCCGATGGGCAGGAGGCTGAGGAGTGCCATGGCCAGGAGCCCGCCGTTGAGGAGCCAGAAGGCGGCCCCGAGCACGCCCTCGCGCCAGACGGCGGCGGGACGTGCGGCGCGCACACAGAAGAGCATGAGCGCGATGCCGAGCATGCCGTAGACGCCGAACAGGGCGGTATGGCCGTGGAGCGGCGTGGTGTTGAGGCCCTGCACGTAGTAGAGCGAGGCGGGCGGGTTGATGAGGAAGCCGAACAGGCCGGCGCCGACGAGGTTCCAGAAGGCCACGGCCATGAAGAAGTAGATCGGCCAGCGATAGCGCGCCATCCACGGGGCGTGGCCGATGAGGCGGTAGTTCTCCCAGGCCTCGTAGCCGATGAAGACGAGGGGCACGACCTCGAGCGCGCTGAACACGGAGCCGAGGGCCTGCACGATCTCGGGGGTGCCGGCGAAGTAGAGGTGGTGCAGGGTGCCGATGATGCCGCTCGCCAGGAAGATGGTGGAGGAGAGGAGGAGGGCCCGCTGGGTGGCGCGAAGGCTGAGGAGGCCGAGGCGGGCGAACAGGAAGGCGACGACGACGGTGGCGAAGACCTCGAAGAAGCCTTCGACCCACAGGTGCACGACCCACCAGCGCCAGTACTCGGCGACGGCCAGGTGGGTGTGTTTGCCGTAGCCGAGGGCGGCGCCGTAGAAGCCGGCGATGGCCAGGGCCGAGAGGGCGAAGAGGAGCACGAGGGGACGGCGTTCGTCGCGCTTGCGGAGGGCCGGCAAGATGGCGCGGACGACGAGGCCGAGCCACAGGAAGAGGCCGGTGTAGAGGCCGATCTGCCAGGCGCGGCCGAGGTCGATGTACTCGTAGCCCGAGTGCCCGAAGTAGAACCAGGCGTCGCTGCTGGCCTGGCCGAGGCCCATCTTGTGGTGGACGCTCAGCCACTGGCCGCCCATGGAGCCGAGGACGACGACGAGGAGGGCGCCGAAGAGGACGTTCACGCCGAGGCGCTGGCCGCGGGGCTCGTGGCCGCCGATGAGGGGGCCGACGAACAGGCCGGTGGCGAGCCAGGTGGTGGCGATCCAGTAGATGCCGAGCTGGGTGTGCCAGGTGCGGGTGATGACGTAGGGGAGCCAGCGCGCGAGCGGCACGCCGTAGAAGCCGTCGCCCTCGACGCCGAAGTGGGCGGTGACGCCGCCGAGGCCGATCTGGAGGAGGAACAGGGCGAGCGCGAGGCCGAAGAACTTGAGGCTCGCGCGCTGCGAGGGGTAGAGGGGCAGGCCGGCCAGGGGATCGCGGGTGGGGGCGACGACGTCGCGGCTCTCGGGCGCGGCGGCGCCGCGCCACCAGATCATGGCGCCGAGGAAGCCGATGAGGAGGAGGATGCTGAGGCCGCTCCAGAGGAGGGCAGACCCGGGCAGGGTGTTGCCGACCAGGGGCTCGTGCGGCCAGTTGCTGGTGTAGGTGAGGTGCTCGCCGGGGCGCTCGGTGCTGGCCGCCCAGGAGGACCAGAAGAAGAAGGCGGCGAGGCAGCGGAGATCCTCGGGCCGGGTGAGGGCGCCGGCCGGGATGGCGTACTCGCGCCGGCCATGGCGGAAGACGTCGCTGTAGTGGGCGAGGTTGGCGGCGAAGGCCTGGGCCCGCTCGGGGGTGAGGGTGAGGGTGCGGGTGGCGGGATCATAGGTGTTGGTCCGCATGGCCTTCTGGAGGCGCACGCGCAGGGCGGCCTGCTCCTCGGAGGAGAGGCGCTCGTAGGCGAGGCTCCGCGAGGCGTGGGCCCAGGTGTCGAGGACGAAGGTGGCCTCGCGGTGGAGCCAGTCGGCGGTCCAGTCGGGGGCGACGTAGCTGCCGTGGCCCCAGAGGGAGCCGAGCTGCATGCCACCGAGGGCCTGCCAGACATTCTGGCCGGTGGCGATCTCGCTGGGCGCGATGACCAGCTGGCCGTCGGGGGTGACGACGCGCTCGGGGATGGGCGGCGCGGCCTCGCGGATGCGGGTGCCGATGTGGCCGAGCACGGTGAAGGAGGCGATCAGGACGACAGCGAGAAGGAGCCAGAGCCGTTTCATGGGAGTCCTCCACTCATCGGGCCCCTCCCTGGGGGTGGGGCTCGATGGGTCATGGGTCGTCGCCCCGCCGTACGTGTCCGTCTACGGGCGCGGGCAGATCTCGTCCTGGGACCCGGGCCGGGACGGGAGGCGCACGCCTCGAGCCGGGCCAAGACCGCAGGACGTCTTGGTTCTTCCACCCCCGTTCGGGGGACGCGGTTCGCGCGAGCGCGGTCCGCGACGAGCTAGCCGGGCAGCGCTAGCTCACGAGCTGCGTCCCCCCGGCGAGGAGCACCCGCAGGAGCGAGTACCCGAGGCCGAGCAGGACGCTCAACTTGACCACCTCGAGGACGACGTACAGCGCGTGCGGCGAACCGTCGGCCGGGGCCTGGCCGGTGATGATCGCCTGGGCGCGGTGGTCGAGCGCCGGGAGCAGCCACAGGTGTTGCACGAAGAACAGCGCCTCGCCGAGGCCGAGGGCGAGCCATTGCCCGAGGGACATCGGCGCCAGGGCGGCGCAGGGCCAGAGCGCGGCGGCCATGGCGAGCTGCACCATGTGCGAGGCGCGGAAGACGTGGCGGCCCACGTCGAGCGCGACCGGGCGCGTGAGCGAAGGGGCGCGGAACTTGGCCGGCGCCTCGATGAACGAGATGCCGATCACGAGGCCTGCCCACAGCAGGCTGATCCACAACAAAGCCCCGAGTCCGAGCGCCTGCATCGTCGTCTCCTCGCCCCTGACAGGTCTGCCGTCAGGTGAACAAGTATCTCTAGTACCTATTTACATTCCGCCTGGATCCCTGTCAAACCAAAAGAGACATTTGTGATACCTATTTAAAAAAACCCCGACGCGGCCACGCGTGCGCCGCAGGGAAGGAGACCATGCAGCTGACTCAGTACACGGACTACGCCATCCGCACACTCCTCTATCTCGGCGCGCACCGCGAGGAGGTGGTGCCGGTGACGGCGATCGCCGAGGCGTACGGGATCTCGGCCCACCACCTGGCCAAGGTGGCCCAGATGCTCACGCGAGAGGGCTTTGTGCGGGCCCAGCGGGGCAAGAAGGGAGGGCTCCAGCTGGCGCGCGAACCCGAGCTCATCGCGATCGGCGAGGTGGTGCGGCGCACCGAGCCGAACTTCCATCTGGTCGAGTGTTTCGACGCGGCGCACAACTCCTGTCCCATCTCGGGCGCCTGTCGGCTGCAGCACGTGCTCGAGGACGCCCGCCGCGCCTTCTTGAAGGTGCTGGATGGGGTCACGCTCGGCGAGCTGCTCGGCAACCAGCAGCAGCTCGTGCAGCTGCTCGGGAGGGCGGAGGCTACGCGGGATCCCCCCGCGTAAAGCGCGGGAGGGCCATTCCGTTGTCCGCGAATCGGTCTTATTCTGTAAGCTGTCTCGGCAAATATCCCCCGCACGACAGGGCGCGGAGAGCGCAAGGAGAAGGCAAGGCATGGCTGAGAAAGTGACCGACCTGCTGGACGAGGTGGCGCGCCGGCACGGCGAACGCCCGGCCCTCAAGCACAAGCGCGATGGGGCGTGGCAGACCCTCACGTGGCGCGAGTATCGCGAGCAGGTGCGCCTGGCGGCTCGCGGGTTCATCAAGCTCGGCCTCGGGCCCGGCCAGGGCGTGGCGATCATCGGCCACAACTGCCCGGAGTGGTTCTTCGCCGACGTCGGCGCCATCGCCGCGGGCGGGGTCCCGGCCGGCATCTACACGACCTCGAGCCCGGAGCAGTGCCAGTACATCGCCAGCCACTGCGACGCGCCCGTGGTGGTGGTCGAGAACCAGCAGCAGCTCGCCAAGTTCAAGAAGATCCGGGACCAGCTGCCGAAGCTGCGCGCGATCGTGGTCATGCACGGCAGCGTCGCGGGTGAGGGTGAAGGCATCTACGGCTGGGCCGACCTCATGAAGCTCGGGCAGGAGGTCGCGGAGTCCGAGCTCGAGGCGCGCATCGCCGCCCAGAAGCCAGACGACATGGCCACGCTCATCTACACCTCGGGGACCACGGGGCCGCCCAAGGCGGTCATGATCACGCACCGCAACGTGATCTGGGTCGCCACCACGGTGGTGCAGTACGTCAAGCTCGGGCCCGAGGACCGCTTCATCTCGTACCTCCCGCTCAGCCACATCGCCGAGCAGGCGACCACGCTGTATGGGTCGATGATGGGCGGCTGCTGCGTGTACTTCGCCGAGAACATGGACAAGCTCGGGGACAACCTGCGCGAGGTGCGGCCCACCATGTTCCTCGGGGTGCCGCGCGTGTGGGAGAAGATCCAGGCCAAGATGCAGGCGGCCGGGGCCAAGGCGCCGCCGCTCCAGAAGAAGATCGCGGCCTGGGCGCGCAAGCAGGGGCTCGCGGGGGGCTTCGCGGAGCAGCAAGGCAAGCCCAGGTCGTTCCTCTACGGGCTCGCCAACAAGCTCGTGTTCTCCAAGGTGCGCGAGCGGATCGGGCTCGATCAGTGCCGCTTCCAGGCCACCGCCGCGGCGCCCATCTCGCGCGACACGCTCGAGTTCTTCCTGAGCCTCGGCATCCCGATCTACGAGATCTACGGCATGAGCGAGTGCACCGGGCCGGCGACCCTGTCGCTGCCCGGGCGCTATCGCACGGGCAAGGCGGGCTTCATCCTGCCCGGCTCGGAGCTCAAGATCGCCGAGGACGGCGAGATCTGCATGCGCGGGCAGCACGTGTTCAAGGGCTACTACAAGGATCCGGAGTCGACGGCCGCGGCCATCGACTCCGAGGGCTGGCTGCACTCGGGCGACATCGGCGTCATCGACGCCGACGGGTTCCTGTCCATCACCGACCGCAAGAAGGATCTCCTCATCACGGCGGGCGGCGAGAACGTGGCGCCGCAGCTCATCGAGGCCGAGCTCAAGGCGATCCCGGGGGTGGCGCAGGCGGTCGTGGTGGGCGACCGGATGAAGTACCTGGCGGCGCTCCTCACCCTGGACGAGGAGAAGCTCCCCTCGGTGACCCAGACCATCGGCAGCCCTGCGCGCACGGTCGAGGAGGCGCGGCACTGCCCCAAGGTGAAGGGCTACATCGAAGAGCAGATCGCCAAGGTCAACCAGCGCCTCGCGCGGGTGCAGACGATCAAGCGCTGGGTCATCGTGCCGGGCGAGTTCAGCATCGACGGCGGTGAGCTGACCCCGACCATGAAGATCAAGCGCAAGGTCATCCGGGAGAAGTACGCCAAGGAGATCGAGAGCCTGTACAACGAGACCGCCTCCCCCGCGGCCGGTGCGAGCGCCAGCGCCTAACGTACGATCGTAAGCTCCGCGCCGGCCCGTTTCTGATAGAAGATCCCCCGCCACAAGAACACCACCGAGGTTCCATGGAAGCCCTCTGGCGCCTGCTCGTCGAGCACTCGTCCGACTTCACGCTCTATGCCCTGCTGCCCACGATCGTCGTCAACATCGCGTGGTTCGGCGGCGCGCTCGTGTGCCTCTCGTTCGACGCCCTGCCGTCCCTGCGCAAGTACAAGATCCAGCCGCGGGACAACGGCATCGGCGAGTTCTGGAAGTGCACGCTGCACTCGCTCAAGAACAAGCTGATCTCCGAGATCCCGCTCACCTTCGCCGCCTACCCCATCTTCATCTGGCTCGGCGTGCCCAAGGACCTGCCGCTGCCCGGCGTGGGCACTGTCCTGCTCACGCTCGCCGTCTGCCTGGTCGTCGAGGACGCCTGGCACTACGTCGCGCACCGCACGCTGCACACGCGGTGGGCGTTCAAGAAGATCCACTACCTCCACCACCACTACACGACGCCGTTCGGGATCGCGTCGAGCTACGCCCACCCGCTCGAGACCATGTACACCGGCTTCGGCACCATCCTCCCCGTCCTCCTCCTGCGGCCGCACCTGTTCACGATGCTGCTGTGGATCGTGACCAAGCAGATGCAGGCCACGGCGGTCCATTCCGGGTATCAGTTCCCTTTCCGGCCGAGCCGCTTCCTCCCGTTCCTGGTCAGCGCCGGCTTCCACGACCGCCACCACCGCCGTTTCAACCGCAACTACGCCCCGAACTTCGTCTGGATCGACCGCCTGCTCGGCACCGCCGACGAGAGGGACCTCGGCCCGCGCGCGCGGGGGCTGCCCGAGATGCCGGTCATCGCGGAGGAGTGAGGAGCAGACCGTTTTTGAGGGGGACGCCCCTCTGCGGGGAGCCTCAACCGCGGGGGGGCTGCCGGTAGACGTCCGTGCTCAGGTACTTGAGGCCCGAGTCGGCCATCAGGGTGACGACCCTGGCCCCGGGCCCGAGACGCTCTCCCACGCGCAGCGCCGCCACGACATTCGCACCGGAAGACGTCCCGGCGAACAGCGCCTCCTCGCGGGCGAGACGCCGCGTCATGGCCTTGGCGTCGGCGGTCGAGACGGGCTCAATCTCATCGACCACGCTCGGGTCCCACAGGGGCGGCGTGTAGCCGATGCCGACCCCTTCGATCTTGTGAGGCCCGGCCTGGCCGCCCGAGAGCACGGCGGATTCGGCCGGCTCGACCACCACGACCCGGACCCCGGGCTTGAGCCGCTTGAGCACCGTGGCCACGCCGCGCGACGAGGCCCCGGTGCCCGCGCAGTGGACGAAGGCATCGACGCCCCCGTTCGTCTGGCTCCAGATCTCCTCGGCCAGCGAATGGTAGCCCGCGATGCTGTCGTGGTTGTGGAGTTGATCGGTGAAGTAGGAGTGAGGGGCGCGGCTCAACTCCCGGGCCGCCTCGATCATGTCGAGGATGAGCTTCTTGGTGGTCAGGCCGCCCTCGCTGGGGACGAGCGTCAGCTGGGCGCCGAGCGCGACCATGTGATCGCGCTTCTCCTGGCTGAAGGCGTCTGAGGTGACGATCTGGATCGGATACCCCTTGGCGGCGCCGACGAACGCGAGCGAGGTCCCGGTGCTGCCCCCCGTGTACTCGATGACCGTGTCGCCGGGCTTCAGGCGACCGTCGGCCTCGGCGCGCGAGATCACGGCCAGCGCCATGCGGTCCTTGATGCTCCCCGTCGGGTTCTCCCACTCGAGCTTGACGAAGATCTGCGCGCAGCCGGGTGGAACCAAGTGGCGCAGCTGTACGAGGGACGTGTTCCCGATCGCCTGGAGGATGTGCATGGTGACGGTATTAAACAACCCAGGTTTCCTCGCGTCGAGGGCGCGAAGGAGAGTTGGATTGTTGAATACCGTCACCCAAGCGCCCAGGTGGACGGCGCGGCTCGTGGTATGGGATGACCACGCCGATGCCCTCCGCCGCCGACATCGAATACGCCTTCTACGACAAGTTCTTCTTCAGCAAGAACCTCGAGCCCTACCCGGTGCAGGAGCGGGCCTTCGAGCACATCTTCCGCGGCGACAGCGTGCTCATCACGGTGCCGACGGGCACGGGCAAGACGCTCATGGCCAAGGCGGCGCTGCAGAAGGCCCTCATGCTCGGCCAGACCGCCGTCTACACCACCCCGCTCCGCGCCCTCACCGAGGAGAAGTTCCGCGAGCTGTGCGACGACTTCGGCGAGGACAAGGTCGGCTTCGCCACGGGCGACTACAAGGTGCGGCCCGAGGCGCCGATCCAGGTCATCGTGGCCGAGATCCTGTGGAACCGCATCTTCGGCGACCGCATCGGGCGGCCGGCGGACGTGGTGGTGATGGACGAGGGGCACTACTTCAACGACCCCGAGCGCGGCTACGTCTGGGAGCAGTCCATCATCGGGCTCGATCCCCGCACCCAGCTGGTCATCTTGTCGGCCACCGTCGGCGAGCCCGAGCGCTTCTGCCAGTGGGTGTACGTCACGCGCCGGGTGGAGATGCACCTCGTGCAATCGACCGAGCGCAAGGTGCCGCTCTATCACGAGTATCGCGAGACCTACCTCATCGACGTGGTCAAGCAGCTCCAGCACGCCGGGGAGACGCCGGCCATCATCTTCACCTTCGGCCGCGAGGCGTGCTTCGAGCGGGCGCGGCTCCTCAAGAGCTGCTCGCGCTTCACCACCGACGAGGAGCGCCAGCGCATCGAGGAGCTGGCCCACCCCGTGCTCCTCGACCGCGGGCTCGGACGTGACTTCCGGCCGCTCCTCATCCACGGCATCGGCATCCATCACGCGGGCATCCTGCCGCGTTACAAGCAGCTCGTGGAGCAGCTGGCGCTCGAGCGCCTGATCAAGTTCGTGGTCTCGACCGAGACCATCTCGGCCGGGATCAACCTGCCGGCCAAGCGCGTGGTCTTCCCCGAGCTGCGCAAGTGGGCGGGCGGCAAGGCGCGGATCCTCTCCTCGGCCGAGTATCATCAGATGGCGGGGCGCGCGGGACGGCCGCAGTTCGACACCGAGGGCATCGCCATCACCCTGGCGCCCGAGGAGGTGGTGCAGGAGATCCGCAAGGAGCTGAAGGACGCGCAGCGCGGCCGGTTCACGGTGGACGAGGCCAAGATCCGCAAGGGCGCCTATGCGCGGGCGCGGACGGCAGCGCAGCAGGCCGGCGACGTGACCTGGGACGAGGACGCGCACAAGCGGCTGGTGTCGGGCATGCCGGCCCCGCTCCGCAGCCAGACGCGCATCACGGCCGAGCAGATCCTGGCCATCGGTCTGCCCGATCTGACGACCGAGCCGATCGAGCGCGAGCAGGGCGGAGCCGGCGAGGCCGGCGGCGCGAACCCGGCGGAGGCGGCCCCCGCGAGCACGGGCGGCACGGGCAGCGCCCAGGCGGAGGAGGGCCTGCCGCCGGCCTTCCACCTCAACGTCCGCACCGTGATCGAGAACCTGTTCTTGCCCGATCGCGAGCGGGTGGCGAGCCGGAAGCGGCTCGCCCAGGTGACCGACAACCTGGTCGCCCTCGGCGTGGTCGACGAGCACGGCGTGCAGCAGAAGGGGCAGCTGATCAACCAGCTGCGCGGCATCGACGGTCTGTTCGTCTTCTACTGCCTGACCAGCCGCGATCTCCATTACGAGGAGTGCCGCGAGCTCGTCGAGTACCTGGTGGATCACGACGTGATCCAGAAGCTCCTCAACCGCAAGGACGACGAAGCGAAGCGGGAGTGGATCCGCAACCGGCTGCGCGAGCGGCGGCGCGAGGAGTCGCAGGTGACGTGGGAGGACGTGGAGGAGGAGTACGAGCGCGAGCACCCGCGCGAGCTGACGCCGATCGAGCAGCTGCACTCGGACTTCCTCAAGCAGCTGCCGCACCAGGAGCTGCACAAGGGCAAGCTGCGCAAGAACATCTGGGCGACGATGGAGACCGAGCAGCTGTCGTTCCTCGACTTCACCGAGCGGCAGCACCTCCAGACCGAGGAGGGCAGCCTGTTCTCGTACCTCGTGCGGGTGATGAAGGTGGCGAAGATGCTGTACGAGGCCGCGCAGCTCGACGAGTTCCAGGCGATCGAAGAGGGGGTGCGGCGCTGCCTGGCCGAGGTCGACCCGCGGGTGCTGGAGGAGGCCGGCAAAGGCTGATTCATACGCAGAACCGCTGCCAACTAGCCCACCTGCCCTAGTGAAGTAGCCCCCCTGCCCTAGTGAAGTAG
>DATAGU010000008.1:0-24304 GCA_036263495.1 Polyangia bacterium | reverse complement strand
ACGGCCACGAACGTGAGGTAGGCGCGCGTGGTCTTGCGCCGCTCGCCGGTGCGGGGGTCTTCGACTTCGACGCGCACGCCGACCTCCATCGAGGTGCGGCTGGCCATGTTGATCTGGGCCTTCATCACCACCATGGCGCCGAGCTGGATGGGGGCGATGAACTGGAGGGCGTCGACGGCGGCGGTGACGGCGCCGCCGCCGCTGTGGCGTGCGGCGGACACGGCGGCGATCTCGTCGATCCATTGCATGACGATGCCGCCGAAGATGGTGCCGTGGACGTTGGTGTGGCCGGGGAGGACGAGATGGGTGGTCTCGGCGCGGGAGGCGGATTGGGGTTTGGGTTGCACGGGCGGCATTGTAGCCGATGAGGGTGGGGCCGAGCGGGCGTCTTTAGTTAGGCCGGGTGGGCTTGCGCGGTCAGCGCCTGCCAGGCGACTTCGCGGCGCTGGCCCCGCGCGCGGGCGGCGACGGCGAGGAGGCCCTGGTCGCGCTGCCAGCGGGTGCGTGTGTCGGCGTCGACGAGCTGCCAGTGTGCCTGGGTCTCGCTGAGGAAACGGTTGAAGAGCTCGAGGAGGCCGGCGAGGGTGACGTGGATGGCGGCGGACGCGGGGGGCGCGTCGGCGAGGGTGCGCAGGGCGGCGAGGAAGGTGGCGAGCTGCTCGCAGCTCTCGCGGGGCCAGCGGTGGCGCCGCGCGACGCCGAGGAGGTGGCCGACGAGGGCGGCATGGACGTGGAGATCCTCGACGGTGCGGAAGGGCTTGATGTAGCGCTGGTAGCCGTCGCCGGGGTAGATGTCGGCGGCGCTCACGGGGGCGCCGTCGAAGCGGACGGTGGCGTGGCGGATCTCGGGGATGAAGGGGGTCTCGGGCATGAGGGTGAGGGTGACGCCGGGGGCGTCGGCGGGGACGCGCACGAGGCGGAGCTGGTTGCGGCCATCGGGGGTCTGGCCGAGTGAGGCGGCGACGAAGAGGACGCGGGCGCGATCGGCCAGGGTGGCCCAGCGTTTGGTGCCGATCAGGCGCCCGTGGCCCTCCGCGGTGGGCTCGAGGCGGGTGGCGATGGCGCGGGGGTGGGCGCCGCCGTCTTCGGTGATGCACAGGGCCGCGGGGTGATCGTCGGGGAGGCCGGGGAGGCCGGGGAGGAGGGCGCGCAGGGCGTTGTGGTAGCCGGCGGCGAAGGCGTAGGCCAGGCGGTCGGCGATGAAACCACCGACGGCAGCACGCTCTAGAGGGGTGGCCCAGGGGTGGGCGGCGGCCAGGTAGGCGGTCCACCAATCTTCTTGGGGGCCGTCTTCTTGGGGGGTGTCCTTGGGTTCGAGGGCGGGGGAGGATAGGAGCCACTCAAGGAGGAGATGCATGGTGGCGCTAGCGTAGCGCGTAAGCCCGCGGCGCGGGGGGGCGCTCACGTTGGGCTTCTGGTGTTGGTCGTGTTTGTCGCTAGATCGATCTGGGCTTGCTGTCTCCGCGGGAGATACCATTCCCTGGTTTCAGGAAGGGAGCACGATGATGAGCTTCGATCAGGACCTCTATCGCCGCTTGGTGCGAGAGGCGCTCGGGCGGCTGGGGGTAGACCGGCTGGTCTTGAGCATTCATGACCCCTCGTTTCCGAGTCTGCCCGAGGACGAGACGGGGCGAGGATCTCCTTATGGTGGCGGGGGGCAGGCGTTCGTCCGGTTCGTCGCCGGGCTCGGGTTCGATGGTCTTCAGCTCGGGCCGCAGGGTCAGACGAGCCGAGTCAACAAATCTCCCTATGACGGGACGCTGTTCTCGAAGAACGTGCTCTCGATCGCGCTCCGGCCGCTGACGGGGGGCGGTGGTCCCTGGCCGGAGATCCTGCCGGAGGAGACGCTGGCCGAGATCGTGGCGGAGCGGCCGAGGGGGGGTTCTCCTGACGCGGCCTATGCTTATGCCTATGACGCGCAGTGGCGGGCGCTGCGGCAGGCTTACGTGGGGTTCGCGCTGGAATATGAACATCTGCCGGAGCTGGTGGGGGCGATCGGTGGGTTCTGCGAGCGTGAGGCGGGCTGGCTGGAGCGCGATGCGCTCTACTGGGCGCTCGCGGCGGAGTATGGGCACGATGATTGGCTGCGCTGGGGGACGGATGCGGATGATCTCGAGCGGCGCTTGTTCGCGCCGCGGGCGGGCGAGGAGCAGCGGGCGGCGGAGCTGCGGGAGGAGATCGCGCGGCATCAGGCGGGGGAGATGGGGTTTTATTGCTTCTGTCAGTTCGTGGTGCACGAGCAGCACCGCGAGCTGCAGGCGCTCGCCCGGTCGCTCGGGGTGCAGCTGTTCGGAGACTTGCAGATCGGTTTTTCACACCAGGATCTGTGGGGCTATCAGGGGCTCTTCCTCGATGGCTATCGGATGGGCGCGCCGCCGAGTCGCACCAATCCGGAGGGGCAGCCGTGGGGGTATCCGGTCTTCGATCCGCGGCTCTATGTCGCCGGGCCGGAGGGGAGGCTGGGGCCGGTGCTCGATTTCCTGACGCGGCGGATCGACAAGATGCTGGCGGAGTTCGACGGGGTGCGGATCGATCATCCGCACGGGCTGGTCGACCCGTGGGTCTATCGCAGCGATCTCGCGACGGGGGGGGCCGAGAGTCTGCGCGCGGTGCAGGCGGGGGCGCGGCTCTTCTCTTCGCCGGCGCTCGCGGACCATCCGGCGCTCGCGGCGCTGGCGATCGCGCGCCCGGACCAGCTCAACCCCGCGCCGGGGACGCCGCGCTATGCCGATGACTGGGTGGTGGCGCTCGAGCCGGAGCAGGTGCGGCGGTATGGCACGCTGCTCGATCTGATCGTGGAGCGGAGCCGGGCGCGCGGGCGGGGGTCGGAGGCCATCCTCTGCGAGGTGCTGAGCACGTGGCCCTATCCCTTGCGGCGGGTGATGGAGACGCACGGGCTCGGCCGCTTCTGCGTGACCCAGAAGGCGCGCCTCGACGATCCGGCGGACGTCTATCGCAGCGAGAACGCGCGGCCGGCCGACTGGATCATGGTGGGCAATCACGACACGCGGTCGATCTGGCAGCTGATCGAGTCGTGGCAGGGCGGCGGGGGACTCGCGGCGCGGGCCGCCTATCTGGCGGAGCGGCTCGAGCCCGAGGTCGCAAGGCGGTCTGCGTTCGCGGCCGAGCTGGCGTCGGACCCGCTGCGGCTGGCCGAGGCGCTGTTCGCCGATGCCCTCGCCAGCCCGGCGCGTCAGGTCTCGGTGTTCTTCACCGATCTCCTCGGGCTCCGGGAGACCTACAACCAGCCCGGTGTGGTCGACGAGGCCAACTGGTCGCTCCGGGTGCCGTCCGACTATGAGCGCTTCTATCGCGCGCAGCTCGCGTCTCGCCGCGCGCTCAACGTGCCGGGGGCGCTAGCGCTCGCGCTCCGGAGCCGCGCGGGGGCCGCGGGGGAGGCGGGGGCCATGCGCGAGCTCGCCACGGCGCTCGAACAGATGGCCGGGGCCATGGTCCGGCCGGAGGGTTGATGGCGTGCTGGGTCTGGGCCGGGTCTCGGGGGAACGCATGAGGAGGGGATAGATGGGCGCTCGCGCGGTGGGCTTCGTGCTCCTGCTCGGTCTCGTGTCGTTGGCGGGGGGGATCGCGGGGGCCGCCAACGCACCGGCGGCAACCGGAAAGCCGGGCGCCGAAGCGGGACCTCCGGGCCAGGGCCAGGGTCAGAGCCAGGGGGACGTCGCCGAGGACTCGCCGCGGGCCGCGCTCACCGATTTCCTCGAGCTGTGCGCCAGGGAGCGTTATGCCGAGGCGGCGCGCTATCTCGATCTACCGGCATCCCGCCGCAGCGAGGGGCCGGCGCTCGCGCGCCAGCTCGAGTCGGTGCTCGATCATCTCTCGTCGTTCGACCCCGAGCGGGTCTCGGCGCTGCCCCAGGGCGTCGAGGGCGATGGCTTGCCGCCGCTGACCGACGAGGTGGCGGCGGTGCCGGGGCAGACGGGTCTGCCCGAGCCGGTGCGGATGGTGCGCCGCGCGGTGGACGGGCAGCCGCGCTGGATGTTCGGCCAGGCGACGGTGAACCGGATCGATGACTGGTACGACAGCATCGAGGAGTCGTGGGTGCGCCGGCACTTGCCGGAGCCGCTCCTTCGGCGAGGGCCGCGGCGGCTCGCCTGGTGGCAGTGGCTGGCGCTGCCGCTCCTCTGTCTCATCGCCTGGCCGATCGGGCGTGCGCTCGGGGGGCTGACGCGCGCGGTGGCCCACCGGCTGCTGGACAGCGCGCACACGCCCTGGGCCGTGGCGCTCCGCGGTGTGCGGGCGCCGGTCACGCTCGGCTGGTCGCTCGTCATCATCTGGGCGGAGCTCGCTCTCGTGGACCTGCACGCGCCGGCCGAGCGATTCGCCGGCCAGTGCCTGCGCGCGGGGACGCTCATCGCCTTCTTCTGGACCCTGCTCCGCTTCGTCAACCTCATGCGCGGCGTGGTGCAGGAGTCGAGCTGGATCCAGCACCGGCCGGCGGTGCGGGGGTTCTTGCCGCTCGGGATGCGCATCGCGCAGGTGTCGCTCATCTTGATCGCCGCCATCACCGCGCTGTCCGAGCTCGGGTTCTCGGTGACGAGCCTCATCGCCGGCCTCGGCATCGGTGGCCTGGCGGTGGCGCTGGCGGCGCAGAAGACGGTGGAGAACTTGTTCGGCTCGCTGTCCATCAGCGTGGATCAGCCGTTCCGGGTGGGGGACTTCGTCAAAGTCGAGGACACGATGGGGACGGTGGAGAGCATCGGTCTCCGCTCGACGCGGGTGCGCACTCCTGATCGCACGCTCGTCACCTATCCGAACGGCAAGCTCTCGGACCTCCGGGTCGAGAACTTCGCGGTGCGCGACCGCTCCCGGTTCGGCTGCACGCTCGGGCTGGCATACGGCACGACGTCGGCGCAGCTGCGGGAGGTGCTGGCGGGCTGTGAGGCCTGCCTGCGTGCGCAGCACAAGCTCCGGCCCGAGGGCGTCACGGTGCGCTTCAAGGGGATCGGGGCGGCTTCGCTCGACGTCGAGATCGGGGCCTACTTCGAGACCTCGGATGGGGACGAGTTCATGCGCATCCGCGAGGAGGTGCTGCTCGGATTCATGGACGTGGTCGAGCGCGCCGGCACGAGCTTCGCTTCTCCTAGCCAGACCATCCAGGTGGTGACCGAATCGTCGGGCCCAGAGCACCACGTAGATGGCGGGCGGGGCCGTCCCCCGCAGGCTTCATGATAGGGGGTTGAGACGAGCCCGGGGCCCGCGGCGGGATCACTTGAGGACGGGAGCTGCGGTCTGGGGCGCGGGCGGTGCCGGTTCGGCGCTCTCGGGGGGCGCGGCAGGGAACCACAGGGTGAAGGTGGTGCCCTTGTCAGGGCCGGTCTCGAGCGAGATGCGGCCGCCGTGGCGCTGCACGAGCGCGTAGACCAGCGCGAGGCCCAGGCCCGTACCTTGCTGCCCCTTGGTCGTGAAGAAGGGCTCGAAGATGTGCTGCTCGATCTCGGGTGGGATGCCGGGTCCGTCGTCGGCCACGCGCACCCAGCCGCCGCTGTCTGCGCAGCCGGAGCTCAAGGTGATGGTGCCGGAGGCCTCCGCGGGGATGGCCTCGAGCGAGTTGACCATGAGGTTGAGGAGCGCGGTCACGAGCTGCGATGACTCGAGGAGGACGGGTGGGGGTTCGCCGAGTTGGATGGCGAGGTTGACGGTGCCGCGCAGGTTGACCCGCGGCATGAGCAGCTCGATGGCGTCCTGGACGAGCTGGTTGAGATCGCAGGTCTCGCTCGGCCCGCTCGGCGATTGCCGGCTGAAGTCGCGGAGCCGCTCGACCGTGTCGATGCCGCGGAGCACGATGCGCTCGAACCGCCCGATGATCTCTTCCGTGTCGCACCGCTGGGCGGCGGCGAGGCGCCGTTTGAGGAGCTCGACCTGCAGGCGCAGGGGGTTGAAGATGTTCTTGAGGTCGTGGGCAATGCCCGCGGCGGCCTGCCCGAGGGCGCGCAACTTCTCGGTGCGCACGAGCATCTCGCGCGAGGCGCGCAGCTCGACGAAGGAGCGATGGAGCTCGGCGTACTGGAAGGCCTTGCCGAGCGCCACCGCGGTGAGGTCGACCAGCCCCCCGGCCAGCTCGAGCTTGTCGGGCTCGAGCGCGCACGGTCTTTCGAACAGCAGCACGAGGGCGCCGAAGAGGTCGGTGCTGCTGACCAGGGGCAGGGTGCTGGAGGCGGCGAAGCGCCCACCAGTGTTGCGGACGAACCAGGCACCGACGTCGCCGAGCTCGAGGTCCGCGGCGGCGGGATCGAGGCCGTCTGGGAGCTCGCACTCCGCGGCCAGTTCGAGCTGCCCCTTGTCACCCACACGCAGCACGGCCGCCGCGTCCGCACCAATGTGCTCGATGGCGGCCCGGGCGAGCATGGGGAGGATCTCTCGCGCCGAGGGGACGCCGGCGACCAGCCGGCTGAACCGGACCAGGATGGCGACCGGCGTGTCCTTGGCTTGGGTCATAACTGGATAACTAGACAGTAAAGTAGCTTCCGCGCGATCGGCAACCCGAAACCAGGCAAATTCTTTACAATGTCGGGCAGGACCTGTGAGGACCCACGGATGGGCCTGGCGGCGAGATGACAAAAAGCTTCAACATTTCAGCCGTGCAGGTGTAGATGGGGCAAGCCGGGTAGGGGTTAGAAGAGTTGCCACACGCCATGCGCGAATACATGAAGAAACTCAGGCTCGATGAAGCAGAGCTCGCGAGCCGGCGCTCGTACTTCGACATTACCGATGCGGATCTCGGACGGTTGGCGGCGCTGCGCGGCTTCGCCGAGAAACGCACGGATCCGATCGTCGAGGAATTCTATCGGCACATCCTCGGGCACGGGGACAGTCGCAAGTTCTTTCCCGACGACGCCACGGTACGGCGGGTCAAGGCGCTGCAGCGGCAGTACTTCCTCGGTCTGTTCACCGGGGTCCTCGACCTCAAGTACGTGGAGGATCGGCTGCGCGTGGGGGCGGCTCACGAGCATATCGGCATGCCGCCCAAGTTCTATCTCGGCTCCTACGCGCATTACCTGCGTCTCGTACGCGCGCACCTCGTAGAGGAGTTCGGCGCGGGCGCGGACGAGACGGCGTCGTACGGGAGCATCGAGAAGCTCGTGTACTTCGACATGGCGCTCGCGATGGACACCTACATCCTCGCCGGCCTCGAGGACCTGCGGCGCCACCAGGCGGCCATTCGCGAGCTGTCGACGCCCGTCATCCGGGTGTTCCAGCAGGTCCTGCTCCTGCCCCTGGTGGGCGCCGTCGACACCCAGCGCGCCCAGCAGATCATGGAGACGGTGCTGCTGCGGGTCATCCAGGAGCAGGCCAAGGTGATCATCATCGACATCGCGGGCGTGCTGGTGGTCGATACCAAGGTGGCGGATCACCTGCTCAAGACCACGGCCGCAGTGCGCCTGCTCGGCGCCGAGACCATCATCACGGGCATCCGCGCCGAGGTGGCGCGCACGATCGTCCAGCTCGGCGTCGACACCTCGTCGATGCCCACGCGCAGCCGTCTGGCCGAGGGCATCGAGCTGGCGCTCAACATCATCGGCAAGACGATCACCGATCGGAAGGCCGACCGCGGCGCGAGGCGGGCCCCCAAGGACGACCTGCAGGAAGAACCATGACGAAGAGGCATGAGATGCGTGGGTCCATCCCGGTGCTCCGCATCGGCTCGACGCTGCTCGCCACCATCCAGGTAGAGCTCCGGGACTCGGTGGCCGAGGACTTTCAGCGCACCGTGCTGACCCGCATCGAGGACACGGGCTCGACCGGGCTGCTCATCGACATCACCGCGCTCGACATGGTGGACAGCTACGTGGCGCGCGTGCTGGTGGAGACGAGCAAGATGGCGCGCCTGATGGGTACCGAGGCGGTGCTGGTGGGCATGCGGCCCGAGGTGGCGGCGACTCTGGTGCGCATGGGCTTTCCGGTGGATGGCGTACGCACGGCGCTCGACGTCGATGACGGCCTGGCGCTGCTCGGGCGCCTACGTCCGGCCTTCGATCTGTGACCGGGTGAGTGATGGCGCTCAGCTCCCCTGTCCATATCCGCTCCTCGCAGGAGATGGCGATCGAGAGCGAAGACGATGTGCTCCAGGTGCGGCGCGAGGTGCGGGTGCTGGCCGAGCGGCTCGGCTTCAATCCCTTTGCCACGGCAGCCGTGACCACGGCGACGTCCGAGTTGGCCCGCAACATCTGGTGTCACGCCGGGCGGGGCATGGTCCAGATCGAGGTGATCGACGAGGAGGGGCGGAGCGGGCTGCGTCTCGTGTTCCGCGATCAAGGGCCAGGCATTCCGGATATCGAGCGCGTACTCGTGGGCGGCTACAGTACGGCTCGCTCGCTCGGTCTCGGGCTGAGCGGTAGCCGCCGGCTGGTCGATGAGTTCAATCTCCAGTCGCAGCCCGGTCAGGGCACGGTGGTGACCGTCGTGAAGTGGGGCCGCCTCTGAGCGCCTGAGCCGGAAAGGATCGGCGCGCAAAACCTGCGGCGCATGAGGGCGTTACGCAGCGCTTGCGCCGTGGATGACATGGCACCTGCGTCCTCGCGCCGGTGCCAGGGGTTTCGGCGACGGTCGGGGACTTGCAAAGCTTTGCACCCATGACCCGCCTGGCGACCTGGTACGGTGGTGAGGACGACGCGTCTTTCTTCAGGACGTGCCAGGAGATTCGCCCGTCTCTCCGTGCGGCCTCTACAATCTCCCAAATGGGACCGGATCTTCTGCACCACTGGTTGGGATCGCTAAAATCGCTGCCGATCCTCGATGCGGCCTCGGTATCAGAGGCCCGCGAGTGGGTACGGGCCGAGGGAGCGGCGGCCGGGCTCGACAAGGTGGTGATCGAGTCGCTGGTGCTGGCCATGAGCGAGCTGGGGCACAACCAGCTCGTCCACGCGGGCGGCGGTTCGGTGGCGGTGACGCGGGTGGAGCGGTCGGGGGTGCCTGGGCTCGAGATCATCGCCGCGGACCAGGGGCCGGGGATCCGGGATCCCGCCGCCGGCCTGCTCGACCGGCCCTCTCTGTCGGCGATGAGTCCTCCTGCGGGCGCGGGTTCGGGATCGCTGCAGGCCGGGCTGGCCGCGGTGCGGCGCCTGACCGAGGAGGTGGACATCGACGTGCGCTGGGGCGAGGGCAGCTGCGTGCGTGTCCGCCGCTTTGCCAGCCCGATGCCGCGACGCCGCGAGGTGGCGGTGCTCGGACGGGCCTTGCCGGGGGAGCGCATCAGCGGCGATGACGCCGGCGTCGTGCGCCACGGCGACACGTTGATCCTCGGGGTGGCAGATGGGCTCGGGCATGGCCTGGAGGCACGCGAGCCCTCGGCCCTCGCCGTGGACACCTTGCTCCAGCACGCGCACGAAGCCCCCTGCGACCTCCTGGAACGCTGCCATCGGGAGCTCCAGGGCACGCGCGGGGCCATGATGACGGTGGTGCACATCGACGAGGCGCGGCAGGAGATCGAGCACTCGGGAGCGGGCGACGTGAGCGCGCGCATTTGCCGCTATCGCGACGAGCGGCGTCTCGGGGGCACGGCGCGTACGCTCGGGCGGGCCGAACTGCGCCCGCGCCCTTGCCGGCCCGACAAGGCCGAGCTGCAAGGGGGCGACGTGGTGGTGCTGTTCACCGATGGTCTCTCGTCGCGGCTGACGCTGGCCGAGACGCCGGGGCTCTTGCGCGAGCATCCCATCCTGATTGCACAACAGCTGATGCTGTCCTTTGCGCGCGACAATGATGACGCGCTCATCGTCGTCGCCCGCTGAACCGGAACACCACAGTGGGATGCCGGCGGGATCCGGTTTGACGCGCCCCTCCGCGGGGTGCGGAGCGTTGGGCTGCAAGAGGGTTCCAGCGACGGCCTACCTGTACTGCGCTTACGCGCTAAGTTCACCCAGGAGAGCCTCGTCGACGCATCCAGTTCGACCGTCGCTGGAACCGACTTGAAACGATGCGATCTGGACCTGGGCAAGTCCACAAAAATCGTCCCACCGAATGCGGTCTCACCGACCGAGATACAAGAGCAGGCCGGCTCCCAGCGTCCCGCCCACTCGGGGGGTGAGGAAGACTTCACGTTCGGGGGAGCCGCCGTTGGCCATGTCAGCCACGGTCAGGCGCGGGCGGGTGAGCGCAATCAATACATCGGCGTGGAGCAAGAGGTGGAGGACACGGGTGAGGGGGAGCTCGACGGCGCCCCGCACGCCGACGTGAAACAGTAGGTCCACGACGTGGCGTGGCTCTCCCAGCCCCGTGGTGCTGATGCTGAGGGGGCCGAGCCCGATGAGGGCGCAGCCGGTGAAGAAGGAGACGTGACCGCAAGGGGCCAGGGTGCCGGTGGCCAGCCAGGTGGATACGCGGCCGGGGCTCACCCGCGCGCTCGACGGGACATCGGCGCGCGCCTCGACATTGAGGGACCAGTACCGCCAGCGGGCACCGGCACCGAGCGTGGCGCCAAAGGCGGCGGTGGGGGCCGTGCCCACGGCGGCGTGGAGTTCGAGGCCACCACGGAAGCGCACACCGGGACGCCGGGGCGGTGGGGGAGGCGCGGGGAGCGGTGGGGGACGGCGCTCGGGAGGATCCACGACTGTGAAGGGGGCCTGCGGCGTGGCGCTGGACTGGGGATGATGGGCATCGGTCGGGGGCCGAGCGGATACGGCTGCGGGAGGCGGAGAGGGACCGACCGGGCCGGGGTGGCTGGAGGTTACACCGGGCGCGGAGGAGGCCGCTGAGGCACCGGACGGACGGAGAGGCGCAAAGGGATCAATGGCCAGGGCCAGGGCCAGGGCCAGGGCCGAGCTGAGTTCGTTACAGTCGCTGGCAGAGGAGCCGAGCCGACGGGTGGCGATTACGCGGCCGCGGGCATCCTGGAGATCGATGCGCGCCTGCAGCCCGTGGCGGGCGGGCTGCACCATCACCGCCAGATGGAGCGGGGGTCTTGCGGTCGGGGCGGGCGACGGGGCTGGGGCGGACGGGCTGGTGGAGACGGAGAGGAAGGGATCTCGGCCCATGCGGGCGCTCACGGCCTTGCGCAGGGTCGGCTCGTCGGGGCAGCTCTCGGCACCGGGATGGCGGACATAATGCAGCTCGGCGACCGGCGGCGATGGGCGGCTGGGGCCCGGGCCCGTGTCTGCGGTGACCGCGCGCGGGGCCCCGACCGCCAGGCCCAGAATGAGGAGCAGGCCTCCCTTGCGTGCCGCCTTGGCGCAGTCCACGAATGCGGCCGATCAATGACTAGAAGTGGGAGTGGGAGGCGGGGCGGACGGGAGGGCGGTGGCGGTGGTGATGAAGCGCCCCATGGCCTCGAGGACCGGGTCGGGGATCTCGTGCCCGCCGCGGAAGCTCAGCCACTCCACCTCGAGCCCGGCCTCGCGCAGGAGGTCGCGCAGGCGCTCGGCGGCGGAATGGGGCAGGAGGGCATCCTGCAGGCCGTGGGATTGCAGCACCCGCAGACCGCGCCGTGCCGGGGCCAGGGCGCGCCACTCGGGCGCGGCGAGGAGCGTGCCAGAGAGGAGCATGAGCCCGGCGAGCGGCCGGCGGCCGCGCAGCGCGACGTCACACGACAGCATGGCGCCCTGCGAAAAGCCGCCCAGGACCAGGCTGCGGGGCCGGAGCGCCTCCTCCATCGCGTCGAGGCAACCGTTGAGCTGCGCGCGCGCCTCGGCCAGGCCCTCGGGTACGCCGGTGGAGCGATCGGGCCCGGGCTCTCCACGCATGGCCGCCTCGAGGCGCGCGATGTCGAGGTGCCACCAGGCGCGCCCGCCGACGTAGCCGGCGAGGAGGAGCGGGGCCTCGACGAAGGCAAAGCGAGTCTCGCGGGGCACGTCGAGGAGCCGCCATAGCGGGAGGAGATCGTCGGCGTTGGCGCCATAGCCATGCAGCAAGACCACGAGGGGGCCATCGCCGCCGCCTTCGCGATCCGCGCCGCCCGTCAGGTAGACCTGCAATGCCCCCAAATGCATCTCTTGCATGGCTCCTGTGTAGCAGCCCGGGGACCGAAGCTGCAATCTACCGGTCTCCACCCGGGCTCCAGGCCTACGGCCATCGGGCCAGCGCCAGGTCCTTGTCGCCCCGCGTTGCCCTCATCCTGCCTTGACACCGACGGCAGCGCGACCTTAGGTTCGATGGGTGAAGCGGATCGAGCGAGTCGTCATTCTCGGCGCCAATGGCGCCATGGGCGCGGGCAGCGGCGAGACCTTCGCGGCCGCCGGCATCACGACCACCTTCCTGGCGCGGGATCGCGACAAGGCCGAGCGCGGACGCGCCCGCGCCGTCTCGATGGCCAAATCGGAGGCCATCTCGCGCTACATCCGCACCGGCGGCTACGAGGAGCTGCCCGCGGCGGTGGCCGAGGCCGACCTCGTGCTCGAAGCGGTGGGGGAGGAGCTGCCCCTCAAGCGCCAGTTCTTCGACCTGGTCGAGCGCCATCGCCGCGAGGACAGCATCGTCGCCACGGTGTCCTCGGGGCTGTCGATGGCCGCCATGGCGGCCGGGCGGAGCGAGAGCTTTCGCCGGCACTTCCTCGGCATCCATCTCTTCAATCCACCCAACGTCATCGTCGGCACCGAGGTGGTGCCGCAGAAGGACACCGACCCCGCGCTCACGGCCTTCGTGATCGAGTTCCTCGAACGACGGCTCGGACGCAAGGTGATCGAGACCAGCGACACGCCCGCTTTTGCCGGCAACCGCATCGGCTTCAAGGTGCTCAACGAGGTGGCGCAGCTGGCGGCCGAGCATGGGGTGCTCTACCTCGACACGCTGCTCGGCCCGCATACGGGGCGGGCCATGGCGCCGCTCGCCACCATCGACTTCGTGGGCTGGGACATCCACCGCGCGATCGTGGACAACCTGCACGCCCACACGAACGACGAGGCGCACGCGGCCTTTGCCCTGCCGGGCTACATGGCGCGCCTCGCCGAGGCCGGGCACCTCGGCAACAAGACGCCGGAGCGAGGTGGATTCTTCCGCCAGGTGCCGGCGGCCAAGGGCGCGGCCCAGGAGGGCGGCGGCCAGGGGCTGTGGGTGCTCGATCCGGCGCGTGGCGAGTACCGTCCCGCGGCGGAGCTCGCGACCGAGCCACCGGAGATCGTCCGGCGCATGAAGGCGCTGCACCGCGTGGGCCGCTATCGCGAGGCGCTCGGTCTTCTCCTCACGACCGAGGGGCACGACGCGGAGCTCATGCGCCGGGTCGTGCTCGGCTACGTGAGCTATGGCCTCGGCCGGGTGGGCGAGGTGGTGCGGGCGGTGCGTGACGTCGACCGCATCATGGGTTTTGGCTTCAACTGGGCACCGCCCGGGCTGCTGGTGGATCTCTGCGGCGCCCGGCCGGTGATCGAGGCGCTTGAGCGCCTGCGCCTGCCGGTGCCGCGGTGCCTCGTCGATCACGCCGAGCGGGGGCAGCGCCTGTTCACCGAGCCCTTCGTGGACGCCGGACGTTTCTTCCACGGCTGAGGCGACCGCCGGGACCCTACGATCTATGCAGGAAAGGAGCGCAGCATGACCCCACCTCCCGTCTACATCCTCGGCGGTTACCAGACCGATTTCGCCCGCAACTGGAGCAAGGAGGGCAAGCACATCGCCGCTCTCATCCGCGAGGCGGTCGAGGGCGCGCTCGAAGCGACCGGGGTCGAGCCGCGCGAGGTCGAGGTCGGCCACGTCGGCAACTTCGCCGCCGAGCTGTATGCCATGCAGGGACACCTCGGGGCTTTCCTGGTCGATGTGGACCCCGCCTTCGCCGGTCTGCCCACGGGGCGCCACGAGGCGGCCTGCGCCTCGGGCTCGATCGCGCTCCTCGCGGCCTCGGCGGAGATCGAGGCCGGCCGCTATGATCTCGCGCTCGTCGTGGGCGTCGAGCAGATGAAGACGGTCGACGCCAAGCTGGGCGGCGATTATCTCGGCACCGCGGCCTGGTACGAGCGCGAGGCCAAGGGCGTCGAGTTCCCGTTTCCCAAGCTGTTTGGCCGGCTGGGCGACGAGTATGATCGGCGCTACGGGCTCAAGGACGAGCACCTCGCGCACATCTCGGCGGTCAACTACGCCAACGCCAAGAAGAACCCGCTCGCGCAGACGCGCAACTGGTACATGAGCGAGGAGCATGCCTGCGCCCGGGGGCGCTACAACGCGACCATCGGCGGGCGCATCAAGATCTCCGACTGCTCCCAGGTGACCGACGGGTCGGTGGCGGTGCTCCTCGCCTCGCCGCGCTTCGCCGAAACGTATGCGCGGCGCCGCGGGCGGACGATCGAATCGCTGCCGCGCATCCTCGGCTGGGGGCACCGCACGGCGCCGATCGAGTTCGACGCCAAGGTGGCCGAGAGCCGGCAGAGCCCATACGTGCTCCCGCACACCCGCCAGGCCATCGTCGACGCCTTCCGCCGCGCCGGCATCGCCGAGGTGTGGCAGCTGCACGGGATCGAGACGCACGACTGCTTCACGACGTCGGAGTACATGGCCATTGACCACTTTGGCCTCACCCAGCCGGGGGAATCGTGGAAGGCGGTGGAGGAGGGCGTGATCGAACTGGGTGGACGGCTGCCCATCAATCCTTCGGGCGGCCTCATCGGCGCCGGGCATCCTGTGGGTGCCACGGGAGTGCGCCAGCTGCTCGATGCCTACAAGCAGGTGACCGGCACGGCCGGCGAGATGCAGGTGCCAGGGGCGCGGCGCTTCGCCACCCTCAACATCGGCGGCAGCGGCACGACGAGCTGCGTTTTCGTGGTCGGCAACTAGCACAGCCCTCCCGGAGCTGGGTCATCGCTGCGAGGGACCTGCACCTTGAGGTCCCTCGCAGACGCGAGGCCTGGCCCGGGGGGTGTCTTGGCGGAAGGGGAAGGAATCAGAGGGCGGGGCGGCCGTCGTCGAGGGCGGCGCCGAGGTCGGTGAAGATGCGCGCCACTTCGGCACGCGAGAGCTTGGCGCCCGCGCCGTGGACTTCCACCTGGTCCACGGTGGCAAAGGCGAGCCGCACGTTGAGCGCGTTGAACTCCACGATGCCGCGCGGCGCCCGCATGTCCTGCAGCGTGCGGATGTAGGTCACCGCGTCGCGCAGATCCTGGCGCGCCAGCTCGAAGATCGCCTCGCGCGGCGCATCGGCCGGCAGGTACACGCGGCCGTGATGGTGGTCGTCTTCGGCGTCCTTGAGGATGTTGACCAGCTGCAGCCCCTCGCCAAAGGCGCGGGAGTGACGCCGCAGCCGCGCCACGAGGTCGGCCCGGGCCGAGATCTGCAGGAGGAACAGCTCGGTCAGCATCTCGCCCACGATGCCCGCCACGACGTAGCAGTAGTCCTTGAGGTCCTCCACGTCGCGGAGCACGAGGCTCCCATTATCCCCCTGGCGCTCGACGAAGCCGCGCATACCCTCGGCGGTGCGCAGGGCGTGCAGGATGATCGTGGCCCGCGCCCGCTGCTCGAGCGACTCGAGGGCAGCCATCAGCTCGGGCAGGGCCAGGAGCAGCTCGACGTACCCCTGGTGAATCGACGGGGGGTGGAGGCGCACTTGCTGGGTCAGCGCCAAGGCATCGGCTGCCAGCGTGGGGGAGTGCAGCAGCTGGACCATGGCGTCGAGCGCGGCGATGCGCTCACTGCGTCCCCACAGATCGGCGTCCTCGAGCGTGTCGGCCACACGGAAGAGCAGGTAGGCGATCTTGACTTCCTGCCGCGTCGGCTCCGGCAAGAGGGGGATGGACATCGCGAAGGTCCGGCTCGTGCGCAGGAGGAGATCGTCGAGATCGGTCATGTCGTATGCCTGTCGGATGTGGATACCCATATCAATGACCGGCGGTCGGCAGTCCGTGCCGTGAGAACCGCCCCATCACGCTGGCCGGGGCGGCAGAGATCTGATGCCGCACGCAGCAGCAAAACAATTGATGAGGGTCTTTTATGGGAGAATGCGTCATGGAAGCAAGAAAAAAGCGTTCTCTGTTTCTCGACGAGCGTAAGAAGAAGGTCGGGCCAGTGCGCAAGAAACAATCATTGTGCTTGTTTACATATGAATGTTCACAATCGCACGCAGGCACTGTGCACATTCGCACATTACGACTGTCGCGTCGGCCATGGGCCGCTTGATAGAGCCGGGTTGCAGGGGAAGGCAGACGGGGGAAGCGGCAGGAGAGCGGCGGAGAGAGAGGGGGGGGCGGGCCACAACCCGCCCGCCTACCGAAAAGCGGAGGAGCGCCGCGGCCTTAGCCGGGCTTGCGCACGAGGTGGAAGAGCATGGGGGTGAAGATGCCGGTCTGGCCGCCGCGCACGAGGGCGTCGGCGCCATAATTGAGCATCGAGCTCACCTCCGTGGCTCCGCTCGGCGCCACCTTGAACGTCTCGAGACTCTTCAGGATGCGGTTGGTCATCCAGCGGCCCGCCGGGGTGCGCGGGAAGCCCGTCGGCGTGTACCACTTGCCCACGAGCGCATCCCACCAGGGCGTCTCCGGATCGGCCGTGTGCGCGTGGTCGTGGCTGCTCACGATCTCGAAGCCAGCCTGCTCGAAGGCCTTCAAGATGTCGGGGATGTAGGCGAGGTCCGGCAGGCCCGTCCCCTCCTCGATGCCCTTCTTGATGTCCCGGTGCTCGGCGTTGTTCGGATCATACTTGTCCGTCAGCGCCCACTCGTAGCCGGCGAACAGCCCCCCCGGCTTGAGCACGCGGCGGATCTCGGAGAAGCAGCGCACCCGGTCAGGCGCGTGGCAGGTGGCCTCGATCTCGTACGCGGCGTCGAAGGTGTTGTCCTCGGCCGGGAGGTTCATGAAGTCGCCCTTCATGACCTCGCACAGGTGCGCGAGACCCGCCTCCTCGTTGTGCCGGCGGGCGCGCTGGACCTGGTAGTCGTTGTTGTTGAGCCCGACCACGCGCGCACCCGAGAAGCGGGCGATGGCGCGCATGGGGCCGCCGACGCCGCAGCCGATGTCGATCGCCTTCATGCCCGGCTTGAGCCCGAGGCGGAGCGCGATGAACATCTCGTAGCGCGCGAGCGACGCCTCGAAGCTCTCGCGGCGGTGCCGCGGGGCGAAGTGGAACGACTGGCCCCAGCCGTACTCGTAGAAGTCGGTCACCATGTCGTAGTAGTGGTTGACCATCTTCGCGTAGTTGGCCTTGCGGGCGTCGACGTCGCCGCCCGAGCGCTCCGAGTGCAGGTGCCGGTAGGTCTCGACGGTCTGCTGGACGCGCTCGGGGCCGAGCGAACTCTTCATGAATTCCTGAAACATGGGCTTGTTCATGCCATTGACCTCGCTTTGGGAGAGAGCGTATGCGAGAGCAGCACCCGGCCGGTCTCGACGAGTAGGGGCAGCGCCAAGCGGGGCTTGAGGAAGTGATGCTTGGGCTGGTCGCCGGTCATGATCTTGGCCCAGTCGGCCAGGAACTCCTGCCCGTGGCGACGCGCCAGCCCGACGTAGACGTCGAGGAGCTGCGGGTGGCGGGCATAGAACCGCACGATCTGCTTGGACCAGAAGAAGTCATTGCCGAAGGACTTCATCCAGCGGTCCTGGTAGCGCTTGAGGAAGCTCCCGCTCAGGTTGCCGGCGGCCAGGGCCTCGCCCAGGGTGACCGCCGCGAGGTGCCCGGCGTCCATCGCGAAGTGGATGCCCTCGCCGGTCATCGGGTCGATGTGGCCCGCGGCGTCGCCGATGATGACCAGGTTGTCGTCGTAGCTCTTGGGGATGCCGCCGAGGCGCAGGGGCGCGCCGCGCATCTTCTCCATCTCGACGTTCGGCCCGAGCGCGTTCTTGATGTAGGGGTGCGTCTCGAGAAGCTCGTGGTGCATCTCGTGGAGGTCGTCGTTGGTGACCTTGCCGCCCGGGATGATGTAGCAGCAATAGTTCACGTCACCGCCGGCCTCTTTGAAGAGCGCGGCGTAGCCGGGCAGGAGGCGGTTCGTGTAGAACACCACGCCGTCGGCGTTGAAGCGGTGGGTGCCGGCCTTGACGTAGGACCGGCTGCAGATGCCGTCGGGCGGCGTGCTGACGAGGCCGAGCTGAGTGGCCAGGCGCGAGAGCGCGCCGTCGGCGAGCACGAGCAGGCGGGCGTGCATGGTGAAGCGGGACCCGGCCTCGTTGTCGGCGTGAATGTTCCACACGCCGCGGCTCCGGTCGAGGTCCACGCTCGACACCCGGGTGTTCTCACGCAGGTCGGCCCCGCCGCGCACCGCGGCCTTGGCCATCTTCTCGTCGAGGTCGATGCGCTTGATGGCGATGACCAGGGGCTCGCTGTTGGTCGAGGCCTGGGTCGAGTCGCCGATGTAGCACTCGCCGCTCGGGCCGACGAAACCGCCGATCTTGGCCCAGTTGCCCTTGTTCTCGGCCTCGATCTCCTGCATCACGCCCATCACGCGCATGTGCCGGTGCGCGCGCGTGCACACTGCATCGCCGCACAGCTTGTCGCGCGGAAACTTCTTCTTTTCGAGCAGGAGCACCCGATGGCCCTGCTGCGCCAGATAGTACGCACACGTCGTCCCCGATGGACCGGCGCCGACAATGGCAACATCAAAGATGGTTTCGGATACTGACATGGACACCCGCCTTTCGGGCCGGCGTTGTGCCAGTCCTTGAAGAACATGTCAAGCGCTCCAAATACATGCGAGCGCTTGAGCATGTGTTGGGGTGCGCGGGGCCGCTACTTTTGATCCAGGAAAAAGATATCGAAGCGCTCATTGAGCTTGCGCATGAACTCCGGGTCCTTGCCCTGCTCCTCCGTGATGCGCTTCATCTCTTCGAGCGCGAGCTCGAAACCGGCCGGGCAATAGATCATGAGCATCTTGGCCGGCTGCTCGGAGCGCAGGCTGTGCGGCACGCCCGCGGGCACATGGACGACCATGCCCGGCTCGCCGCGGATCGTCTCGGAGCCCACGACGAACTCCACGTCCCCGGCCAGGATGTAAAACGTCTCGGCGTGCGCCTTGTGAATGTGCAGACCGAGATTGAAGCCCGGCTTGAGATTGTCCTGTACGAGCGTGAAGAGCCCGCCGGTCTGCGCGCCGGTGAGTTTGACGAACATCACATCGCTCATCCACTCGTAACAAAGGCCCCCGGTCGGAGCGACGATCTGCTGCTGGTTCCCACCCACTGGTTGTGATGGCTGATGGCTCATTTGTGCCTCCTCGATGGGCAAGTATCGTGGATCAGTTCCGGCACCCCTGGAAGTAGCGGTCGACGCTCAGGTTGAGGGCCGCCGGGCCGGCATAGCCGGGGAACTGGGCCGTGAGCTGGGCCTTGGCCTCGTCGGCGGTGGCGGCCGCGTTGAGGATCGTCACCGCCCGATCGATGTACTGGCTGTCGGCATCGAGCGCCGCCATGGTGGCGGGCGAGGCGCCGTGGCCGGGGTAGATGGAGGGGTAGCCAAGGCCGCGCACATAGTCGAGGTCCTGCTTCCACCCGTTCGGCTGGCACTCGGCCAGCACGAGGTGGACATTGTTGTAGACGAGGTCGCCCGCGAGGAGCGCGCGCGGTTCATCGAGTCCGAGCAGAATGGCCGCGTGGCTCTCGCCCGCCTGGGGCTGCTGGAGCACGCGGATGCGACGCCCGTCGAGCTCGATCTCGCTCGCCGCGAGGGCCGTGGGCGTGACCAGGGCGTCGGCGATGAGGTCGCCGAGCTGGGCCTTGACGCCGGCGAAGGTGCCGGGGGCGCTGGCCTGGAAGTCGGTGAGCACCGCCTGGCTCGTGACCACCGGGACGCCGGGGAAGGCGTTGGTGATGACCTGCGTGCCGAAATAGTGATCCGGGTGCGGGTGGGTGATGACGATCATCCGCAGGGTGCGGCCCGAGGACCGGATGCGCTCGACGATGGCGTCGGCGTCGGCGCGGAGGTAGCCGGTGTCGACCAGGATGGCCGAGCGCTCGCCGAGGACGAGGTGGGCGTTGATGGCGGTGCTGTCCGCGCTCCCGCTGTAGGTCTGCACGGTGAGCGGGGAGTTGCCGCAACCGGCGCCGAGCCAGGCGCCGAGGCCGAGCCCCAGCACCGCGCAGAGACGCACACCAAGCCGAAGAGACGCAAACGAGAAACCGCGCATGGAGACCTCCTCCGGGTCAGATGGTCAGGGGCGACGCTGTGAGCCCCCGCGTGTCGAGTTGGAGGATGGCGTCTTGCCGAGCGCTCGGCGGTTGATTTTCTGCAGCTCGCACCTGCATGAGATGCACATGGACAGAACCAGGGCGCGGCTCCCGGGGATGGATCTCAACCTGCTCCTCACCCTCGACGCCATCTTTCAGGAGGGCACGGTCAAGGGCGCGGCGCAGCGACTCGGCCTGTCACCGTCGGCGGTGAGCCACGCGCTCGGCCGGGCGCGCGAGCTCCTCGGGGACGCGCTCGTCGTGCGCACCCCCCGCGGAATGGTGGCGACGACGCGCGGCGAGCGCATCCGGCAGGCCCTCGAGCGCAGCCTGTCGGACCTGGAGAGCCTCCTCACCGAGGACGCCCCCTTCGACGCCGCCACCGCGCGACGCACGTTCACCTTGGCCGCCTCCGATGGCACGGCGTTCACCCTGCTGCCGCTCCTCTTGCCGCACCTGCAGCGGGTCGCCCCCGGGATCCGGGTGCGGACCGTGCCGCTGCACGCCGAGGTCCGCGCCTCGCTCGTGGCCGGCGACGTCGACCTGCTGTTCGCCGGTTTCACCCAGCCCCCCGAAGGCGGGTTCTATCAGCAACCGGTGTGGAGCGAAGACTTCGTGTGCGTCGCGAGGCACGAGCACCAGGCGCTCGAGCTGCCGCTCACGCTCGAGCAGTACCTGGCGCTACCGCACATCAGCATCGCACCGGGCGGCACGTCCGGCAGCCTGGTGGATGCGGCGCTCGCGCGCCAGGGGCTACGCCGGAACATCACGCTGGTGGTGCCGCACTTCCTCATGGCGGCGCTGCTCGCGGCCCAGATGGACCTGCTCCTCGTGCTGCCCGTCCATCTGGCCCGTCAGTGTGCAGCGGTGCTGCCGCTGCGCATCCTGCCGCCGCCGCTCGATCTCGGCGGCTACGTCCTCCACCAGATCTGGCACGAACGCATGCAAAAGGATCCGGGTCACCAATGGTTGCGCCGCACCGTGGCCAACCTCATGAAACGGCACGAGGACAGCGGGCCCGGATCCCCGACGGCGAAGGCGGCGCCGCAGCCGACGAAGAAGAAGCGGCCGCAGCGGCGCTGACCCGGAGGGCGTACCTCAAGTCTCGACGTCGATGCGCCAGGCCTTCGGGCCCACGGGTTCGCGCCGCACCCGGGTCCCGAGGAAGCGGCCGAGCACCTCGACCTGCGTCTCGCTGTGCAAGGTCAAGGGCAGCGTGACCAGGGCGCCGCGGCCGGCGAGCGCGAGGAGGAGCAGCAGCTGGTCGCAGAGGTGCGCCCCGATGGGCACGCCCGCTTGGAGATAGGCCTCGACCTCCTCCACCACCCGCTCCGCCACCGTCTCGGCGCGCACCCCCTTTTCGCCAAAGCCGGTGAAGAGCTCGGTGACGTGCTCGCTCTCCACTTCGAGGAGGAGCACGTTACCCGGACCGACCGGCTCCTCGACCATGAGCGGGCGACACGCGGCCGCCGGCCATCCGAGACGCTGCTGCACCACCTCGAGCTCCCGCCGTGCGATGGCGAACGGCAGCGCCGACAGGAGCGCCGTGGCCCGGACCTCCCGCACGGCTCCGCGCTCGCAGAGATTGAGCGGCGAGAGACGCGCCGCCGGGGTCACCGTCACGCGGGCCCGACCACCGCCGGCCGGATAGAAGCCCGGCCGCTCGAGCGTCGCCGTCACCGCGGGCCCCATCCGACCGAGGAGCGGCAGGAACGCCCGCACGAGGAAGTCAAAGGGCGGCGCGAGCGGGTTGTGCGTCCCCCCCTCCAGCACCAGCGTCGACGGCCCAGGGCCAAGGACGAGCGCGGGCAGCACCGTCTGCAAGACCAGCGTCGTGCTGCCCGCGCTGCCCACGTTGAAGTGAAAATCGCCGGCCACGATCTCGCGCGGCCGGAACTCGAGCTCGCACGAGCCGACCTCGTCGCCCCGCACCTCCGCCTTGCCCACCACCGCCGCCGCGCGCACGGCCGCCAGGTGCTGGCGCATGAGCCCGGGCTTCTTTCGCCGGGCTCGCAGGCGCTCGATGCGGAAGGGGGTCTTCGTGACCAGCGATAGTGCGAGCGACGTGCGCAGGATCTGCCCGCCGCCCTCGCCCATGGATCCATCGATGTGCAGCATGGCTTGCCTCATGACCCTTCCGGCGCCCGAGCGGGCCTTGCCCCTTTCCTGGCCCGCCCGCACCGCCGGCCGCCGAGCGCGGACACTACCCTTTGACGCAGACCACCTGACGCAGCGTGTGCACCACCTCCACCAGATCCCGCTGCGCCTCCATCACCTGGTCGATCGACTTGTAGGCCCCGGGCGTCTCGTCGATCACGTCCTCGTCCTTGCGGCACTCGATCCCGGCCGTGGCCTGGGCGTGATCGGCCAGCGAGAACCGCCTCTTGGCCTCCGCCCGCGACATGGTCCGGCCCGCGCCGTGGCTCGAGCTGTGGAAGGACTCGGGGTTCCCGAGACCGCGCACGAGGTACGAGCGCGTCCCCATGCTGCCGGGGATGATCCCGAGGTCACCGAGCCGCGCGCGCACCGCGCCCTTGCGCGTCACCCACACGTTCTTGCCGTAGTGGTGCTCGCGCGCCACGTAGTTGTGGTGGCAGTTGACCACCTCACCGTCGACCTGGAAGGGCGGCAGCTCACCCGAACCCGCGAGCGCCGTCACCACGGCCTCCATCATGAGGCGCCGGTTGAGCGCCGCGTAGTCCTGCGCCCACCCGACCGCCTCGACGTAATCATCGAAGTGGTCGGTCCCCTCGGGCAGGTAGGCGAGATCCGCCTCGGGCAGCTGGATGAACCAGCGGCGCATGTCCTCCTTGGCCCGCTCGATGAAGTACGAGCCGATGCGGTTTCCCACCCCGCGCGATCCCGAGTGCAGCATCAGCCACACGCGCTCGCTCTCGTCGAGGCACACCTCGATGAAGTGGTTGCCCGTGCCGAGCGTCCCGAGGTGCTGCACGTGCGCCCCGCGATCGATCTTCGGGTGCCTCTGGACGATGCGCTCATACCCCGAGCGGACGGCCTGCCAGGCCTCGGCCACGGCCGGCGGAGGGTGACTCCAGGCGCCGCGGTCGGTCGCCGGGTCGCCGTGGCCGGTGCGGCCATGCGGCACCGCGGCCTCGATGGCCGTGCGCAGACCGTGGAGGTTGTCGGGCAGCTCGCTCGCAGAGAGCGTGGTGTGCGCCGCCACCATCCCGCACCCGAGGTCCACGCCCACCGCCGCCGGGATCACCGCCCCGTCGGTCGGGATGACGCTGCCCACCGTGGCCCCCTTGCCGACGTGGACGTCGGGCATGGCCGCCACCCACTTGTGGATGAACGGCAGGCGCGCCACCTGCTTTAGCTGCTCCTGGGCCCGCTCCTCGACCGGCACGCCACGGGTCCAGGCCTTGACGAAGGCCCCATCACCCGCGTTGAGGACGTCGTAGTTCGTCTGGGCCTGCGGTCTCTGCGTCGTCATGGTGCGCTCCTCCATCTACTTACCTCGTGAAGATGAATCCGGGGGAGAACCGACGAGTGTTTTGCAGAGACGGACATTCCCAAGATGTAGTCCCTGCGGCATTCGATCCTCTCCCGGATCCTTTCAGCGTGGCGTCCACCAGGCCGACGAGTGAATCGCGGAGACGCGACATTGTGGAAGAATGTAGTCCCCGCTGCATTCAGCCCGGCGTCCGCCACGCCTTGTTTCTTTTCTGGTCAGCTCATCAGAGGGTCACGTCCTCGATCACCCCCACCCAACGATCCGATCGCACCCCACCCTTCGCGAAGGCCGCCAACACGTCGAACACGGCGTCCGAGAAGCCGCCGATGTTGAGCACGTCGCCTCCCTCGGTGGCCTGGGTGGTGCGATTGGGCACGAGATCGATGCACACCAACTTGGCCGACGGGTTACGCGCCTTGAAGGCCGACCACTCGCGCATCATCGCCGTCGCCATCCTGGGGCCCCCTGCATCGACCCACGACTCGTTGTCCGAGACGAAGATCACCATCTCCCCCCGCGCCCGCTGGCTGTTGAGCAGCTCGAGCGGCGCGCTGCAGCTCGTCCCGCCACCACCGACGCCCGCCAATCGCCGCGCATTGGTCATCACGCTGTCCTTCTTGCTCACCCGCACGGACACCACCCGGTGCTCGAACGGGAGCACCTCGGCGTCCGGGTTCTTGTGCAGGATCGCCGCGGCCACGAGCGCCGCCACATCGATACAGCGCACCGCCGTGGTCGCCCCGCGACGGTACCCCGTCACGGGAGACGACATGGACCCGGACACGTCGGGGCACACGTACACCTTCCCGGGCAGCTCGGG
>DATAGU010000007.1:0-23711 GCA_036263495.1 Polyangia bacterium | reverse complement strand
GGGGGGCGGCAAGCCGGGTGGCAAGCCGAACGCGCCCTTCAATCAGATCCGCATCCGCACCAAGGATGATCGCTGATGATGTCCGAGAAAGAACGGCTGCAGGAGCTGCATCTGGCGCTCGAAGGCGCGGTCGATCAGCTGGCGCGGGCGCACCGCCTGGCGGTAGGTGACGTGGGGCAGCCGTCGCCGGAGTTGGAGCGGATCGACCGGGTTTATGGGGAGGTGGTGGCGCTGCGCAATGAGGTGCGCGACAGCGTGCTCGGCCTCCTGGGGCGTCCGCCGGGGGATCCGGGCGCGCCGCAATCGCAATAGAGGCGGGGTAGGGCGCGCCGCAGTTCTCCTCTGTTGAAACTCCTTTCTATCGATGTCTCCCTCATCGTAGGGTTCCCGATCCGCAGGCAAGCGAAGGGCAAAAGCTGGCGGGGCCTCGAGATCGGGTTATCTTGAGGGCGAGGCACACGCCTGGACAGCCGTTCACAAGCGTCGATGGACCCGATGCGGGCAACGCCCGCGGGGAGCGAAGGCCGCACGGCCTGAGCGGAGGGTGCGCGTGAACGGCGATAGCGAAATGGTGGACTTTGCGCGAAGTGACGACACTACAACGGAAGCCGGTGGTCGAGACGGAGGCCGAGCGGCGTCTGGTGAAGGCGCTGGAAGGGCGGCGTGGAGCGCTGACGCGCGCCGACGCGGCGACGCTGACGGGTCTATCGACCGATGCCGCCGAGGCGTCGCTCAAGTCGCTGCTGGGCAAGTACAAGAGCCACCTGGCGGTGACCGAGCAGGGCGAGCTGCTCTATTCCTTTGATCCGGGGATGGTGCGCCGCGACGCGGTGACGCTTCAGGAACGGATGGCGGAGCTCGGGCGGGCGCTGTGGAAGGGGTTCACGGTCCTCTTCAAGGTCACGATCGCGGTGACGCTGGTGGTCTACGTGGCGGCGTTCGTGGCCATGCTGATCGCGCTCATGTTCGCGCGCACGGCCTCGGACCGCGACGATCGGCGCTCGGATCGCGGCGGGGGCGGCGGGTTCCCGTGGATGATCTGGTGGCTCATGCCGGACTGGGCGCCGGTCGAGGCGCGGCGGCAGCTGCCGCAGCGGGGGGGGCCGCGCAAGCGCTTTTATCTGTCGGTGTTCGACTTCGTGTTCGGGCCCAAGGAGGCCAAGCCGGATCTGCTCGCGCCGGAGCGGGAGCTGGTGGGGTACCTGCGCGCGAAGAGCGGGCGCATCACGGCCACGGATCTGGTGGCGCTGACCGGCTGGAGCTACGAGCGCGCCGAGGAGGAGGCGACGCGCCTGCTCGCCGACTACGACGGCGAGCCGGAGATCACCGAGGACGGCACGATCGTCTACAGCTTCCCGCAGCTGCGGCTGACGGCCGGCGGGGTGCAGAGCGAGCCCTGGCGGTACACGTGGCAGGAGCGGCGCGCGCTGGCCCCGCTGACGGGGAATACGCCGGGCACGAACACGGTGATCGGGCTGATGAACGCCTTCAACCTGGTGGGCGGGGCGGCGATCGGCCCGGCCTTCCTGATGCGGTTCGGTCTCTACACGCCCGAGCTGGCCTCGCTCGTGATCTCCTTCCCGCTCGTCTTCTCGTCGGTGTTCTTCGCGGTGCCGGCGGGCCGCTGGCTGAAGCAGAAGCGGACGGCGCAGCGCCTGGTGAGCGAGACGCTGCGCGCCGAGTTCTTGCGCGAGATCGTGTCGCGGCGGGGCCAGCCGCTCGATCCCAAGGCGCTGGCCGCGCAGGTGGAGCAGCGGGTGCCGGGCGCCGGGACGGGGCAGGCGGCCAAGATCCTCGAGCGGCTGCTGCGCGATCTGGACGGCGACGTGACGACCGACGAGAGCGGCGCGATGCGCTACGTGTTCCCGCGGGTGACCGAGGAGCTGACCGCGGCGGAGGCGGCGCGGACGCTGGCGCCGGCCGCGGAGGAGAGCCCCGGTCAGGTGGTGTTCTCGTCGACCGCGGAGGATGAGCCCCCGACGCTGGAAGAGGCGACCTCGCGCCCCTTGCGCCCCCGCCTGCCGCAGTAGCGCGCCCCCCCTGTCACTCCGCCTCAGCCGTTCAACGACTCTTCATTGAGGGCAGGATCGGCTCGTCGTCGTGAGCGTGAGCGACAGGAGCGCATCCTTGCTGACCCGCCTCGGGTCGCGATATCCTCGAAAACCGTATGTCGCTCCCCGTGACCCCCCCTTCCAGCCCCCTGCCCGCCCCGGCGATAGGGGCCGAGGCGCCGCTCGTCCGCACGCGCGATCCACTGGCGCAGCAGGCGTGCCGGCTCCTCGCGCGCTATCTGGTGGCGCTGCCGGGCGCGCTCGAAGACGGGAGCCCGGGCGCAGACGGGGTGCTGCTCGGGGCGCTGCGCCAGGAGCGACCGCTCCCGGCGCCGTTCGCGCAGCTTTCGGCGGCCATCGAGGCGGGCCGCTGGGGCGAGGAGCTCGAGGAGCTCGGCGATGCGTTCGGCTGTGACGCCGTCTCGCGCGACGTGCTCGGGCTCCTGCTCGCGCCCGAGATCGATCCGGAGACGCGGCTGGCTTTCCGTCGCGCGCTCGGCGACGCCGCCACGGCAGGCGGGGTCGACGCCGACGCGGTGCGCCTGATGCTCGATCCGCTCGGCGAACGTCCGGGGGCGATCGCCGACGCGCTCGACGCCGACGCGCCGCTCCGCCGCTTCGCCCTCATCGAGGCGGTGGAGACGGCCGGCCGCACGGTGCTCCGGCCGGCGCGGCGCCTGGCGCGGTTCCTGTTCGACTTGCCGGGCCGGTTCATCGACGAGTCGGTCCGCGACGGCTTGCGCGAGGTGATCGTCGACGACGCCGAAGAGGAGCGCTTCCTGCCGCTCATCGCGCCCTCGCTGGAGGTGCTGCGTCGCTTCTCCATCGCGTCGCACTTTCTCTTCACGGGGCCGCCGGGTGTCGGGCAGGAGCAGCTGGCGGCGCTCCTCGTCGGCGAGCATGGCATGGGGCTCCTCGCCTGCGATCTGCCGGTGCTCCTCGGCGGCCGCGCGGCCCCCCTGACGATGACGGCGGCGACGGCGGTGGCGGTCACGCTGCGCGAGGCGCGCCTGGGCCGCTCGGCCCCGCTGTTCCTCGGCATCGAGGCGCTCTTCGACGAGCGCCGCGCGAGCCCCGCCGACCGCGCCGCCGCGCTGCGCCACCTCGGGTTCGAGCGCGGCCCGGTGTTCTACGGCGCGACGCGCCGCCTGCCGGAGATGGTCTCCTGGTTGCGCGCGCGCGACCAGCCGGAGCCCGTGGAGCTCCAGATGCCCGACGCCGGCGCGCGTCAGGCGTTGTGGCGGCGCGAGCTCCCCGACGCCCGCGAGGTCGACGTGGCGTTCGTGGCCCAGGCGTTCGCCATGGCGCCCGACGCCATCCGGCGCGCGGCCACGGCGGCGCGCAACAAGGCGCTGGCCGGCGGCGCGGTCGAGCCCGATCGGCAGGCGTTCGAGGCCTCGTGCCGCGACGAGACCACCCACGCGCTCCAGCACCTGTCGTCGCGGGTCACGGTGCGCGTCTCGTGGAGCGACGTGGTGCTCCCCGAGGAGACGCGCGAGACGCTGCGCGAGATCGTGTCGACGGGGCGCCACCGCAAGCAGGTCCACGACACCTGGGGCTTCCGGCAGCACCTGCCCGCGGGCGGCGGCCTGTCGGTGCTGTTCTCCGGCGAGCCGGGCACCGGCAAGACGCTGGTCGCCGGGCTCATCGCCCGCGACCTCGGCGTCGAGCTGTACCGCGTCGACCTCTCGCGCGTCGTCTCCAAGTACGTCGGCGAGACGGAGAAGCAGCTCGGTCAGATCTTCGACGAGGCGCAGGCCGCGCGCGTGGCCCTGCTCTTCGACGAGGCCGACAGCCTATTCGCCCGGCGCACCGACGTGAAGTCGTCCGTCGACCGCTACGCCAACCTGGAGGTCAATTACCTGCTCCAGAAGATGGAGGAGTTCGACGGGCTGACCATCCTCACCACCAACTTCAAGAAGTCGATCGACGAGGCCTTCCTGCGCAGGCTGCGCTTCCGCGTCGACTTCCCGTTCCCCGATCAGGAGGAGCAGGAGCGCCTCTGGCGGGTGCTCTTGCCCAAGGCGGCAGAGGTCGAGTCGGGGCTCGGGTTCAAGGGGCTCAGCCAGAAGTACAACATGAGCGGCGGTCACATCCGCAACGCGCTGGTCCGTGCCGCGTACCTCGCCGCCGCCGCCGGTTCTCCGATCACCCAGGCGCACCTCGAGCGGGCCGCCGCGGCCGAATATCGCGAGATGGGCCGCTTCATGAAGGGGTGAACCATGGCCAAGGACAACGAGTCGGATTTCGGCCGTACCTACCGCGACGACCTCGACCTCCTCGAACCGGAGCTCGGGCCCGAGCCCGCACCCGCGCCGCTCGTGGTGGGCGCGGAGAAGGCGCCCGACCCGGCGCAGGCGCAGGCCAACGCCGAGGGTGTACAGCAGCTCGTGGCGGACGGGCAGCTCGATCCGGCGAAGAAGGAGCCGCCCGAGCCTGCGCCCGGCGGTGACGATCTGATCGCCGCCCCGGCGATGCCGGAGCTCAAGGGCGGCACCACCGCCGAGCCCGAGCCCGCGCCCGTGCAGAAGACCGACCAGAAGGCCGAGATGCCCGCGCTCCCAGCGGGCCCCGAGACGGCGCGCGCGGAGCCCGCGCCGGTCGCGAAGGAAGCGGCGCCCGTTGTCGACAAAGTGGATGGGCGAGAGCCGAGCGACGGGCAGAGGGACAAGAAGCCGCCCGAGGGGGCCGGGCCCGACACCCTCATCGCCGCCGGCAACGCCGTCGCCACCATGGTCGCCGCCGCCGACAAGGCGCAGGAGAAGGACGCCGCCGGCAAGTCGCCGGCCCCGCGTCCCACCTCGGAAGCGCCCGTGCCGTCGCCGTCGAGCGACGGCGACCTCATCGCGGCGACGGACATGCCGCCCGTGCGGCCCGAGAAGGAGACCGAGAAGGGCCCCACGCCCGAGCCCAAGAAGGCCGGCCCCGAGAAGGCCGAGGTCAAATCCACCGAGGGCCCGACGCCCGGCCCGGGCGGGCACGGCCCCGACGACTACATCGGCTCGGCCCCGGGCAAGGACAAGGATCGCTGGACGTATTACGACGATCCCAAGCGCGGCCGCACCTATGGCTGGGACGTGGGGGGGGCGCATCGGGTCAAGCACGCCGGCGGGCAGATCTCCGCGGCCGTCACCGCCATCTCCAAGGTCGAGGGCACGTACGACAACGTGCAGACCTATGACAGCGCCGTCCTCACCTTCGGCATCTTCCAGTGGACGGTGCACGCCGGCAGCCTGCAGGGGTTCCTCGGGTACCTCAAGTACGAGGCCGGCCCGCAGGCGCGCGCCGCCTTCGACGAGCACCTCGGCAGCCACGGCATCGACATCAAGAAGCAAGGCGCCCGCTACGAGCTGTTCTATCAGGGCGTGCTGCACAAGGGCGCCGAGGACTTCGACAAGCTGATTCGCGCCAGCAAGGAGACCGCGCGGCAGTGGGTCGACTGGTTCCACGGGCTCGGCGTGGATCCGCGGGCGCAGAAGGCGGAGTTCGATTACGCGAAGCTGCAGTTCGAGCGGGTGCAGAGGACCAGCCTCACGGACAAGGTGGTCAACGACGCGCTCAAGCGCACGCCCAAGACCTTTCATGCCGAGCACCGGGGGAACTACGGCGCGGCCAGCGATTGGACGTCGCAGAGCCCCAAGGCCGCCGTGCTCTATGTCTCGATGACCGACAACAGCCCGGCGTACGGCAACGCGGCGCTGCTCAAGGCGATCGATGCGTTCTACGCCGCCCACGGGACCGACCGGGCCAAGTGGCCCAAGGACTGGCCCGATCTCTTCGCCGACGTCTTCGAGGCCAAGTGCCGCGAGACGCTGTCCACATGGGGGGACCACAAGAACAAGAAGGGTCAGCTGGTCGAGGGGCGCGTCAGCAAGACGCTGCGGTACTGGAACGAGGCGCTTCAGAAGGGGGCCGACCAGCCGGGCGTGGCGAGCGGCGGAGCCTCCTCGAAGCAGGCGCCGAGGAGCCAGCCCAAGGCCACCCCCACGCCCAGCCATCCCGAGGTGACGCGTGCGCCGCACAAAGAGCCCGCTCACGTGCCGGCGGTGGTGCATCCACAGGCGCCGGCGCCGGGGATCGTCGCCCAGATGGAGCGCTACGCCGTGGCGCTGGGGGACAAGGTCAGGGCCGGCATCCTCGACGCCGAGGCGGCCGCGCTGCGGTTCATGGGCTGGGCGAAGCGCAGTCGCGTCGTCCCGGGCGACGTGGCGCAGAAGCGCGTCGAGGAGCTACGGAGTACGAAGCCCACGGCAGGAGGCGGCTCGGCCAGCGACACCCAACCGAAGAGTTCAGTCGTGACGGCCCGGCACGGGGACGTGCTCGCCACCGCCGGCAAGGCGTTCCACGACGGCGGCGCCGACAAGGCGCTCGGCGCGGACGACGAGGTGTTCGAGTACGTGAACGGCCTCAATCACATCATCCCGGTATTCCCGTCGACGCCCGAGGGCCTCGTGGAGGCCGCGCTCTACGAGCTGCATCGCGGCGATAAGCGCAGCATGGCCGACATCCTGGCCGACCACAGCGTAAAGCGGTGGGAGCGCGGCAAGAACGCCGCCATCGAGAGCGATGGAAAGGGTGGCTTCAGCAAGGGGAAGACGGGGATCAACGACGACGGCAAGGCCACCAGTGACGGCAGCAGCGGCGTCCGAGCCGTCGGCCACGTCACCCTCACGAAGAAGCACCAGATCGTGCAGGCGGATGCGGCGACCGGCCCCATCCAGGCGTACAAGACTGCGGCTGGAATGGGAACGTTCAGCACCGGCCGAGATCCGATGTGGTGCGGCGCGTTCGTGACCTACTGCCTCGCCCGCTGCGGCATCGACGCCGGCAGCCTCGCCTATGCCCCGACCGTCGGGTCGACGATCGCGAAGGCCGGCGGTCGGATGTTCCACTTCGATACGACCGAGGTGAAGGTCGACGACGGGAACGATCGACACAAGAACCAGTACAAATACGGCGGCAACTACTACGAAGGCCAGAGCGGCGACGGGAAGGCGAGCCACGCGACCAAGAGGGAGATTCACTCCGGCAAGGAGATCGACATTCGCCCCGGCGATGTGTTCTATAGCCGGAAGCACACGGGCTTGATCGTCGGTGTGAATCGGCAGGACCGGCAGATCGTGCTCCGCACCGTCGAGGGCAACAGCAGTGATCAGGTTCGCAGCCAGACCCGTGTCATCGAGATCGACAAGGACGGACACGTCGTGTCCGCGAACTTCGAAGGCTGGGGCCGTCCCGCTCCGTTTGGCCAGTTCGAGGCGCCGCCCAATGATGATTGGATTACCGCCCCCGGGGGCAAGCACAGGCATAACGATGAAGGGAAAACGACTTAATCACTATCTGGCCGCGCTATGTGCGGCGGGGCTCGTCTCGATCGCCGGAAGCGCGCGCGCCGACTCCTGGGAGCAGGCGCTGGCGACCTGCGTACCTGGAGGGCCGTTCGACACCTGCGTCAAGGCGCTCAAGGCAGCGAACCTGACGGTGCGGGATCGGCCCTTGGGCGCTCAGGGTCGGGAGGCGGGATTTGAATTGCAGGCCCCCTTCGGCGGTGTCTCGATTCGTACGTTCAATGGGGCGCAGGATCGAATCGTCGCCATCGACATCATCGCGTTCCTCGACAAGGGCAAGGAGCGCGGCGAGGTCCTTTCGTTCTTCAAGTCGGAGGCGGGCGGCGCCAAGCAGGACCGGGCGTCGGTGGCAGGGGCGGGACAGGACTGCGGAGCCGATGGCTGGGGCGTCGCGTGGTTGGGGACGAAGGGGGACCAACCCGAAGTCGAGCTGCAGCTGGACTCGCCGGAGGCGACGTCGCCGCGGGACACCGTCGCCGACCGCTTCAAGCCCGAGGACGCGCTCGTCAAGCGGGAAGGCAACGGCACCGTGCACATCTGTTTTCTCCTGCCGAAGCCCAGCGTCACGAGCAATGGCTTCATCGACGCACCCACGCTCTCGCCGAAGCTGTTCAAGGCGTTCCTTCAGTCTCCGTATTTCCACGGGAAGGCACGCCCGAAGGGCGCGGCCCCGGCGGCTTCCAGCCCGGCCCAGGCGAACGAGGCGCGCGGAAGCGTGATCCTACCGCCCGAGGCGCAGCGGGCGCTCTTCGACGTCTATTACGTGGATCCCAAGGAGCAGGCCGCCTTCGCCGCCACCTGCGGCAAGCGCGCCGCCGACCTGAATGGCGACGGGCAACCCGAGTTCGTGGTCGAGCTCGAGATGCAGGGCGGAAGTGACGGTAGAGCGTACTGCGATGACGTCCTGCTCGCGGCCGAGGGGGGCGGCTACGCCTATGTCGCGGACGTCGACTGCTGCAACTACAAGATGATCCCCGCCGCCGGTGGCAAAGGCGGCGAGATCCAGTGCACCGACGGCAAGAAGAAGACCGTGTTCGCCTGGAAGGGGAGCTGGCCGCACGCCGACAAACGCACGACGCAGAGCAAAGTCAAAGCCGACTTCGACAAGGGCAGAGAGCTCCTCAAGGCCGGCAAGCTCGCCGAGGCGAAGCCGCTCCTCTGCTCGTACCGCAATGCCTCGGGGAGCAGCGAGAACCCCGAGTTCGCCAATGGCTGCGCCACCGTGCTCCTGCGTCTCAAAGACACCGTGGGCGCCGAGGGTGTGCTCAACACCGCCGTCGAGCATCACCCCGACTACAACGCCTTTTATGCCAACCTCGGCACGCTCTGGGAGCTGAAGGGGGATGGCGCCAAGGCGGTCTCCTACTACGAAAAGTACGTCGCCGCCGCCGCCCCCGGCGCTGGCCGCGACGCGATCAAGAAGCGCATCGAGGACCTGAAGCAGGGTGGGAAGTAGGACAGGGCAAGGCTCAGACAGAAATCCCCGGAAACAATCTGGTCGCCCGAAAGACGGTCACGATTTCTACGACTTCATTGCGGTGGCGATAGACGACGCGGAAGGCGCCGACGATGAGCTCGCGAATCTCCTGGCGCCCGACTTCCGGGACCACGCGGCCCATGGTTGGGAAGGAGATCAACCGATCCACCGCGGCGATGATGCGCTGGACCACGATCCGTGCATAAGGAAAGGAGGCGCGTCGCGGCCGATGTATCGCTCGATGGCCTCCAGATCTTCGATAGCCTCCGGTGACCAGCGAACGGTCGTCACACGCCGAACCGGCGCTTCACTTCGTCATGGTCGAGGGCATGGCCGGCATCGAGCTGCGCGAGCCCCTTGTCGACCTTGGCCAGGAAGTACAGCCGCTCCATGGCGTCTTCGACCGTGGCATCGTCAGGAAGATCTTCAAGGGCGCGGAGGATGCGCTGCTTGTTTGCGTTGACCGCCATGCTCTGAAGGTAGCATCCAGACCCGCTTTGCGGGAGTCTGGGATGGTCGTCAGCGCTGCCAGGGGACGGGGATGCCGAGGCGCGTGAGCTTGGCCTCGGCTTCGGCGCGCTCGCGGTGGCGCTTGGACGGCTGTCCGGCGTCGTCGAGCCAGCCAAAGCCCTGGGCCAGCGCCAACGCGCGATCGGTGCGGCCGGCCGTGAGCTCGCGGATGAGCTCCTGCTCGAGCCGCGTCAGCGTCTCGGCGCCCATCCGGTAGTCGAGGAAGGCCTCCCAGGCGAGGGGACACCAGCGGCTCACGATCTCGTGCCCGAGGACGTTGGCGTAGGCGCGGATCTCGCTCTGCGCGTGATCGTCCATGCGCAGGGCCAGGAAGTGCAGGAGGTTGTGCAGGTCGATCTTCCAGTACGCCTCGGTGTACGTGGACAGCGGCAGGTCCTTGCGCGCCTGCTCGCGCGCCACGCCGAGCTTGAGCCGCTCCTCGTAGATCTCGCGCGTCAGGCGGTGCAGCTCGGCCTCGCGTCGGCTGAGATCCGCGCCCACCGCGCCCTCGACCAGGCCGCCGCTGCCCTGCTGGTTGACCTGGGACTGCAGGCGCCACGCGTCCGGGGCCGTGCGGGTCGCGGCGTCGATGGCGATGGAGTAGCGGGTCGAGTACTCGTTGACGTTGGCGGTGCGGTGGCGGATCCACTGGCGCCAGATGTCCATCGGCACCCGCACGTGCAGCTTGATCTCGCACATCTCGAAGGGCGTCGTGTGCCGGTGGCGCATGAGGTAGCGGATGAGGCCGCGATCCTCGTGCACGGTCTTGGTGCCCTTGCCGTAGGAGACGCGCGCCGCCTGCACGATGGAGGCGTCGCTGCCCATGTAGTCGACCACCCGCACGAAGCCGTCATCGAGGACGCCGAAGCGATGGCCCAGGATCGGGTCCAGCTCGGGGACCCGTGGCCGTTCGAGGCCCTCGTCCTGCGCAGGGGGGGCGATGTTTTCTGTCGGCTCTCGACGCTCGGACATGGCCGCGCTGTCATATCACGCCTGCCCCGGTCCGCGGTCCCCTGCGCCTGCCAGCGCGCAGGGCGGCCGTGCTCCGGCCTTGTCCTTCATCGGGTCAGGAAGGGGAGGGGGTGTCGTCGGGCGGCGGCATGAGGTGGTGCCGCAGGGTCTCGAGCAGGAAGTCGATGTCGAAGGGCTTCTCGAGGTACCCATCGGCGCCGGCCTGACGGGTCTCGGCTGATTCCCGCAGCCCGGACATGATGATGATCCGCGTGCCGAGCCGGCAGGTCTTGCGCAGCGCGCGCACCAGCTCACCGCCCGACAGCGTGCCGGGCAGGTAGAAGTCCACCAGCACGAGCGCTGGCTGGCGGACGCAGGCGGCCAACGCCGACGGCCCATCGGAGACGAGATCCACGAGGTACCCGGCCTCGGCGAGGACCACCTCGAGGCACGCCGCCAGATCGCTGTCATCCTCGACGAGCAGGATGCGTGCAGGGCGCGGCATTGGTTAAGTTATAGGCCCCGCCCCTCCTTGCACAACCCTGCCGTCACAGGAGGGCGTTCAAACCGGGTCCTGCTCGGGCTCATGCCAGCGGCGCGTGAGCTCGACCCACATGGCCAGGCCCGCGAATCGGCCAAAGCGGGCATAGCGCCGCTCAGCGGCGCGATCGAGGTTGCGCGCCCGCGGCAGGAGGGGGCGCAGCTGGGCGCGGCACCAGGAGTCGATGCCCAGGCGGTCGTATACGCCGTAGAGACGCAAGAGATTGTCCGCCGCGTAGGGGCCGATGCCGGGCAGCGCGAGCAGCGCCTCTCGCCAGGCCGTGCCGCTCGGTCCGTGCGGAGGCGAGGCGGCCGGGGTCTGCAGGTGGCGCCGCGGCGGCTCGAGGTCCACGCTCCCGCTCGCGACCCGCTCGGCCAGCTCCACCAGATAGCGCGAGCGGTAGCCGGCGCGCACCACCTCGCGGTACCAGCTCTCCTGCCGTGCGGCCAAGGTCGCGGGCGTGGGGAAGGCCCGCCGGCCCGAGGGCGCGCGCGGGCCGAGCTCCCCCACGAGCCGCTCGGTCATGACGCGGGTGAGCGCCCAGGAGCAGTTGGTGGTGAGGAGCATCTTCACCGTGTCTTCGAAGGCCGTGGGGGCGCGCAGGAGCCGTCCGCCGCCGTGCCGCCGCGCCCAGTCGAGGCCGGGCTGACCATCGGTGAGCGTGTAGAAGTCGGACAGGTCCTCCGAGAGACGCAACATCTCGCTCACCGCCTGGGCGACGAGGCGGCAGGCCGCGCGATCCGCGGGCCGGCAGCGCACCGCCAGCCGCCCCTCGTCCGCCTGCTCGATGACGACGTCGATCGCCCGCTCGCCATCGGTGAGGGCGGTGTGGAGGCGGGGGCCGGCGGGGTCGAACTCGAACGGCGCAAGGTCGTACCAGCCGTGGCTGCGGATGGTGGTCGCGAGGCGAAAATGGGGCGGGGTCTTGAGGAACAGGACCACGGGGAGAGGATCAGTGGGCCGCGCCGGCCGCCGAGGTCGCGCCGGCAGGCACCGGGGCCGCGCTGGCTGCCGGCGCCGACGGGGCCGCCGGGGGCCGGGTGGCGACCGCCGTGACCGAGGGCTTCTTCTCCGCGATCCACTGGGCGGTGCGGGCGAAGTCGGCGAAGCGCGTCATCTTGCCGTCGGCGCCGAGGAAGGCCATGCCGAGGTCGCCGCGGCCGTCGATGCGGGCGGCGATGGCCAGGCAATAGCCGGCCAGATCCGTGTAGCCGGTCTTGCCGCCGAGCACGTGGTAGGACCCGGTGCGCGTGTAGACGTCGGTGTTGTTGTACTCGACCGTCCAGCGGCGCTTGGGGCCGATGGCGTGGGCCACGTAGGTGGCCTTGCGCGTGATCTCGGCGATGAGCGGGTACTTGAGCGCGGCCCGCAGCATCTTGACCACCTCCCGCGGCGTCGAGCGGTTGCGGTCGTCGAGCCCGGTGGGGTCGCCGAAGGAGGTGTGGCCGAGCCCGAGCGCCTGCGCCTTGCGGTTCATCTCGGCGGTCAGCTGGTCGGGCGAGAGGCCCACGGCGCGGCCGAGCGCCGGCACGCCGCGGTTGTCCGAGGCCATGAGCACGGCGTGGAGGAGGTCGCGGTGGGAGAAGCTCACGCCCACCGGCAGGCGGGAGCGCGCGCCGCGCAGCGCGAGCCGGCGATCGTCTTCGATGATGGCGGTGGTCTGGTCGAGGTCGAGCTTGCGGTCGAGCACGACCATCATGGCCATCAGCTTGGAGATCGAGGCGATGGGCCGCTGCTCGTCGGGGTTCTTCTCGTAGACCACGGTGTCGTTGGCGAAGTCCACGACCATCGCGGCGTGCGCCTGGATGTTGGGCAAGCCCCCGCGCGTGTAGGTGGGGACCGAGCGTGAGACCCCGTGGCGACGGCGTGACTTCTTGCCGGCCTTGGCGGTGACCGCGGCGCGGCGCACCGGGCGCCGGGCCTCGGTCACGGCGGGCAGGCAGAGCGACAGGGTGAGCAGCCAGGCAGTGAGACGCATGCTGTGTAGGTAGCAGATCGACGGGGCAGGGCAAATTTTTCCGGAGCCTTTTCGAGGACCTTGCGAGATGGGCGGCGGCCGAGCCAGGCGATCTGCGGCCGTCGCACTGGAGACAGCGGAGAGGCGGTTGGCGTCCCCGCTGCATCTCCTGTGCGGAGGAGGTGACATGATGTGGAAGAAGGAGGCGAGCAGGTGGTTTCTCGCGCAGGCGCCGCGGCTCCTGGGGCGCTCGCGCCGGCGCCCCCGGCGGAGCCTGATCGCCGATGTGGCGCTCGGGGCCCTGGCGGGGGGCGTGGGCAAGCTGGCCATGGCTGCGGTGTGCGGCGCGGTCAAGCGCCTGGAGCGGCGCGATCAGGTCCTGTTCGAGCGGGTGCTGCGCGATGGCGCCGAGCCGGCCACCCGGCTGGCGCTCAAGCTGGCCCAGGGGATCGGCGCCGACCTCTCGCCCGCGGGGGCCTGCAAGGTGGGCTCGGCGCTCGGCTGGGGTGGTGCGCTCGGCGAAGGAGCGCTCTACGGCCTGCTGCGCCACTTTGCGCCGCGCGTGTCGCTCGGCGCGGGGCTCCTCTTCGGCTCCCTGTCGTGGGCGCTGTTCCATGAGGGCCTGCCGGCGTTGCTCACGCTCTCGCCGCCCCTGGGCAAGCTGCCCTGGGTCACGCACGCGCGCGGCCTGGCCAGCCACCTCGCCTACGGCGCGGCCACCGAAGGCATGCGCCGCACGCTCCTCTCCTGAACGCGCCGGGGTGACGTCACCGTGACGTCCCCCGGTTCCGCCCTGCACCGGGTGCCAGGGGGCCGCATGGAATCCCCCCTGCGCCATCGCTGAAAGGCAAGCCGCCAGCTCTTCATCCCGGCTCCCGTGTCCCTCTCGGGCCATTGGCTTGGGACGTGCACAAGGAGGTTTTCGCGCCATGGAGCGGGTTACCGCCGGCGCGGCAGAGCCCCGCTCCTGCGCCAAGAGCGAACGCCAAGAGCGAACGCCATGAGCCCATGCATGGAAGCGGGCTACGGCCGGCTCTCCCGTGCGCTCGCCACCGCCCGGACATCACGCGGGATGGGCCCGCGACCATCGAAGGAGATGCACCATGAAGAAGAAGCACATCGTCCAGATCGTCGCAGTTGCAGTGATGGGTGGCCTGGCGTTGTCCACCACGCCCGTCGAGGCCGCCACCGTCGCGTCCACGCAGGCGCTCGCGGTCACCGCCCTCCCGCGGGAGGGCAGCTGGACCTGGAACGACTTCGGCGCCAATGCCGCTGGCTGGGCGGCCGGCGGCGCGGCCGGCGGCGCCGTGGAGTGCGCCCTGGTCGGCACCCCGGTCGGCGCCCTGTGCGGTGCCGGCGTCGGCGCCGTCGCGGGCGGGATCGCCGGCGCCGCCAGCTACGCGGCCGGGCAGGCCTGGCACGCGGTGTTCGGCGTGCGGGCCATGGACCTCGCCGCGGCCCCGGCCACGGCGCTCAACTGACGAGAGCAGTCCCAACGAGTCTGACGCCCTGGATGAACCCGAGACCTGCGGGCTCGTCCACGGAGCCAAGGAGGTGCATCGTGAAGAAGAGACACTTCATCAAGCTTCTCGTCGTCGTGGGGATGGCGGGGCTGGCGTGGCCGATGAGGCCGGTGCAGGCCGCCACCGTCCAGTCCTCGGACGCCGCCGTGGTGATCGATCCGATCCCGAGGCTCCCCGCGGCCTGGCAGTACAACGCCTTCGGCTGGCCCGCGTTCACCGCCAGCCATGCGCTCGGGCATGCCCTGTTCATCGGCCCCATCGGCGGTCCCTATTACTGGGCCCTGAACGATCTGGGGCCCGTGGTCACGGCGCTGTCCGAGGTCCCGGCCAAGGCGCTCGACTGATCAAGGCCCCATGTCCATGTCCCCCTCACCCCCTCCCTCCAGCCCCCCTCGGTTTCTCTCCCTCGCCGCCCAGGCCCTGCGGGCGTTCACGCTCGCGGGCCTGGGGCTCCACTTCGCGGCCACGCTCCTCTACGTGATGCCGCTCAACCCCATCAAGGCCGAGCTCGGCTTCCTCGCCGGCGCCACCATCGGCACCTTCTTCCCGCAGAACTGGAGTCTGTTCGCTCCGACGCCGGTCACGAGCACGCAGGCCGTGCTCGTGCGCTGCCTGACCGAGGAGGAGGTGCCGCGCAAGTCGGATGACCGCCTGCCCCCGGACGGCTGGCAGGACATCTCGTCGGCGCACTTCGCGCAGGCGCAGCGGCACCGGCTCTCGGCCTACGAGCGCCTCGTACGGCCGCTACAGAACTCGCTGCGCGAGTACCTGAGCGGCGGCCCTCACATCTATCCCTTCCACGAGGCGTGCGAGAAGGGCGACCAGGACGCGTGCAAGCGCCGCGACGAGCTCCTCAAGCCGGCCCGGGCGTCCGCGGCGGCGACGCTGCGCCGCATCGGCTCGGCCTACTGTCGCGAGGTCTTCCCGCGCCATCCCACGGCCGGCGTGGCCATTCGCTATCGCGAGTGGGCGCCGGTCCCGTGGTCCGCCCGCCGAACGGGCAAGCCCCAGGCGCGCGATTACGAGCTCGGCGTCTACGCCGTCGACGACGCCGTCGCGCTGCCCGGCCTCTACCTCGCCAAGGAGGCACCATGACCGCGCTCCGAAAGGCCTGGGACTGGCTCGCCCTCGAGCCACACCAGCGCAAGGGCCTCCGGGCCTTGCAGATCTGTCTCGGCCTCATGCTCCTCTTCCGCGCCAGCACCGAGCTCCGCTTCGCCGCCTACCTCTATGGCCCGCACGGCATCGGCGACGGATCGAGCCGCGAGTTCGTGGGGCCGCTCGCCCGCTACCTCGATCTCGTCTACGCCAGCGACGCCAGCGTCTACCTCCTGGTCGCGCTCATGGGCACCGCCGCCCTCGGCCTCGTCTTCGGCTCGAGCACGCGCCTGGCCACCGCGGCCGCCCTCGGCACCTTCCTCCTCCTCGAGGCGCGCCTGCCGCTCCTCCTCGACGGCGGCGACAACGTCACGCGGCTCGTGCTCACGTACATGCTCTTTGCCCTGCCCGCGTCCGCGCAGCCCCGCAAGGGCAGCCTCGCCGTGTGGATCCACAACGTCGCCATCCTCGCCATCGGCCTCCAGATCGGCGTCGTCTACCTCACCTCCGGCTTCCTCAAGGCCACGGGCGAGAAGTGGAGCAACGGCACCGCCATGTACCTCATCAGCCAGGTGGAGTGGTTCTCGCACCCGGCCCTCCGGGGCCTCTTCAAGGACCCGTTCATCACCACCCTGGCGAGCTACGCGACGGTGTTCTTCCAGATCTGGTTCCCCGTCGCCGTGCTCACCCGGCTGCGGCCGCTGTGGCTCGCCATCGGCATCTCGTTCCACATCGGCATCGCCGTTTTCATGGGGCTCATCTGTTTCTCGCTGGCCATGATCGGGCTCGAGCTCTTCCTCCTCCACGATGACGAGTACGAGCGCATGGGGGCCTGGCTCGCGCGCCGGGGCGCGTGGCTCCGGGGGCGCCTGCGGCTCCCGGCCTCGCAACCCGTGGAGGGCTCATGTCGGGTGTGAGCGTCGAGGGCGTCACCTTCCGCTACGGCCACGGGCCCGAGGTCCTGAAGGCCCTGAGCCTGGAGGTGCAGCCGGGCGAGATCCTCGGCCTCCTCGGGCCGAACGGCGCGGGCAAGACCACCCTGTTTCGCCTCATCGCCGGGCTCCTCCGGCCATGCCGAGGATCCATCCAGGTGGCCGGCTTCTCCCTCACGAGCGAGCGCCGCGAGGCCAGCCGCCGCCTCGGCTTCGTCCCGGACGAGCCGCTCCTCTATCCGATGCTGAGCGCGCTCGAGAACCTCAACCTGTACGCCCTCCTCTGGGGCGTGCCGGCCGAGGTCGCCAAGGCGCGGGCCGAGTCGCTCCTGCACGACGTCGGCCTGTGGGAGGAGCGCCATGCCTGGGTGCGCACGTACTCGCGTGGCATGCGCCAGCGGCTCGCGCTCGCGGGCGCGGTGCTGCACGAGCCCGAGGTGCTGGTCCTCGACGAACCCTTCAACGGGCTCGATCTCGGCGCCGGCCTCTGGTGTCGCGAGAGCCTGCGCCGCCAGGCGGCCGCGGGCCGCGCCATCCTCCTCTCCAGCCACGAGCCCGAGACGCTCGGCCTGCTGGCGGATCGCCTGGCCGTGCTGCGCCAGGGCCGCATCGCCGCGCTCCTCGGCCGCACCGAGATGGCCGCCGAGGGCGGCGTGGCCGCCGTCTACCTGCGCCTCTGTGGCGCCGTCCGCGCCATGGGGGAGGTCCTCGTGGAGATCACGTGAGCCGCACGGGCCTCATCCTGCGCCTGTCCCTGTCGGAGGCCCGTCACGCCTTCCGGCAGGCGCTCCCGCCGCGCGTCCTGCGCCTCGCGCTGGTCGCGGCCCTCTTGCTCTTCGAAGGGGCGCTGCTCGTCCTCCTCCTGCGCCTGCCGGGCCCGATCCGCCAGGCGCCCCGGTTCGGTTTCCTCGTCGGCTTCGTCGGCTTCAACCTGCTCGCCGCCTTCGGCGCGGCCGGCGTCGCCGTCGCCGGGCTGCTCGCGCACCCCGAGCGGCTGACCCTGCTCCTCCTCTCGCCGCTCGCGCCGGGCGTGGCCGTCCACGTCGCGCTGGCGCCGGCCGTGCTCGCGGCCCTCTGTCCGGTGACGCTGCTCGGTCTGCCCTTCATCCTCGCGCGCGGGCACGAGGCCCCGCTCGTCGCGCTCGGCCTGGGCGTGGCGGGCGCCGGCACGCTCGGCTGGGCGGTCACCGCGGCCGTGACCCTGGCCACCTGGCTCGGGCGCCGGCGCGGGCGAGAGCGGGGCGCCCGCCTCCTCCGCGCGCTCGCCGGCTGGCTCGCCTTCGCCGCCCTGTTCGCGTTCCGCTGGCTCGTCGACGTGCGCACCCGGGCCTCGGTGCTGCTCGTCTTCCTCGTCGTGACGCCGCTCCTCCTCCCCTGGTGCTGGTCCCGCGCGACCCGGGTCTTCGCCGGCGTGCTCCTCGGGACCGAGCCCGCGCCGCTCTCGCCCGAGCCCACCTGGGGGAAGCCCGGCTGGCCCCGGCTGCTCCTCCGCGCGCTCGAGCCGGCCGCGCTGCTCGCCGTGACGCCCGCCCTCGCGGTCGCGGTGCTCATGCCGGGGCTGCGCCGGGCGCTCGGGGCGCTGCTCGCGGTGCAGCTCGTGTCCGCCCCCCTCGATCGGCTGCTCGAGGCGGAGCTGGCCTGCCCCGATCGCTGGAGGCTCGCCCCCGAGGGCGGGGCGATGCGGCGGCGGCTCCTCACGCGCTGGGGCGGCGGCGCCGTGGCCCTGGTGCTGGCCCTGGGCACGGCGCTTGGCTGGGGCCACTGGCGCTGGCTCGCCGTCCTGGGCGCCGCGAGCGCCGCCGTCCCCTGGACCTACCTCATCACCTCGCGCACCCCCCGGATCGCTTGCCAGCTCGCGCTCCTCGGGGTCGCGCTCTTGGCCACTACGATCTGGTGAACCCATGAACGACACCCGTACTGCGCCCCCTCCGCCCGATTGTCTGCGCTGCCACCAGCCCATGACGCCGTCCTCCCTCGGCCTCCTGCGGCCCTTCCTGACCCCGCCCGGCCGTTCGCGCTGGCGGCGCGGCGTCTCCGCGCACGTCTACGTCTGCTCCCACTGCGGCCACGTCGAGATGCTGGTCGAGGACCCGTCCGCCTTCCGGGGCGGCTCGCGCTGAGACCATGCGGAGACAGCTCACCGTACTCCTCGGCCTGCTCGTCGCCGTCCTGGCGGCGCACCTCATCCACCGCGCCGCGGGACACGACACGCCACCGGCCGCGCCGCCGCCCGCGTCGACGGCGAGCGAGCCATCCACGGCCGGCCCTGACCGCCCGGCGGAGCTCCCGGCCATCCCCATCGAGGAGCACGAGCCCGGCGGGTCGCTGCGCCTCGAAGGACAGGTGATCGACGCCGACGAGCACCCGGTGGCGGGCGCCGTCGTCCTGCTCGGCGCCGCGCCGGGGCGCTCGGTGCGCAGCGAGCAGGATGGCTCGTTCGTCTTCGACCGGCTCCTGCCGCGCACCTACGCCGTGTGGGCCCGCCACGGCTCGCTCGCCGCGGCGCCGGTCGAGGCCCGCCTGACGACCACCTCCGATCCGGTCGTCCTCGTCCTCAAGCCCGCCCCGGGCATCGAGGCCCTGGTCCTGGCCGGCGAGACGCGCGCGCCGATCGCCGGCGCGCGCGTCGAGGTGATGGGGGCGGGGGGCGTCGCCGCCACGACGGACCCGACGGGCAAGGCGCGCCTCGAGGGGCTCAGCACGGGCCGCTACCAGCTCCGGGCCACGGCGCCCGGCTTCGCCGGCGCCACCCAGGCGGTCCTCCACGTCAGCGCGGGCCGCGGGGTCACGTCCGTCGTCTTCTTCCTCTTGCCCGGCACCGAGGTGGCCGGGCGGGTGATCGATGGCACCGGCGCCCCCGTGGCCGGCGCACGCGTGCGCGCGCTCCAGGCGAGCGCCAGCCTCCCCACCGAGGCCCAGCGAGGCGAGGAGGTCGCCACCGACGCGCAGGGGCAGTGGAAGCTCGCCGGGTTGCCGGCGGGCAGCTACCGCTTCCTGGCCCTGCACCCGCCGCACGCCCCGGGCCTCTCCGATCCGGTGGTGCTGGGAGAGCGCCCGCCGTCACAGCTCGTCCTCATCCGGCTCCAGGAGGGCGCCCGGCTCGACGGCCGGGTCGTGAACAAGCAAGGCGCGCCGGTCGCCTCCGCCACGGTCGAGGTGCGCACGCCGGGGGCCGGGGCCACCCTCGAGCGCCGCGTCCTCGCCGACGAGCGCGGCGCCTTCGCGCTCACCGGCCTGCCGCGGACCCGCCTGCAGGTGCAGGCGCACAGCGACGAGGCCAGCTCCCCGCTCGAGCGCGTGGATCTCGGCGCCGGGTCGGCCAGCGTCACCCTCACCCTCGACGCCGACGCGGTCATCAGCGGGATCGTCGTGCGCCCCGAGGGCACGCCCGTCCCCGGGGTGCAGGTCGTGGCCACGCCCGAGGACCGCGGCGCCGTCCTGGCGCTGCTCGATTCGCGGCGCGGCGGCTACGCCTCCGACGTGAGCGATGGCGGCGGCGCCTTCCGCCTGCGGGGCCTCAAGCCCGGGACCTACCGCGTGCGCGCCTCGCAGGCCCACTCCGTCCAGGCGCCGAGCTTCTGGCTCTCGCCCGGCGTCATCGCTCGCACCGGCGCCACCGACGTGCGCGTGGTGCTGCCGCGGGAGGGGGCGCTGCGCGGCCGGGTCGAGCTGGCCGGAGGCCGCATCCCCGCCCGCTTCTCCGTGGCCCTCACCCTCCTGCCGCCGACCGAGTTCCAGGCGCCGCAGGGCGACTTCCGCCTCGACGACGTCCCGCCCGGCCATCACACCGTCACCATCACCGCCCCCGGCGCCCGCCCGAAGACGATCGAGGGCATCGAGCTCGCGCCCGGGGAGGAGAAGGATCTCGGCCGGGTGGTCCTCGATCGGGGGCGCACGATCGCCGGCCAGGTGGTGGACGCGAGCGGCCAGCCCGTGGCCGGCGCGAGCGTGCTCGCCGGCCCGCAGGTCCTGGGAGATGGCCAGCGCCTCGGCGGCGCGGAGCTGCACGCGCTCAGCGATGGGGCCGGCCGCTTCACCCTGGAGGGGGCCGGCGACGGCGCGCTCCAGCTCATGGCCGAACACCCGTCGCGCGGCCGCTCGCGGCTCTACAGCGTGGGGGACGGGGACCTCGCGACCGCGCTCCAGCTCAGCCTCGAACCGTTCGCCGCGCTCGAGGGCCAGGTGACGAGCCAGAACGCCCCGGTCGCGCAGGCCCCGGTGGTGGTGGCGCCGCGGGGCTCGCCCGCCGCCCGCTTCTTCGTCTCCACCCAGAGCGACGGCCGGTACCGCTTCGACCGGCTCGCCCCCGGGGAGTACCTCGTGACGACCGTGCTCCGCCCCGACGCCACGACCCAGATCCTGGAGAGCGTGCCCGCCCGCATCGGAGAGGCGGGCGCGGCCGGCGAGGGCGGCCCGGCCCACGCCGACATCGACGTCCAGGTCGGCCCGAATCGCCTCGGCGTGCAGCTCCTCGAGGCCGATGGGCGCCCCGTCGGCAACGCCCAGGTCTACCTCAGCAGCGGGGCGATCGCGGCGCCGCCCACGACCTTGGGCGGCCTCGAGACGGCGCTCGCCGAGCGCGGGCCCGGGCGGACCCAGATCGGCCTCCTCCTCCAGGGGCGGCCGCTCGTGTTCTCGCAGCTCCAGCCCGGCGCCTACACCCTCTGCGCCATCGCCGTGCGGGGCAACCTCGACGACCCCTCGGTCGTGCAGCAGGTGCGGGATCGGGCGGCGTCTCTCCCGAGCGTCTGCGCCCCGGTCACGGTCGCCCCCGGCCCGCCCGAGCAACAGGCCGTCCTCCGCCTACCGGCGGCCCCGCCCTCCTGACCACCACGGGCGCGCTCTTCGCCGGGTCCGCCGGGACACGACCACTGTAGTGCTTCTGTAGGTGCTTCGGCTCAGGGCTTGGTGGCGGGCACGGCGCGTAGCTCCTCGGCGATCTCCTCGGCGATGGTGCGCGCGCGACTGAGATCGTGCGCCGGCAAGGAGATGGCGCCCACGACCGGATGCCCGCCGCCGCCGTACCGCTCGCAGATGGCGGCGATGTTGACCGGCGGGCGGGGCAGCCAGGGGTTCGAGCCCACCGAGATCTTGAGGCGCCCGGGCGCGGCCGACAGGCCGACCACGAAGCGGGCCTGCGGGTAGAGGTAGTAGGGGATGAACTTGTTGTAGGTCTCCACCTGATCTTCGGCGATGTCGAAGGAGACCACGCCGCCCTGGTCCCTGCTGCGCGACCGCACGACGTCGAGCGCGTGGGTGTTGCGCACGAAGATCGGGCCGAGCGGCTCCTGGATCCAGGGCTCGGTGACGAGATCGCCGAGCGGGCGCGCGGCCACCAACTCGGCGATGAAGCGCTCGGTGAGCGCGGGCTCCTTGTTGTTCTCGATCCAGGTCATCAGGCGCAGCGCGGGCTCGGCCAGGCGCACCGCCGACTCGGCGCTCTCGAACATGGCGCCGTCGATGATCTCCGCCCAGTGGATGAGCTCGCCGTAGCGATCCGCGTCGAAGCGAAAGCGCTCGCTCACGCTGCGCGCGAGGAAGCGGGTGCACGAGCGGGCGGCGGGGTCGTAGAACTTGCGCTCGGACGGCTGCTGCCGGAAGTGGGCCTCGTCCTCGGGGCGGGGGAAGGCCGAGACGTGGTGATCGAACCACCACGTGAGCTTGGGGTCGGACGAGTACCGGAAGTCGACGACCACGTTCTCGTCGCCGTCAAAGGTGCCGGCCGGGAACACCTCGCCGTGGCCGTGGGTCATGCCGCGATAGAGGATCTCGGCGCTCGGGTCGATGCGGCTGCGGTAGAAGGCGGTGAAGATCGCCGCCGAGGCGGCACCATCGAAACAGTTGTCGTGGAAGCAAACGCGCACGCGCATGATCCGCTAGAGTGGCGCATCTCGCGAATGTAGGCAAGGAGCCGACAGCACTCGCCGTCGACGCTGGGAGGGGCTCGGCGCCAGAGCACCGGAGGGGTGCCCTGGCGCGCGGGCGGATCCGGGGGCGGGGTCGTCAGGCGCTGGGCGTCTTCGCGGGGCCATCGGCCCCGGCGGGCGGCTCGGCGGGGGTCGACTCCGTCGGCTTCTTCTTGCCCGGGCGGTTGAAGATGCGGCGGGTGGCGATGAACGTGGGCCGCGGGATGGTGGGATCGATGTTGTGGGCGTGCTCGAAGGCGCGCACGATCTCGCCGAGCAGCATGAGGTTGATGCCGTCGAGACGATCGAGGTTGCCCTGCTCGGTGTCGGTCGGCCGGAGGCGGGCGGCGGTGCCGGCGGTGAGGATCTCTTGCCCGGCCTGCGCGAGCTCCGCGGCGTACTCCTCATCGAGGGCGGCGGCCTCGAGCCGCGCGGTGAGGACTTCGTCGCCGCTCGCGAGCCAGCGGCGCAGGACCTTGGCCAGGTTGCTGAGTCCCAGGGCGAGGGCGTCGGGCGTGTCGGCGGTGCCGACGCTGGTCGTCACCTCCTGCCGGAGCACCGGGTTCAGGCTGGCGATGTCCTGCAAGGCGCTCGCCGCCTGATCGCGCAGAGCCATGCCGCTCGTCCGGGCGGTCTCGAAGGCGGCGGCCAGGGTGGCGCGGGTCGTGCCGTCGGAGGATTTCTTGGTCCGCTTGCGCCCCTGCATCTGTTCGAGGAGGTGCGCCTGCTCCACGGCCACGGCCAGCTTGGGCAGGGTGAAGCCCCGCAGCCGCCGCCGCTGCGCCGGGGTGGCCCGCTGCCAGTAGTCGTAGACGATGTTGTAGATGCGCGTGGTGTCGGTGACGATGCGGCTCGACGCGATGTCGGCCCCCAGGGCGACCAGGTCGGCGTCGGTCATGCCGGTGAGCATCCGGTCCCTGATCGCGGGGGCCGGAGGGCCGATGCGTTCGCGCAGGACACCGAGCGCGTACGTCGACTCCGGCGCCGGGGCCTGGGTCTGGGGGGTTGGGGTTTTCGTGAGGGGTTTCTGGGTCCGAGGTGTTTTCTTCATGCCTTAGGTTTCGGCAGGCCAGGAGGAAAGTTTCGTCCATTTCGACAGCTTTTTTTTAAGCCGCTGTAACTCCAGCCGAAGAATTTAATCGTCAGCAGAACTCGGTGAGCGGCCCCACCAACGCCGGGCGAGCCGACAGACCGTCGGGGGACGGAGGCGAGGTCCCGCTGGCAGCGCTGGGGGAAATAGGGAGTGGATGTGGGTGGACGTCGGGAGGATTCGGATGAGCGCGTACCACCGGAGGGGGCGCCATGAGTGATCCGGAGCCTCCGTCCCTGTCCGAAGACCTTCCGTCCCCGTCCCAAGACCCTCCGTCCCCATCCCAAGACCCTCCGTCCCCGCCCCAACACCCTCCGTCCCCGTCCG
>DATAGU010000006.1:0-9006 GCA_036263495.1 Polyangia bacterium | reverse complement strand
GCACGGTCTCTACGTCCTCGATGCGGGGATACACCTCCTGCAGCCGAGCAAGGACGCGCCGGAAGGACCCTGCCCCCCGCAGACGTTCGACAGCGAGCGGCAGTCCTTCGCCGTTCATACCGAGGAGCCGCCCATGACGCGAACGCTGTAGCTGCGCATTGCGGCGAAGCGCGGAGGCATCCAGCCGAAGACGTGTGACCGGTTGTACTGAGAGAAAGCTGCTCATGCGGAGGAACCAAGACAGACGAAGCCCATCGCGGCCACTTATGGAACCCAACTCCTGCAGCATCGACTTCGGTGCATGGAAGAATGGGAGTTCTCCCTCCTCCAACTCGACCAGTTCGCCGTTCTTCCAACGTGCGACGAACGGTGCTCTTCCTGTTGCGGTCAGTCGGAGCAATTCTGATTCCACCCGGATGCCCTCTGCATCAGAACCCGAGCGAAGAACCACTTCGACCACCATCACCATCCCTGGACCCGGGACCTTAACAGGCAGCGAGAGAGCGAAGCGCATCGTCCGGGCCCGGCGCTTGGCCCGCCGTATGAGCTGATCGTAACCGCCATAAAGCTCTATCGGCTCGGTGCGGCCCTCCGTCAGAAGGTCGAGAAACAGCGTGAGCGCCTCGATGAGGTTCGTCTTCCCTGCCCCATTGGGTCCGACGAACACCATGAAGGGTCGAAAGTCGAGGCGGAGTTTCTTGATCGGTTTGAAGTTCTCGACCTCGAACCAGTTCAGCAAGCAGGCCTCTACATCGCCAGAGGTGAAGACCGGACCGTGACTTCCTGCATCGGAAGCACCGAGGCAAGTTACACGATCGGATCCGCGATGTCCTGCGAGCCTCGCCGGCCGAGGAGTTCGTGATCGAGGAAGGAGGGGAAGGACTAGCGCCGACGGTTCCGGCGCCACGCGAGGGCGAACACGAACAGCGTGGCGACGATCAACTCGGTCGAAGAGGACGGTCCGCGCGCCCCGGTGCTGCAGGTGCATCCCGCTCCGCCCGAACCGGGGCCAGGGGCCGCATCATTGCCCCCCGTGCTGAGGTCGTTCCCGCCCGTGCGCAGATCGAACCCGCCGGTGCTGAGGTCGTTGCCGCCGGTGCTGAGGTCACTCCCGCCGGTGCTAAGGTCGCTCCCGCCGGTGCTAAGGTCGCTCCCGCCGGTGCTGAGGTCCGCGCCACCCGTGCTGAGATCCACTCCACCCGTGCTGAGGTCCGCGCCCCCGCCCGTGCTGAGATCGACCCCGCCCACGCCGCCGTCGGAGCCGCCGGGGCCGAGATCAAATGTAGACGACGGATCGTCCACGTTGACCGTGGCGATGGGCACCGCTCCGAGGGACCCGAATTGGGCGTTCTGCAGCGTCACCGTGAACGTCTTCGACGGGCCCGCCACCGGGTTGTTGAGCAGCGGCACGGTGATGGCCTTCGGCGCCACGTCGCCGTCCACCCAGTTGAGGGTGCCGCTCACCGCCATGTAATCGACGCCGGCCTGGGCGGTGCCGTCGGCGGTCACGAAGTCCACGGCCACGGGGCCGGTGGTGCCACCGGTCCGGCTGACCGACAGCGACACCGCGCCCGCGGTCTTGAGCACGCTCACGCTGGCCGCCGTGTGCTGCACCGTGCCCGACGGAAACCTCGTCTTCCAGGCGCGGAGGAGCGTGGCCAGCGCCTGCGGCGGGTTGGTCGGGGTGCCCACCGGGTTCGCGATCGTGCCGCTCTGGTCCGAGGTGTTGATGCCGTGGCAGTTCGCGCACGTCCGGATCTCGCCGCTCTGGAACGTCACCCAGAACCGCTCCTTGATCTGGCTCGTCTGGGCCGCGTCGTTGTCCTGGAGGTGCCACGTGAGCGCCTTCCCGGCCGGCACGATCACCGCGAAGGAGCCGTCGTCGCCGAGCCGGAACCCGCCGGAAGGCGCGCCGGGGGTCTGGACGTTCTCGGACAGCGTGTCATGCAGCGGCGTGGCCACGACCCGCCGGCCCGCGACCGGCGTGCTCCCGCCGAGGAGGTAGCCGCGGCGCAGGTCGGCCTGGAGGAATTGGATCCACGCCACGCTGTACACCTTGCCCGAGGTGCCGACGGTCTGCGTGGTCGACCAGGCGACCTTGAGGTTGAACGGCTGCTGCCGGTCGTGGATGTCGCGCTTGGTCACGTCGCGGCTCACGCTGAGCGCGGCATTCTGCGCGCGCAGATAGTTCTGGAACGTGGGGATGTGGACGCCCACGGAGTTGAACACGCCGGCCTCGATGGGCGAGACGGGCGTCATCAGCGGCGTCGGCATCGAGCGCGGGGCGACCTCCACGGGATCGAGCTCCCAGGCCGGGCCGTTGTAGCTCACGAGCGTCGAGCCGACGTAGTAACTCGTGTTGATGTTGATGCCCGCGGTCAGGGGGATGTCCGGCACGTAGGTGCTCCCCGAGAGCTTGAGCGACATCAGACGGAGGGCATAGAGCGACGCCGGCTGCGCCACGGTGCCATTGTTGTAGTCGGTCTGGGTGACGTTCCCCACCTGCGACGCCACGAGGTTGCCGTCGGCGAGGGGCACGGGCGTGCGGTAGAGCGTCTCGGGCGTGCTGAGCGGCGTCAGGCCGGTGGCGGGCTGGTTGATGCTCGGCTTCACCGTCGGGATGAGGGCCGGCTTGGCCCCCCGCGCGCCCGCCGTGACGTAGGTGACGGTGATGTTGTCGGGGTTGAGGGGCGTGCCGTCGGGCCTCGTGCCGCCGTTGTTGAGCCGCACGATCTGCCCCGCGCCGTGCGTCCCGAGGTCCGCGGCGTCGCTGCCATAGAACGTCCCGGGGCTCAGCGGGTCCTCGCGCGGCCACATGAAGTTGTTGAAGAAGTTGCGCACCGCGAGGCCGCCGTAGTTCGGGTTCGTGCTCGCGTTGAGGTCGACCAGGTTGGTGTCGTTCGTGTAGCTGCGCCCGACGCCCGCCGCGACCTCGTGGCGCCCCACGTGGTTCAGGAGCTCGCCGTTGGTGCCGTCGAGGTTGATGGCCCACGGCAGGAAGATGTTCTGGGCGTTGCCGTTGAGGATGCCGCCGTAATACACGGCCAGCGTCTTGCGGTCGAAGTTGCGCGGCTCGGGGAAGATGTCCCAGGTGTTGGCGGGCAGCGCCGTGACCTGGGTGAACTGCGCCCCGGGCGACTCGTCGGCGAAGTTGCCCGACCCGTTGAACGTCTGGGTGAAGTTCTCGCTGTAGGTGGGGTCGGCCGGGCGAGAATCGGTCACCGCCTGGGTGTCGCGGGCGAGGTGGTCCCAGTTCACGAAGATGACGCGCCCGGCGCGATCGACGATCGGCGAGAACGCGCCGCTCGGCGAGTGGTGCAGGAGCTTGAGCGAGCTGGCGGAGGCGGGGTTCAGGCTCCACAGGCCGGTCACCGTCGGCAGGCTGAGGTACTCCTCGCGCTGCAGGAGGTGCGCCTGGTTGTTGTAGGGCACGTCGCTGGCAAAGACGATGAGCCCGCCCGGCGCGTAGGTGGGGAAGACGTTGTTGTACGCCGGCTGGTTCGCGACCCTGGTGAGCACCGGCTTCACGGCCGGGGTCCCGTTCAGCTGGGCCTGCGTCGGCAGTGTGATTTCATACAGCTGCCACAGGAACTGCGTGGTGTCGGTCGGGCCGCTCGGCACGCCGATGACCATGCTGAAGAGGGCCTTGTCGCCCGCGTAGTTCACGTTCGGGTTGCGCACCGCGATCGTGTTCGGGTTCGGCTGGCCCCCCGGGATCGCGCCCCAGTCCGCGACCGCCAGGAGGTTGACGACCTGCCCGTTGCTGAACCGGACGTACAGCGAGCCGCCGCGCCCGGCGTACGCCGTGCCGCCGAGGTGATTGCTGAAGGGCGAGACGCAGGACATGTACGCCTGAAGGACGGTGCGCGAGTTCACCTCCTCCGGCATCGGCACCTGCGTGACGAAGAGGATCGGGTTCGAGGGGTTGCCTGCCCACGCAGCGGAAGCCGACAGTCCGAGCGCGGCCACGGCGAGGAACACGATTCTGGCGTACGTGCGCATGGACCATTGGTTGTCAGGAAAGCGCCCGACATTCAAGCCGCTGTTCAGCGAGCCGCCGGATCCGATGTCGTGTGGGGAGGGAGTGGGAGGGAGGGAGGGGGAGGGAGGGAGGGGTGGGCGCGCTTAGAGGTCGAACTGCTCGCCGATCTCGGACTGGATGAACAGCTCCACGAGCTTGGGATCGAACTGCGCGCCCGCGCCCTTGCGCAAGAAGCCGTAGCTCACCTCCAGGCTGAGGGCCGGCTTGTAGGGCCGCTCGGTGACCATGGCGTCGAAGGCGTCGGCGATGCACACGATGCGCGCGGCCATCGGGATCACCTCGCCCTTCATGGCGTCCGGATACCCCTTACCGTCCCAGCGCTCGTGGTGGTTGCGGATGGCCGGCCGCATCGGCCGCAGAAGCTCGATCTGCGAGGCGATCTGGTCCCCCACCTGGGGGTGCACCTGCATGTGCTTCCACTCGGTCTCGTCGAGCGGCCCGGGCTTGAGGAGCACCGCGTCGCGCACGCCGATCTTGCCGATGTCGTGGAGGAACGAGGCGGACTCGAGCGTCTCGAGCTCGGCGCTCGGGTAGCCGCTCACCTGCGCGAGCGCGATCGAGTAGGCCGCCACGCGGCCGCAGTGGCCCTTGGTGTAGGCGTCCTTGGCCTCGATGGCCTCGGCCAGGCCGAGCAGCGCCTCGCGGTTGGCGACCTTCAGGCGCTGATAGGCCGTCTCGAGCTCGCGCGTGCGCTCGCGCACCACCACGTCGAGGAGCCGCTCTCGCTTCTGCAGCTTGATCTGTTCGATGCCGAGGCGCGCGATGAGCTCGTGATGCTGGCGCTCGAGTCGCACCAGGCGGAGCGCCGCGGCGATGGTGCCGGCCAGCTGCCAGTGCTCGTCGCTGCGACCGAGGAAGCGGAACACCCGGCCGTTGCCGCGCTGCTCGAGCGCCGCGACCACCTCCGGATCCTTGGCGATGACGATGATCAGGGCCTCGGGAGCGGCCGCCTGCGTCACACTGAGCGCAGGGATGCCGTCATGGACCGGCGGGTCATGGGCCATCACGACGATGCTATAATCGTGCTCCGCATAGAGACGGATGGCATCGTCCGTGGTGCGCGCGACGTCACAGGGAATCTGCCGCTCGATGACATCCCGGATCCGGGCGAGGGCGTCCTCGCTCCAATGGATGACCAGGGCGCGAACCATAGTCCCAAGAGTAATGCATCGCTACCCCGTGCGTCGAGAGGCGATCGGGCCGCACGCCAGGCGGCGAGGCGCGGATCCCCCCCTCTTGCCGCAGCGTTTCAAGATGTTATCGTGTCCGGTAATACATTCATAGTGTGGAATGGAGCTCGTCACCGGTCACATCCAGGGTCTTAAACCCTCGCAACTCCACATGTTGGAGCGGATCGCGCGGCGCCGCGTGGATCCTTCCGCAGTGGTCTCGCCCGAACTCGCGACATTTTTGTGTCAATGCTCGCAGGAGACCGACCGGCAGGTGGGCGTGCTGCTCGATCGCCGCGGCAACGTGAATCACGTCGTCGTGGGCGACGCCCACAAGCTCTTCTTGCCCGACCTCGGCCGTCTGCGCGCCGGGCAGGGGCGATTCCGCGGCCTGCGCCTCGTGCACACGCACCTCCGCTCCGAGCCGATCACGCGCGACGACTTCGTCGACCTCGCCAAGCTGCGCCTCGACCTCGTGGCCGTGGTGGGCATGCGCCCCGACGGCTCGCCCGGGCAGCTCCTGTGCGCCCATCTCCTCCCTGACAACCCTCAAGGGGAGCTGTGGCGTGAACTCGACCCCGTGCCGGCCACGGCCGCGGGCATCGGGGACATCGACTTCACCGCCCTCATGGCCTCGCTCGAGGAGGAGTTCGCCGCCCACGCCATCGCGGCGCGCGAGGTCCCGGGCGTAGAGGGCGGATTCGACCGCGCCGTGCTCGTCCACGTCTCGCTCGGGCGCATGCAGGATGGCGAGGAGCGGGTGGCGGAGCTGCGGGAGCTGTGCCGCACGGCCGGCGTGCGGGTCATGGACACCGTCATCCAGCGCCGCCCCGCGCCCGACCCCAAGTTCCTCCTCGGCAAGGGCAAGCTCGAGGAGATCGTGCTGCGGGCCATGCAGCGCGACGCCGAGCTCCTCATCTTCGACCCCGAGCTCACCCCCGCCCAGGCGCGCGCCATCTCCGACCTCACCGAGCTCAAGGTGATCGATCGGACCATGCTCATCCTCGACATCTTCGCCCAGCACGCCACCACGCGGGACGGCAAGCTGCAGGTCGAGCTGGCGCAGCTCAAGTACGCGCTGCCGCGGCTGGTCGAGAAGAACACGATGATGTCGCGCCTGACCGGCGGCATCGGCGGCCGGGGCCCAGGCGAGACCAAGCTCGAGGTGAGCCGGCGGCGCGCGCGCGAGAAGATCCAGCTCTACGAGCGCCAGATCCGGGAGCTCGGGCGGCGGCGCGAGCAGCGGCGCGCGCTGCGCACCTCGCGCGAGGTGCCGATCGTGGCCATCGTCGGCTACACCAACGCCGGCAAGTCCACGCTCCTCAACACCCTCACCAAGGGCGACGTGCTGGCCGAGAACAAGCTCTTCGCCACGCTCGATCCGACGTCGCGGCGGCTGCGCTTCCCGCGCGAGCGCGAGGTGGTGCTGACCGACACCGTGGGTTTCATCCGCGACCTCCCCAAGGATCTGGTGAACGCCTTCCGCGCCACGCTCGAAGAGCTCGACGACGCGGACCTGCTCCTCCACATCGTGGACGTGGCGGATCCGGCGCACGAGGCGCAGATCCGGGCGGTCGAGCGCATCCTCGGCGACCTCAAGCTGCAGAACAAGCCGCGCCTGCTCGTGTTCAACAAGGCCGACCGCCTGCCCCAGGGCGAGGCCGAGCGCATCGCCAGCGGCTTTGGCGGCCTGGCCATCGCGGCGTGCGACGCCGGCACCACGACCCTGCTCCTGCAGCAGGTCGAGCGGATGCTGTGGAAGGAGCAGCGCCGCGCGGCCACGGACCCCGGGGCCGCAGAGGTGGAGGAAGGCACGGCGCGGGCGGAGATGCGCGCGGACGGCGAAGACGCGCTGGAGCTGGACACGGCCGGGTAGGCGCCGGCCGAGCACTTGGTCAGGTGCCGGCGGCGCCCGTTGAGGGTTCGTGCGCGAGCTCGCGCAGCGCCTGCTCCACCGCCTCCTCGCCCTCGCGCAGGTGGGTCCCATCCCAGAGCGCCGGGGTGCGCGTGCCGCCGCGGGCGGTGAAGTCGGCGGTCACCTCGGGGTAATAGAGGTTGCGCAGGCGCACCCGCTCCTCGAGACCGAGCTCCACCACCAGGCGGCGCATGCGGGCCGAGGCGCCCTCGGTCAGCACGTGAAAGAGTTCGCGTCCGCTGTTCATCGTACGTCTTCTTCCCCGCCGCTCAGCCGGCGTTACTCCACGCTCTCATCTACCTACCACCCATCAGTCGCGCGACCCACCGTGCCACTTCTTGCCCTATACGTTGACAGTCGCGTTCGAGCGGCAGCTTTTCCCCGGCCTGGTGGATCCGACCCACCTCTTGGGACCAGCGCGATTCCTCCTTGGTCGCTTCGCCAAGGGCCTTGCGCAGCGCCTTGAGTTCCTTGCCCTCGATCGCCGACCTGGGTGTGCCCACTTGGGCAAGTTGGCGTTGGAGCTCGGCTTGTCGGAGGCGCGCCCTGGCCTGCGCCGCATAGGCCTGCGAGAGCTCCTCGGCGTTCTTCTTCCGTTCGGGCAAGAGCCAGGCCGAGAACCAGTGCTTGGCCTCCGCCGCGCGTTTCCTGTCCAGCCGGGGGCGGCCCGGGCGCAGCGCCTCATTGATGATGTGCTTGGGCACGGTCAAAAGGACGATGTCACTTGTCCGCCCGCTATCAGCCAACCAGCAGGCCATGCGGAAGCGGTGCTCGGGATGGCGGAGTTCGTGACCCAGGATGTCCGCGAGCCGCACGATCTGCTCGACCGACATCGGGCCCCGAGTCAAGAGTTTCTCGTCCACGGTGATGCGCCAATCGCCACCCCTGAAGAGGCCGCCGAGCGATGCGGCCTCTCTCCTCTCGAGGAGGATGCGATGAGGAGGGCCTTTGGCCGTGGGAATCTCTGGCATACCGAGACGCTCGGCGATGCGGTCGAGCACGGCTTGGATGCGCTTGACGCGTCCCTTGAGGGTCTCCTTCTCGCTGCGGTGCAGTGCGTCGAGAAGCCCTGCGACGAACTCTTGCTGCACCGCGCTTTCCGAGAGGCTACCGACGGACTCCGAGCGGCGTTTACCTTCCGCCCGCAGCGCCCCCAGAAGAAGGGCACTGGCCATGGCCAGGGAAAGCCCCAGGCCAAGGCATCTGCGATAGGCGCTGCGACGGAGGGCGGGAGTGCTTCCCATCCGCGCTAGCGTTGTGTCTGGTTCCTCATGGCCGCCGGTGCGGTGGTGCTCGCTGGCTTGCCGCTTGGCGGGAAGATCAGCACTCCACCGATGTCTTCCTCCGTCCCGCGGTACAAATCGAAGGAGACGAGGTGCATTGTACTGTGATCGTATTGGGGGGGGACCACAGTATACCGAGCATCGAGCGGGACGACCAGGTCGAGGAACTTGACCAAGGCGGAGAGACGGCAGTGCACGGGCCCGGGCCCGGGCCCCGGGGGCTCCCACAGGAAGTAAACACTCAGCGACTCCGAATCGGGATCGGCGATACGCGCCGGGCCGAAGGCCGGCTCAAGATCGGCGATTGTGAAGAACCCACTCTCGGCAGAGGCGAAACTCACATACCATACATCCCACTCCCCATCAGCCTCGATATCCGCATCGTTCGAATCCTGGAACACGGGGTTGTGCATCCGGAAGGAGAGGTCGCCGGCATAACCCATCTCCACCTGGGAATCGAAGGTGATGGTGCCGAAGCGCTGGGCGAACTCATGCGCCTCCACCCGATCCTGGCGCATCATCGTGCACATCTCCTGGATCGTCTGGATGGCCGAGCGGACCTTCTGCTCCCGTTCCGAAGGCGGCAGCGGCGGCGGC
>DATAGU010000005.1:0-35535 GCA_036263495.1 Polyangia bacterium | reverse complement strand
GGTGCGCATCACGCGCTCGGCCCACCGTGGTTTCGGCGACCAGGAGTTCTACGAGCTTCTCGTGTTGTACGGAGGGATTTCGGCGCCTACCTGGCCGCGACGAGGGCGGGGGCTGGGCCAGGCCGGGAGGGCAACGCCGCGAGGAAGTTGACCCCGGCGGAGGTAATGCCAAAGAGGATGTCGCACGCGCCCACCACCCCGAGCGAGATGCCCTCGGTGGCGTCGACGATCACCTTGAGACGCCCGATCTTGGCCAACTCGGGGATGAGCGAGAGGACGTTCCCGATGATAGAAGACGTCGAGGCGCCCACGCATGCGGCGATGGTGAAGCCGGTGTGGATGACAGCGTAGAAGAACGCGTTCAGGACGCCTCGATCGTCGGCGTTCTCACTGATCGAGCCGAACTGCGTGAGCGACATGGCGTCGAGGCAGATGCCGTCGATCTGCCACAGCCAGTTCACCCGGCCTCTCTCGTTGGCGTCGGCGAAGCCCACGGCGCCCGCCGACGTGAACCACGGAAACGTCAGCGCCTGCCAGAGCACTTCCATGGTGAAAACGCCCCAGCTGATGGCCGTGGGTGCGGGCGACGCAGGCGGCAGGATGTCGAGCACGCACGAGAGGCCGCTGTAGAAGAGCTGGCTGACGGTGGCGCCGACCGCGAAGAGGAGCGACGCGCTGGGGGGGACGAGGCCGGTCCAGGCGGTGGTGTCGCGCGCGGTCCCGGCGAGGACGGCCCGCTCTGCGGCGGCGCCAGCGAGGCCGGCGGCCTGGAGCATCGTCGCGGAGTTGAACGACGCCTCGAAGGCGGTGACCGAGTCGTCGGTGGGAAAGGGCGCCTCGTGGGTCGCGAGCTTGTAGAGGACGGTGGCGGGAATGGCCACGATGAGCGCGAGGAGGTCGAGCGTGGTGAGGGTGGTGCCGCCGGTGATCGAGCTGTAGAGCTGGGAGACGAAGGGGATGTTCCAGGGGGCGTTCAGGACGTCCTGGAGCGTGACGATGAGATCCGCGACGACACCGAGGATGGTATCGATCGCGGTCTGCAAGCCCGAGAGGAGCTCGAGCGCCACGCCCTGCACCACGCTCAGCATGCCGGAGAGGAGCTGAGTGAACATGGCGTCGTTGCTGGCGGTGAAGGCGGTGAAGTAGGCCTGGGCCTGCGCGAAGGCCTGGCTCGCGGCGGCGGTGCTCGCCATATTCTGCAGCGTCTGCGTGGCGCTCTGCACCGCGGTCGACGCGGTGGGCAGGGTCGCCGTCGTGGTGCCGTTCTGGGCGTTATCGAGGAGGCCGTTATAGACGATGTTGTTCGAGGCCGCGGACGAGAGGGCCGGCGCGGGCTGTTGGTGGGCCTTCTCATAGCCGCCCACGGTGGGGTCGCCGCCGATGCTCTGGAGCGCGGTGTTGAAGAGGTTCTGTACCTGGGTGCGGATCCCCTCGAAGTTCTGATCGACGAAGGCCTGCAGGCCGGCCACGGCGCCACCGAGGAAGCCGATGAACTGGTTCGCGGTGTAGACGAATGCCTGATGCGTGCGCAGCATGTCGGGCCAGTCGAAGACGAATCCCAACCACTCGAAGAGATCCTCGAAGAACACCTGCACCTGGGCGAAGCACGTCTGGACCAGGTCGAAGGCTTGCTCCACCGCGCTCACGTTCACCTCGAAGAGATACGTCACCCCGTCGACGATGAAGGTGATCGCCGCCTGCACGCCTGCGGCGACCGTGGTGACGACCGCGTCGACCACGCTCGCGACCGAGTCGACGACGCTGGAGATGAAGTCGCCGATGTCGCTCAGCCAATCCAGGACGCCTTGCGCCGCCTCGAGGGTCGCGCGTTTGTGCGTCAGGAGCTCCTCGGCCTCGGCGGCGGTGAGCCTGCGATAGGTGGCGCGCCCGGGCGCGAACGCGATCTGCCAGTGCTGCTCGCCGCTCGTCGCCCGCGCCGTCCCCGGCAGGGTCATGCAGCTGTTGCAGGCGGCGGCCAGGCTCTCCGCTGTCGCCTGGTTGTCGTAGGGGCTGGGCAGGAGGGGCCTGCCGCTCGGCAACGGCTGGAGGAGGTCGCTCGCCGTGACCGTCGCGAGCGTCTCCTGCTGCGCCGCGGTCTGGTCGATGGTGAGCGACGCGCCGGGCGCCATCTGCGACGGCACGGACACATAGATCGCCGGCGCCGCCAGCGAGCCGGTCTCCTGGGAGATGGAGAGCATACCGCCGCTGTTCGTGGACAGGCGGGCCACGGTCTCTTGGTCCACCCAGTAGCTGCCGCCGTTGATGCTGAGGAGCGCCTGCTCGGGGGTCCACACGTAGACCGGGGTGTTCACGAGCGGCACGCCGTCGGCGTCGAGCACCAGCACGTCGGAGGAATAGGAGATGTAGTCCTCGACGTCGCCGCCGTTCGCCGGCTGCACCTCGACGCTCTCGCTGACCCAGTTGGAGGAGGCCTCCTCCTGGTACATGTGGGTCAGGGAGAGCTGACCGGTGCCGACGACGAAGAGGTCGAGCGCGCCCTGGTCGTTGGCCGCGAGCGCGATGCTCGACGCGCTGACGGCGATCACGCCGGGGGAGCCGTAGGCGGAAGCCTGGGGGGCCTGGCCCGGATCCAGGCTCGCGGACGGCTCGAAATGAAAGACCTGGTGGTTGGCGTCGACGGCGAAGACGTTGACGTTGCCGGCGTCATCTGTGCCCACGCCGATCTGGCCGAAGTTCATGCCCGTGCTGAGCGCGGCGTAGCCGTAGGAGGAGCCGGTCTGCACGAGCTGGTAGGCGTTTCCGTCGCTGAGGAGGGCGAAGATGCGGGTATTTCCCGGGCCGTCGTTGGCGGCGTCCACGTGCTTGGGCGAAAGGGAGGAGGTGATGGGCACGGACTTGTGGGTCCCGCTCGCGATCGAGTACGTGGTCAGGGACGTATCGACCACGGCGAAGCCGGCCGTGGCGGCGCTGTTTCCCACAAACACGCAGTTCGTGGTGGGGATCGTGCCCTTCACGCTCGTAAAGGACGGCCTGCCGGGCTGCCAGATCGACACGGCGAGCGAATAGCTCCCCGCTACGCCGGTGAGCACGGCCACGTAGAGCTGGCCCGCGATCTCGGCCGTGTAAAGGCCCGCGATGTTGGCGTTGGACGCGGAGGTCGGCACGGTCACCGTCGCCGGGGCGCTCCAGCGGCTGCCGCCGGCCCTTTGCTCGGTGACGTAGGAGAGGGTGGTGCCCGCTTGGGGGGCGGCGATGACCACCAGGGCGCCGTCGACCTGGACGCCCACGGCCATGGGCGTGCTCCGCAGGCCCGTGGCGATCCCGCTGTACCCGGTATCACTCGCCGGGTCCGGGTAGTAATTGAAGATCTGGCCGTCACTGGCCGTGGTGAAGAGCTCCACCGCGCCGCTGCCGTTCTTGGCGGCGATCACCTGCGAGCCGGGATGCACCGGGGAGGCGATCCGATAGTTCTGCATGAACTTCGATTGCGCGGAGATCTGGGCGGACGTGCCGGCCGGGAACATGGGCGTCCAGTCCGACCAGCCGGAGGCGTAGCCGCCGGTCGTGGTGTATTGGATCTGGTGCGTCGTGTCGACGAGGAACAGGCGAACGGCCTGGTCCTGGAGCGTGGTGGCGGCGAGCGTGAGGGGCGGCGGGTTCTGCCGGACATCTCCCGCGTTCGGGAAGGGGGACCAGCGGGTCCAGTTCGAGCTGGTGGACGCGCTAGACATCCAGCAGGTCTGGAGGCCCTGTGATGTGGCGGTGAAGACCTGCAGTTGCCCGGTCGCGAGCGGCGCGACCGCCACGTCGCTCACGGTCGGTCCGCCCTGAAAGGCGCTCCAATCGGTCCAGCCGTCCTTGGGGTGTGTGGAGGTCCACATCCGCGAGACCAGCTTTCCCGTCTGGGTGATGCCAAAGAGCTGCGCCCGTCCGTCGGGGAGGGTGGCCGCGACGATCTTCTGCAGCGACTGATTCCCGGGCAGCTGGCTCCAGGGCGACCACTGGGTGGGGTCGCCTTTCTTTTGCCAGCAGGTGATCGCCTGTCCGGCGCTCGTGAGCGCAAAGAGCGCCGCCTTACCGGTGGAGTAGTTCCACGTGGCGACCTGCGAGAGCGGCTGATCGGTCGGAAAGAGGCTCCAGGCGGACCAGCTTGCGCTCGGGTCGGTGCTCGGCTTGGAGCAGGTGTAGAGCGCGGAGCCGGCGACGAGGAAGACCTGCGGCCGCCCATCCGACAACAGGACCGACGCGATCGACTGGGGCGTGCGCCAGGGCGGCTGCGGGAACGGGAACCAGGGAGCCCACCCCGAGTCGGCCGCGGTGGTGTCCATCCACGTGGTCCAGAGCGCGTTCGCGGTCGAGATGCCCCAGAGCTGGATGCGGCCGTCCGGGAGCTGGGTGGTGCCGATGCTGGTGACCAAGTCGCTGTAGGTGGTGGTGTTCATGGCGCGCGACTCCTTGTGTGGGGTTGAGAGGTCCATCGACCTCAACAGAGGCAGGCACACCGAACAAGGGGCGAGCTTCGGTCCCCCATCTGCGCCTTGCGCGCCTGGCCACTAGAGCGACGTTCAGGTGCGCTGATGCCGTGCTCGCTCGGTCTTTCACCCGAGCGCTGCGTTGTTCGTTGGTCAGATACCTTCGGGTATCCTCCCTGGCAGCGAAGCGTGGAACGTCGTCTCCCTCTCGCGCGACGCGCGGCATCCGCCGGCGGCTTCGGTGCTACGATGGCTCGATGCATGATCGCGTAGCGCTCGTCACGGGCGGTACTTCCGGCATCGGGTTGGCTTGTGTGCACCTCCTCGTCGCAGGCGGTGCCCGCGTGGCGCTGATCGGGCGCGATCCCTCACGGGGAGAAGCCGCAGTACACGAGATCGGCACACGCGGTGGCGATGAGGGGCGGGTCCTGTTCGTTGCCGCCGACGTCGCCGATGCCGAACAGGTGCGCCACGCGGTCGACACCGTCCTCACGCGTTGGGGCCGGCTCGATCACGCGGTCAATAGCGCCGCGTATGCACCGACGATGGCGGTGCCCACGGCCGAGCTGCCGGAGGTCGAGTTCGACCGCACGCTGGCCGTGAACCTGCGCGGCGCCTGGCTGAGTATGAAGTACGAGATCGCCGCCATGTTGAAGTCGGGCGGTGGCTCCATCGTCAATGTGTCTTCGGCGAACGGCTTGACCGGCACGCCGATGGCGGCGGCCTATTGCGCGTCCAAGTGGGCGTTGCACGGCCTGAGCCGCACCGCCGCGACCGAGTATGGCGCGCGTGGCGTGCGCATCAACGTGGTCTGCCCTGGACCCACGCGCACCCCCATGCTCGAAGGTGTCTTGGATCAACTGGTGGCCGGGAACACCGGGCTCGACCGGGTCCAAGCCGAGTCGATGTACGCTTCCCACGTGCCGCTCGGCCGAATCGGCGAAGCTGGGGAGCTGGCGCAGGCCATCGTGTGGTTGCTCTCGCCTGGAGCCTCTTTCGTCAACGGCGCCGTCCTCTCCGTCGATGGCGGCTTCACGTCCGCCGCGCTCTGACGTCAGAAGGGGGCCAAACGAGGCTAGAGGATGCTCGACCCGGCCGGTGCGCTACGCCTCCTCGACCCAGGAGCGATTTCGTGCGAAGGATCTGGCGGTTCGGGGAGCGTGTCTTCGCGGGGCGCTTCCCTCCTTCGGAAGCTGGCAGCATGCACTCGCGGAGGCACCGGTTCGAGGAGGCGACGATGAGACGAGCGAGGTGGTCTGGTTCGTGGCCCGTGCTCCTGGCGGTCCTGACGTCGCTCGCCGTCTATGGATGTGACGGCGGGAGCGGGGGGACTCCGGATGGGTCGGCCCGGCTCGATCTCGTGGCACCGCCGCCGGATCAGTCGGCGGTCGATGGCGCGACGCCGCCCGATCTGACGGCGGTCGAGGACGCCGCGTCCGTCGATCTCGTGCAAGGGGTGAGCTGCAACGACGGGGTGAGGAACGGCACCGAGACGGACGTCGACTGTGGGGGCGATGCCTGCCCGCTCTGTCGTCTGGGGCAATCCTGCAACGTCGATGGCGATTGCGTCTCTTCCTACTGTGCCCCCTTCCATATCTGCACGACCATCGACTGCTCTGACGGGTACAAGAACGGTGACGAGACCGGTGTCGATTGCGGCGGCAGCCGCTGCCCGGCGTGCCCCAACGGTGAGGGCTGCCGCGTGAACAGCGATTGCATCACGGGCTACTGCAACCCTTCTAATATCTGCGTGATCCCCGAGTGCTTTGACGCCGTGAAGAACGGCAGCGAGACCGGTGTCGATTGCGGCGGCCCTGTCTGTCAGCGTTGCTTCAACGGTGAAGGCTGCCGGGTGAACGGCGATTGCCTGAGCAACTACTGCACCCCGGCCCAACTGTGTCAGATGGCCGACTGCTCGAACGGCGTCCAGGACGGCAATGAGTCGGATATCGATTGCGGCGGCGGTTGTCGGCCGTGTCAGGTGGGGCAGGGGTGCAGGGCCGCTACCGATTGCATCACCGGCAGCTGCTCGGGCGGTACGTGCGTCATCGAGGACTCCTGCCGCTCCATCAAGAGCCGGGATGCGTCCGTGCCGAGCGGCGTCTACCAGATCGACCCCGACGGCAGTGGTGGGGCCGCCCCGCCGTTCTCCGTGCACTGCGACATGGACATCGATGGCGGTGGCTGGACCCTGATCACGTCCCTCTCTCGGTCCGCTCCCATCACCGCGGTCGACCGTCAGACGACGATCACGCCGGCGAGCGTCAACGTGACCAACCGCGGCATGCGCCTGCCGGGCGTGACCCAGATCCTCACGGTGACCGACGGTCAGGACACGGGGCCCTATGATCCCGGGAGCGGCGGCACCCCAGGCGAGCTGTCGACGTACTTCGACAAGTGGGAGGTGTATGCGGGCGCCACCGGCCTCTTCGACGACGACGGCACCGACTTCACGTGGCAGGACATCCTCGATGCGCTCAACCTCGATAGCGGGCGTGCCTGGGTGCGCAGCCCGGGCGGCCCGGCGCCCGATGAGCCCTGGCAGTTCGACGTCCGGCGCGTCAACACCGGCCAGGGCACCTGCCTGCAGGTGCCGCTGCGGGGCGCCTATGGCGACGGCAACCACGGCGGCTCCAACAGCCCTGACCTGCCGCGCGGCATCTCGTCCATCGGCGCGCTCTGGCATCACTGGGCGGGGGAGGACTGGACCTCGGGGGTCAACAATGAGCCGGAGCTCCACTGCAACCAGCTGCGGCGGACGTACTCGAAGTGGTGGCGCGGGGTGTATCTGCGCTGAGCCGGCAGCGTTGTCGCCGGGAGGGGCGGGAGGTCAGAGCTTGGCGACCAGGGCCTTGAAGCGGGGATCGTCGCGGAGGGCGACGAGATCCGGATCGTGCTCGTAGGCCCACTTGGTGCGCATGCCGGCGCCGACCGCCTTCTCGGCCGCGTCGAGGGCCTTGTCACGCGCCCCGGTGAGCGCGTATTCGCAGGCGAGGTTGAAGTACGCCGTCCCCTTCGTCATGGGGGACTTCACGGCCTGCTGGTGGGCCTCGATCGCCTCCTGATAGCGCTTCATCCCATGGAGCGTGCGCCCGAGCTCGAGCCAGGCGGCGCTGTCTTCGCTGTTTTGCGCGAGGAGGGCGCGGTAGACGGCGAGCGCCGCGTCCACGTTCCCCTCGCGGACCTCGATGCTCGCCTGCTGCAGCGAGCGGCCGCGCGCGTCGAGCCGTGGGTTGAGCTGGGCGTAGCGCGACGAGTCGAAGGACTCGGGGGCCCACTTGTACTCCATGTACTCGGCCGTTCGATCCGCCACGTAGCGCCCGTGCGTGCGTGCGACGAGGTGCAGCGCCCCGTCGATGCCGGCCGACACGCCGGCGGTCGTGATGACCTTGCCGCTGTCGACGAAGCGACGGCCGGGCCGCACCGCCGTCTTGGGGAACTCCTTGGCCAGGGACGGGACGGCGTTGTACCAGGTCGTGGCCTCGACCCCGTCGAGGAGTCCGGCCTTGCCGGCGATGAAGGCCCCGGTGCACACGGTGAGGACGTTCTCCGCGCTCGCCGCGGACGCCTGGATCCACGCCATGAACGCGGCGTCGGCGATGACGTTCTGCGAGCTGCCGCCGGGCAGGATGATGATGTCCGGCTTGGGGCTGTCGTCGATCGAGTAGTCGGGCGTGACGTCCACGAAGCCCTGGCTGACGATCGGCTTCTTCGTCCGCGAGACCGTGAACACGTTGAACGCCTTCTCCGCGCCGTTCGCTCCTCGGTCCGACGCCGCGGCGAACACTTCGGTGGGGCCGGCAAAGTCGAGCAGCTCCACGCCCTCGTAGAGGACGACGGCGACGTTCTTGGTGTAGCGCGCCTCGGCGGCGCTCGATGCGCCCACGAGGAGCAAGAGACAGGACCACAGGGTTCCATGTTTCATCGGGATCACCTCCGCGCACGAACATCCGTCTTTCGGGCGCAGCGGGCGATGGAGAGTCTGTGGAACCGGTATCGAATGCAGCGAATTGTGATCCCCGTGCAGTGAATGGGTCGGCAGGGGAGGGGGACGCCGCGGGGAGAGGCCCAAAGGCCGCGTGACCGCGGGGACTCTATGAGAGCTCGCGGCGCGCCCGTTCGCTGCACCAGGGCGTCCGTTCACTGCATCGCGCTTCCAGGCCCGGAGGCTTTGTGCCACGCTGGCGACCGATGCGGCGGTATTGGATCCCGCTCTTCTGGCTGGCCTTCGCGCTCGTCTCCACGCTGCAGACCTGGATCGTGATGATCACGCACGGGCACTCCTTCGCCCGGATCGCGATCTTCCAGTGCGTGGTGTGGTCGGGCTGGATCGCGCTCATGCCGTTCGTCTTCCGGCTGAGCGAGCGATTCTCGCTCCACCCGCCGACGTGGCGCCGGGTGCTGCTGCACGTCGCGGCGGCCGGCGTCGTCGGCGTGGCGCACATCACCTGGTGGATCGGCGCCATCCTCGTCCTCCGCCCGTACGACAAGATGAACCCCAAGTACTTCGCCCCCCAGCTCCCGGAGGCGCTCGTGTACCGCCTGCCGCTCGAGTACATCCTCTACGCCGGGGCCCTGGCGGTGGCGCACGCGACCGCGCTGTCGCGGCGCGCGGCGGAGCTCGCGCGCTCGCTCGGGCAGGCGCGGCTGCACGCGCTCGAGCTGCAGCTCCAGCCGCACTTTCTCTTCAACACGCTCAACGCGGTCAGCGCCCTCGTGCGGGTGAAGAAGAATGAAGAGGCGGTCGAGGTGATCGCCGGGCTGTCCGAGCTCCTGCGCTATACGCTCGACCATCAGGGCCAGCAGCTCGTCCCGCTCGCGCAGGAGGCCGCCATGCTCAAGCGGTACCTCGACATCCAGCGCCTGCGGTTCGCCGACCGCCTCGAGATCGCCGTGGACGTGCCGGCCGAGGCGCGCCACGCCGCCGTCCCCACGCTCCTCCTGCAGCCGCTCGCCGAGAACGCCATCCGCCACGGGATCGCGCGCTCGGCGCGGCCGGGGCGGGTCGAGGTGCGCGCGTTCCGGCGCGAGGGGACGATCGAGATCGAAGTGTTCAACACCGGCTCCCTCGGCCAGACCGAGGGGCGCGGCATCGGCCTGCGCAACACCGTCGAGCGCCTGCGCCAGTTGTACGGAAACGCCCACCGCTTCGAGCTGCGGCAGACGTCGGGCGGCGTGCTGGCGTCGATCTCCATCCCCTGGAGCGAGGTGACATGAGGGTGATGATCGTCGATGACGAGCCGCTGGCGCGCGAGGCCATCCGGGTCGTGCTCGAGGGCGATCGGGAGATCACCGAGATGAGGGAGTGCACCGGCGTCGAGGCCGTGCAGGAGATCCCGCAGGCGCACCCGGACATCCTCTTCCTCGACGTGCAGATGCCGGAGGTCGACGGCTTCGAGGTGCTCGAGCGCGTGGGCGACGTGGTCCCGGCGGTCATCTTCGTCACCGCCTACGACGCCTATGCGCTCCGCGCCTTCGAGGTGCACGCCCTCGGCTACCTGCTCAAGCCGTTCAGCGACGCGCGGCTATGCGCCGAGCTCTCGCGCGCCAAGGAGCAGGTGCGCGCGCGCCGGGTCGCCGCGCCCTTTGTCCGGCGCTTCGTCATTCGCACGCGGGACGAGGTCGCGTTCGTGAAGACGGAGGACATCGACTGGATCGAGGCGGCGAACTACTACGCCTCGCTGTACGCCGGCGGCAAGACCCACCTCATCCGACTGACGATGGCGGAGATCGAGAAGCAGCTCGATCCCGAGCGCTTCGTGCGCGTGCACCGGTCGGCGATCGTCAACATCGATCGCGTGGTCGGCATGCAGCCGCTGTTTCGCGGCGACTGCATGCTCGTCCTGCGCGATGGGACGCGCGTGCGGCTGAGCCGGGCCCGGAGAGAAGAATTCGAGCGCCGCGTCGCGCGCTGACGCCCACCGCGCGCCGGGCGAACGCGGGCAGGGGCGGGGTGTCTGGTGGTATCGTGGCCGCATGGGTCAACCCCTCTTCGTCTCCGTCAGCTTCTCTCCCTGGTCCGAGCGGGCGCGGTTCGCGCTCGACCACCACGGCATCGACTATCGCAAGGAGGAGTACCTCCCGTTCTTGGGCGAGCCCCTGCTCCGGCTGCGGACGCGGGTGTTTCGTGGGCAGCTCACCTTGCCCGTGCTGTTCCATGACGGGCTCATCCTCCGCGACTCGGTCGCCATCGCGCGCTACGCCGACCAGATCGGCGATGGTGCGCCGCTGTTCCCCGTGAACGCCGGGCCGCAGCTGCAGGAGTACGTGGACCTCGCCACCGAGGTGATGGAGGCCGGGCGCGTGCTCGGCCAGGTGCGGATGAGACGGAACCCGGAGGTGCTGCGGGAGCTCGTGCCCCCCGCCGTGCCAGGCCCGCTCCGCCCCGCGCTGATGCCGCTCCTCCGGGTGACGACGGCGTATATCGGTCGCAAGTATCGGCTGCAGGAGCGGGACCCGAGCGAGGCGCGGGAGACCATCCACCGCCACCTCGCGCGGTTCCAGAGGGAGCTGCGGGGGCGCGGCACACTGCTCTCCGGGTTCACCTTCGCCGATATGACGGTGGCCGTGGCCGTGGGGGTGCTGCGCCCGGTGGATCACCCGGCCGTGCGGATCGGGGGGGCGCTGCGCGCGGCCTTCGGGATGCCGGACCTGGCGGAGGAGTTTGGGGATCTGATCGAGTGGCGCGACCGGATCTATGCGGAGCGACGCCCGATCCGGGCATGACGGGATACAGGAGTCCCATGCGGCATGGTCATCTTGCACCTCTGTGGAGCCTGGCGCTGGCGGCGGCCCTGACGGCCTGCGCCGAGAGGCCTCGGGCGGCGTCTCCGAAGCCGCTCGCGCCCCTCATCCCGGCCTCCGAGACGCCGCAGGTCTTCGCCCCCGGCGTCATCTCCACCGCCGCGCCCGAGTTCGCCATCACGTTTTCGCCCGATGGCCAGACGGCCTACTTCAACCGGGCGTCCGAGGATCGGCAGCAGCTGGGCATCTACGCGTCCCAGCGCGTGGGCGGCGCGTGGGACAGCCCGGTGATGGCGCCGTTCGCGAGCCCGTATCGCGACGTGGATCCGTTCATGGCCCCCGGTGGCCGCCGGCTCTATTTCAGCTCGACGCGCCCGCTCGTGGCCGGCGGTGCGGCGGGTGAGTTCGACACCTGGTACGTGGAGCGCAGCGGCGCGGGCTGGAGCGCCCCGGTGCACGCCGGCTCGGTGCTCAACTCCGCCCCGGCCGACGTGTTCGTGTCGCTCGACAGGGAGGGGATGTTGTACTTCAGCTCGAGCCGCGACGGCACGTTGCGCATCTACGCGAGCCGCCCCGCGGGCACGGGCTGGACGCCTCCCGAGAAGGTGCCCTTCGAGCCCAACCTGAGCGAAGGCGCGAGCAACCCCCTCATCAGCCGCGACGGCCAGATCTTGATCTATGCCGCCACGCGGCCCGACGGCCTCGGCGGCGCGGATCTGTACGTCACGTGCCGGCGCGGCGAGGGCTGGTCGCAGGGGCAGAACCTCGGGCCGGAGATCAACTCACCGTTTGCCGATTTCGCCCCGGCCCTGAGCCCGGACGGTGAGACCTTCTTCTTCACCTCCGAGCGCCCGGGCATCACCCCCGCGCGCCAGGATGGCCCGCGCCCGCCCGGCGACATCTACTTCGTGAGCGCTCGCCTGGTCCGCCGGCGCTGCGCCCTTTAGGGAACAGCGGGGAACAGCGGGGAACAGCGCTACTCGAACACCTCGGGCGCCGTACGGGCGGTCACGGCGCGTCCGAGCCAGCGTTCGAGGAGCGCGACGTCACGGCACGAGGCCATCCGCTCCGACTCGGCAGGACCCATGGCCAGCCCGCGGGTGTTCAAGATGGTTTGAAGCGCGCTGCGTAACGTCTGCACCTGCCCATCCTCGAACCCCTGCTGGCGCCCCTCTTTGCGTTCCGTCTCGCGAAGGTCGTCGAGATCGCGATAGCCCTTGCGCTGGAGGAGGTTGCGCAGGGTCATGTCATGGGCCACGGAGGGCTCGAACATCGCCTCCACCGGGATGGGGTTCTGCAGGACCTCCGGCGCCAGGAGTTCTTCACCGATCTGGGCCACGCGCATCGGCGCCCCTGGTTCATGGATCTCCACGCGCCGGACCCCCAGGAGCCGCACCACCCACACGTAGCGCGTGCCGGCGGTGAGTAGCTCCTTGATCTTGAGCTGCAGCTGGGCCTCATCCTGCCCCGTGCTGGCGTACTCCACCGCGAGCAGCGGAGCCCCTTTGATCCAGCCTGGCGCATCCGGCATGTCCCCCACGGCGATGTCGGGTGCGCGGAGGGTGTGCTCGTCCAAGGCGTAGCCGGCCTCCACGCCCGCCTTCTTGACCTGTGGATCGGTGTTGAGGATCTGGCTCCCGAGCGTGACCCTCCAGGTCCCATCGGCCCCCGTGGGCGCGACGTAGATCGGACGCCCTTCGTGGAGCTCGTAAGGCTCGCCGTCCCGTAGCTGATCCACCGTCACAGGACCAGCCCCGGGCATGAACCGGCGGGCATCACGATCGTGCATGAGTTTCAGCGTACGTCCCCCACCCTGCATGTCAAGCGGCTTGTACCGCCTGGAAGAAGGAGTCCGCCACGCTTCCTCATGTTCTCTTCCTCTTCCATGTTCTCTTTTTCCGCTTGTGCTTTGCCTCGCCAGCTTCGTCCGTGTGCAGGGGTGGCAAACGCTCCTTGCGGCATGCGGCGAGCGTTTGCAACGCGGGCAAAGCGCTCTTCGGCCCTCCGGGGAGGGTCTTGCAGGCGGTGTAAGGGCTCTGCGGAGTCGCTGCAGGGGGTCTGGCAGCCGTTGCAAGGCCTCGCCGCATGCGCGGAGGCCCTTGATCCGGCTTGCAAAGCCACGGCTCCATCGGCGGATGGCACCTTGCAACGGTGGTCAAGGGCGCTGGCGGTGTGTACGGGACCGTTCGGCAGCGTTGCAAAGCCTCGCCGCATGCGGCGTGGAGCATTCCACCGCGTGTCCTGGGCGGGCCTGCTGGTCAAGCGGGCCCAGAACATCGGCTGCAGGGCTCTCGATACGAGGTGACAAGAATCAATCGATCCAGTGCTGGCGGGAACCCCGACACACGAGCCGGAACCCGAGGTTCAGGCGTTGGCCCTGAGGGTGGTACCGGAACCGGATCGCAGCGCGCAAGAATCCGGCTCGGTCGCCCCAGGAGCCGCCCCGGACCACCCGGGGACTATCGCGCATGTCACCAAGGTGACACGGATCGACCACGGCTGGGGAGCTACCGTAATCATCACGCCAGGCGTCGATACACCATGGGGAATCAGTCCCCGCTCGAGCGCCAAGGCCAGCATCTGCGCATCGATCCGGTCCGTCTTGCGCCCGTGCTGTCCGACGCCCAGCTGCCGCACCCGCGTCGTGTCTACCATCGTCACCTGATGTCCCCATTGCTGCAGACGATCATGGAGGGCCCAGGCTTCTCGGCACGCCTCGATGGCCACGTGGGCTTTGAGGGTGTTGGGGCCCAGATACTTCTCCAAGGCGCTGACCGAGCGTACCGTGGCTCGCTCGATGACCTGACCGTCCTTGACCTCGCACAACGCGATCTGACGTACTCCTACATCGAGTGCTACGCTTCGCATGGCTGACCTCTCGGAAACCTCCTTGTTTTGCGTCATTTTGCGTCTCGGAACGCGGTGGAGGAACTCGGGGCCATGTCTTTGAGTGAGAGGTCAGCTTCATCCACAAGCCGGTGGCTGCTGGGCAGCCGCCTCCTGGGGCGGCTGCGTAATCGCCTGCGGTCGGGGCCCCGCAGCCTCAGTCAAGGGGCGCTTGCGCCGAGCGAAGCGAGCTTGCCCTTGACCTGAGGCGAGGACCCCGGCACCCCACCGCCGCCTCGCCCTCGGGTTCTTCGGCTCCTGCGGTGCCCCGACCGGTTGCATTCGCATCGGCCGCTTCATCTCATCTGAGCGCGGAGCGGACCTGCACATTCAGATCCCTCGCAGCGATGTCCATGGACGTCCATGGACGTCCATGGACGCATCCACCGCGCCTCTACTCGTCCTCTCCCCGTCCATCCCCTTGAAACCACTGCACGTCCAGCGATCATAAGCCTGCTGATCGCTGGCATGACGTTTGCTGACGAAGGGGGGGAGCACTCGTATGCCGTCGGGTGTGGCGAACCAGGGGCCTAGCTAGGGGGGGACCCGGCCATCACCCAGCGCCTGCTCCATGGCCGGCGGCTTGCCTGAAGGAGGCACGATGAGTGGGGCATCTTTGATCGTCGTCGGTACCGGTATCCAGTGGGCGGGCCAGACCACGCTCGCCGCCCGCCGGGCCATCGAGCAGGCCGAGCGTGTCCTGTTCGCCGTCGCCGACCCGTGGACCGTACGCTGGGTGCGCAGCCTCCACCCCGGGGCCGAATCCCTCCCGTACCCGCAGGACGGCCGCCCACGCCGTCAGATCTATCGCGAGATGGTCGATTACATCCTCGCCGAGCTCCACCGGGGCCTGCGCGTGTGCGCGGTGTTCTATGGCCACCCGGGCGTGCTCACCCGCGCCTCCCACGAGGCCATCCAGGCCGCCCGCAACGCCGGCCTGCCGGCGCAGATGCTGCCCGGCGTCTCGGCGCTCGACTGCCTCTATGCCGACCTCGGCATCGACCCCGGCCAGGCCGGCTGCCTGATCTATGAGACCACCGACTTCCTCGTGCGCGGCCGTCCCTTCGACGCCTACACCGCGCTCGTCCTCTGCCAGATCGGCGTCATCGGCAACCTCGGGACCTACGCCCTGGCCACGCTCGAGAGCCGCCAGCTGGGCCTCACCGTGCTCACCGAAGTGCTCGGCACCTGCTTCCCCCCAGAGCACGAGGTCGTGATCTACGAGGCCTCGACGCACCCGCTCCAGCCGCCGCGTATCGAGCGGGTGGCGCTCGGCAAGCTGCCCGGCGCCACGGTGTCCGAGATCTCGACCCTGTATGTACCGCCCCGGGCAGCGGCGCCGGCGCGGATGGAGATGCTGGCGCGGCTTGGCTTGCAGGGACTGTCAGACCCCCAGGGGGCGACCCGGCGTTCCGCCTGAACCGCCCCTGGACTCAACGATCACCGGAGTCTTGCCATGATAGGTGCGCATTCGTATCTGCGAGAGACCGAGGGCGTCGCCCGGCAGGGGGAGACCCTGCGCCAGCAAGGGTACTTCTCCCTCGCCATCGAGCACTTCGACAAGGCCATCGAGCAGGACCCACACGACCTCTGGACCCGTGCTCATCGCGGCGCGGCCAAGGCCAGCCTGGGGGACTTCGACGGCGCCCTCGCGGACTTCGACTACGTCCTCGCCCGCCGCGACGATCACTACTGGGTGCACGCCCAGAAGGGCGAGGCCCTGCGCCTCCACCTTCGCTACGTGGTCGTCTCGGGCGCCCCTGCGCGGGGGTTCTCGCTCGCCGACTTCCGTCATCGGCTGGAGGCGTGCCTCGCCGCCTTTGGCAAAGCCATCGAGCTCATGCCGGGGAGCGCCTGGGTCCATGCCCACCGCGGCGCCACGCACACCCTCGGGTGTTACGTCGAGGGCCGCCCGGGCGGCCACCCCGAGACCGTGAAACGATACATCGCGCGCGGGGAGCAGGACTTTCGCCGCGCCATCGAGCTCGATCCCGGCTACTCGTGGGCCTTCGTCTATCTCGCCTGCTTGCTCGCCCTGCACCGGTGTGAGAGTGGAGAGCAGCAGCCGCTCCTCCTGCGCACGCTGCAGTTCGAGCGGGGCCGGCGCCTCGATGCCTTGCAAGGGCTCACCGAGATGGCGCTCCTCGAGCGGAAGTACGAGGAGGCGGTCAAGCGCGGCTGGGAGATGCTGCACCAGGACGACGGCGCCGACACGGCGCGGTACCTCATCGCCGTCGGCCTGAAGAAGAGCGGCCACCCTGGCGCCGAAGCGGCGATCCAGTACGCCCGCGCCCGGCTCCTCAACCTCCAGAGCCGGACCCTGGCGCTGCTCGGGGGCCTCGCCGCTGTCTCCGGAGATACGGCGGCGGCCGAGGCGCAGCTCGAGAGGCTGGCCGAGTACAGCGACATGGAGGCCCTGGGGTTCATCGCCCGAGACCCCGCCTGGGACTCCCTGCGTACGTCCCCCGTCTATCGCCGGTTGTTCGGCGAGGAGTAGCTCATGAGAGGTGGGCCCGCAGCGCAAAAAATGCGGGTCCCGGTGAAACCAGTAGGAAAGGAGAGACACCATGGATCATATCTTCGAGCTGTTGACCGAGCTGAGCATCGATCCGTTCCTGAACGAGGCCTTCATCCGTGATTCGAAGGACATCTTGCTCCAGGCCGGCCTCTCCCCCGAGGATCCGGCCGCCCTGGCGCGCGCGACCGGCGATGGCGTCACCCTCGCCCGGGGGGCCTGGGCGCGCTGCGCGGTCCTCGTCGACCCCGGCTTCGACCCGATCGACGACACGGATCCGCCCAGCTGCACGGCCTGACGGAGCCCGAAAATCTTCGGCTCACTGGCATGAACTGCCGCCTCGACTCGGAAATGGTGGCATCATCATGTCGCCTCTCGCTCGGGTAGGACCTGCCCAAGGCTGGAAGCGGAGAGGGTGGGTATCTTGGCCATGATCCAGATCGGTGGTTGCCAGATCCTCGAGCGGCTCCATGTCGGCAGCAGTACGGTCGTCTACCGCGGCCGCCGCGTCACCGACGGGCTCCCCATCATTCTCAAGATCCTCGGCGAGGCCGCGACCGCGGCGGCGCAGGTCTCGGCCCTGCAGCATGAGTACGCCCTCCTCCGGGGGCTCGACGTCGAGGGTGTCGTCCGTGCCTGCGATCTCGTGCACGACGCGGGACACTGGGGGCTCCTCCTCGAGGACGGCGGGGGCTCCTCGCTGGCCGCGCTCGGGCTCGCGGGTCGGCTGCCGTTCGGCGACTTCCTCCGGCTGGCGCTCAAGATGGTCGGCATCCTCCAGCGGGTCCATCAGCGGCGCATCGTCCACAAGGACATCAACCCCACCAACTGGGTGCTGAACCCGGAGAGCGGGCGGATCGAGCTCATCGACTTCGGCATCGCCACCGTGCTCTCCCAGGAGCGGACGACCTTCGCCAACCCGGCCCGGCTCGAAGGGACGCTCGCCTACATGTCGCCCGAGCAGACCGGGCGCATGAACCGCTCGCTCGACGAGCGCACCGATTATTACTCGCTTGGCGTCACCTTCTACGAGCTCTTGACGGGCCGTTGCCCGTTCCATGGGGCGGACGCGCTCGAGCTCGTCCACAAGCACATCGCCCGTCAGCCTCTCTCGCCGCGCGAGCTGCGCCCCGAGGTGCCCGAGGCCCTCGCCGCCATCGTGCTCAAGCTGCTCGCCAAGAGCGCCGACGAGCGTTACCAGTCCCTGCGCGGCCTGCAGGCCGACCTCGAGCGGTGCCTGGAGGCGCTCGACCGGACCGGCGCCATCGCCGCCTTCGCCCTCGGCGAGCAGGATCACTCCGAGCGCTTCCGCCTGCCGCAGACGCTCTACGGGCGCGAGGTCCCCATCGAACAGCTCCTCGGCGCCCTCGAGGAGGCCCGCCGCGGCCCCGTGCTCATGACGGTGTCGGGCTATTCTGGGATCGGCAAGTCGGTGCTCATCCAGGAGCTCTATCGCCCCCTCACCAGCCGCCGCGGCTACTTCACCGCGGGGAAGTTCGAGCAGTACCCGCGCAGCACCCCCTACCGCGCCTTCCTCCAGGCCTTCCAGCGCCTCACCGAGCAGATCCTCACCGAGAAGGAAGAGCACCTCGCCGCCTGGCGGGATCGGATCCGCGAGCGGCTGGGCGGCCACGTCGGGGTCCTGGTCGAGGTCTGCCCGGCGCTCGCGCTGGTCCTCGGCCCGCAGCCCGAGCCGCCCACGCTGCCCCCGGCGGACGCCCGCACCCGCTTCCACCACGTGGTGCGCGCGTTCATCTCGCTCTTCACCGAGCCCGAGCGACCCCTGTGCCTGTTCCTCGACGACCTGCAATGGGCCGACGTGGACTCGCTCCAGCTCCTCGCGGAGCTGGCCACGGCCTCGCGGGAGCTGCCGCTCCTCCTCATCGCCGCGTACCGATCGAACGAGGTGCAGGACGCGCATCCTCTCCTGCTCACGCTGCGGCAGATCGAGGAGCAAGGCGCGGCGGTGCGCCGCATCGAGCTTGACCCGCTCGGCCTCGACGAGGTGACGGCGCTGCTCGGCGCCGCCCTCTCGCTCCCGCCCGAGAAGGTGACCCCCCTCGCCGAGCTCCTGCTCGCCCGCACGGGGGGAAACCCCTTCTTCGTGCGCGCCTTCCTCGCCTCCCTGCACGCCGAGGGGCTGCTCCAGTTCGCGCATGGCCGCTGGCACTGGGACCTCGACCGCCTGCGCCAGCGCGGCGTCACGGACAACGTCGTGGATCTCATGGTGGGGCGCATTCAGCGCCTGCCGCAGCCGACCCAGGCGGTGCTCAAGCTCGCCGCGTGCCTCGGCAGCCAGTTCGATCTCGAGACCCTCGGCCTGGTCGCCGAGCGGACCGACGGATCGACGGGGCGCGACCTGTGGGACGCGGTGATGGAGGGGCTGGTCATCCCGCTCGATCAGGTGCACTCGGCCGTGGAGCTGGAGGCGCGCGGAGAGATCCGCTGCCAGTTCGCGCACGACCGCATCCAGCAGGCGGTGATCTCGCTGGTCGACGAGCGCGAGCGCGTGCTGCTGCACCGCGACGTGGGGCAGCGGCTCTGGCGCTCGCTCTCGCCCGAGGCGCGCGAGCAGCGCCTGTTCGACATCGTCGGCCAGCTCAACCAGGGGCGCGCGTCGATCGTGGAGGCCGACACGCTCGACGAGCTGGCTCACCTGAACCTGCGGGCCGCGCGCAAGGCGCTCAAGGCCGCGGCGGCCCAGCAGGCGCTCGGGCTCGTGCGCGCCGGCCTCGGCCTCGTCGAGGAAGGGGACTGGCAGCGGCGCTACGCGCTGATGCTCGATCTGCACGGCGTGGGGGCGGAGGCGGCCTTCTTGTGCGGCGACTTCGACGCGGTGGCGGCCCTGTCACGGCCCATCCTCCGGCATGCCCGGGGGGTGCTGGACGAGCTGACCGCGCGCCGGCTCCAGGGGCAGATCTGTTTCGCCGAGCAGCGGCCCCGCGAGGCGATCGATATCTACCTCGACATCCTCCAGCGCCTCGGCGTCGAGCTCCCGCGCGAGCCCACGCCCGAGGACGTCGCCAGCGAGCTGCGGGCGACCGCCGCGCTCCTCGGTGACCGGCCGGTCGAGGCCCTCCTCGACCTGCCCCGCTGCGAGGATCCCCTGGCCCGCGCCGCGAGCGCGGTCCTGCACCAGCTCATGTTCTTCGCCACCGTGGCGGCCGGCACCCTGAGCGCGGTGATCATCGGCCGCATGGTGCAGCTCTCGCTCCGGCACGGCAACACGGTCGAGTCGAGCTCCGGGTACACGTTCTACGGCGGCCTGCTCGCGACGCAGGGGGACATCGAGCGGGCCTATCGCCTGGGCCGCATGGCGCTCGCGCTGGCCGAGCGCTTCGGGGACAAGACCTTCCTCTCGACCGTCTCCATGTACGCCCACGCGTACCTCATCCACTGGAAGGAGCCGCTCCAGCACCTCTCGCCGTTCCTCCTCGAGGCGTACCGCTACGCCGTGGAGGCGGCCCACCCGTTCAACCTGGCCTGCGGCGCGACCACCCTGTGCATCAACCGTTTCCTCGCCGGGGACGCCCTCGCCGAGGTGTCCGAGGACATGGCGCGCTACGCGGAGGTCATCGAGGTCACCCGCCAGAAGCTGGTGCTCAACTGGTTCCAGGCCTACCGGCAGGCGGTACAGAACCTGCGCGAGGAGCGGCCCGAGCCCACGCTCCTCACCGGATCCTTTTATGACGAGGCGCGCGTCGCCGACCACCTCGCGGCGCACGATCAGAGCTCTCTGTTCAACCACTACTTCTGCAAGCTGTTCCTCTGTTACCTGTTCGGTGCCGGTGAGCAGGCGGCGGCGTGCGCGGCGATCCTGGCCCGGCACGAGACCATCGTCAGCACCACGTTCTTCATGGGCCCCTACAGCCTGCTCGCGTCGCTCGGTCAGCTGGCGGTCTACGACCAGGCGAGCCCCGAAGAGCGCGAGCGGATCCTGTCCTCTGTCGAGGGCCATGTCACCCGGCTCCGGACCTGGCTGCCGCACTGCCCGCAGAGCCACGATCATCGCCTCGCGCTCATCGAGGCCGAGCGCGCCCGCGTCCTCGGCCAGTTCGAGGCCGCGCGCCGTGGCTTCGAGCGCGCCATCCGGCTCGCGCAGCAGAGCGGCTATCTCCATGAGGAGGCCATCGCCTATGAGCTCGCGGCGCGCTGTCTCCTCGAGCGGCAGGACTTCCGGCCCGCGCGTACCTATCTGCGGCAGGCCCACCGGGTCTATCTGCAGTGGGGCGCCCACAACAAGGCCAAGGCCCTCGAGCAGCAGCACCCCTACGTGTTGCCCCGCATGGCCACCGGCAGCCTTGGCGCGACCACGCTCACCGCCGCCATGGTCGACGGGTCCGACTTCAACGTCCTCGATCTCGTGAGCGTGCTCAACGCCTCGCAGGCCATCTCCCGCGAGCTCGAGCTCCCCGCGCTGCTCGTGCGCCTGATGGGGCTGCTGATCGAGACCGGCGGCGCCCAGGCCGGCTGCCTGCTCCTCGAGCGCGAGGGCCGGTGGGTGGTGGAGGTGCAGAAGACGATCGAGCGCGACGAGCCGCTCATCCTGCAGTCGATCCCGATCGACGAGCTCGAGCATCGCGGGCACCCCGGCCTGCCCGGGGCCATTATCCACTACGTAGGGCGTACGCGGGAGAGCCTGGTGCTCGACGACGCCGCGGCCCACCCCCAGTTCCGCGACGACCCCGACATCGTGCGGCGCGGCGTGCGATCGGTGCTGTGCCTGCCCCTGCGGCGCCCGGGCGGCGCCCTCGGGGTGCTCTACCTCGAGAACAACCTCCTGCCGGGCGTCTTCACCCCGGGGCGCATCCGGATCCTGCAGCTCCTCTCGGCCCAGGCCGTCATCTCCATCGAGAACGCGCTGCTCTACCGGACGCTGGAGGAGAAGGTGGAGCTGCGGACGCAGGAGCTGCAGGCGAGGAACGAGGAGCTCGCCGTCGCGCTGCGCCAGCTGCGCGAGGCGCAGGAGCGCATGATCATGCAGGATCGGCTCGCCGCGCTCGGCTCGCTGTCGGCGGGCATCGCGCACGAGCTGCGCAACCCGCTCAACTTCGTCAACAACTTCACCCAGCTCTCGATCCGCCTCACCGACGAGGCCTACCGGGCTCTCGCCGAGCTGCAGGCGGCGCCCGGCGCCGCGCCGCCGGCAGGGGTGAACGCCCTCGGCGACGCCCTCCGCCTCCTCAAGGTCAACCTCGGCCGGATCCACGAGCATGGCAGCCGCATGGGCGGCATCATCCGCTCGATGCTCGAGCACTTCCGCAGCGGCCGAGGGGAGCGGCAGGAGATCGACCTCAACGGCATGCTCGGCAACTACGTGGGCCTGACCTACCACAGCATGCGGGCGCGCACTCCGCCCCTGTCCTGCGACATCGCGACCGAGTTCGACTCTACGATCGGCAAGATGCACCTCGTGCCGCAGGAGATTGGCCGCGTCGTCTTGAACCTCCTCGACAACGCCTGCCACGCCCTGTCGGCCAAGAGCAAGATCGCCGGGCCCGGCTTCCAGCCCCGCATCCGGATCGCGACGCGCAACCTCGGCGGCGCCGTGGAGCTGCGCATCCGCGACAACGGCGTGGGGATCCCCAAGGCCATCCAGGCCCGGGTGTACGACGCCTTCTTCACGACCAAGCAGGCCGGCGAAGGGACCGGGCTCGGGCTCTCATTGAGCCGCGACATCATCGTCAAGGGCCATGACGGGACGATTCGGTTCGAGACCGAAGAGGGGGAGTTCACCGAGTTCATCGTCACCCTGCCGCAGCGCCGGAGTTCGTGAGCGTGAACGTGGGCGACCGTCACGCGACGACGACCGCCCTGTCAGCCGGCCAAGGTGTTGCGATCGGTGCTCCCGGGGTCGGAAGGGGGGAGGCGCGAGACGACCTGGTAGACAGGCAGCGGCGCGTCGCTGCCAGGCAGGAGCCTCGATCCTACGAGCTGGCACTCGAACCGCGCCTCGACGGCTAGATACATCGTCTGGTCGATGAGGATCTGGTCGCGCTCGGCGACTTGCTGGAGGCGCGTGGCGCGCTGGACGGTGTCGCCGATCACCGTGTAATCGATGCGGCCGTGCGCCTGGGACCCGATGCCGCCCGAGAGCATCCTCCCGGAGGCGACGCCCACGGCCACCCCGAGATGATAGGGCGAGTCGGCCTCGGCCTCGGCGGCGAGCCTCTGCAGGCACTCGCGCGCCGCCACGCAGGCGCTGAGCGCGCGCTCGGCGTGGCGGTCGCCGCGGAACACCGCCATCGCCACCTCCCCCAGGAACTTGTCGAGGATGCCCTCGTGCGCCAGGAGCTCGGAGGCGATGACGTCGAAGTTGGTGTTGAGTCGGCGGATCGCCCTTTCGGGAGGGAGGCCGGCGGTCATGGGCCCGAAGCCGCAGAGGTTGATGAAGGCGACCGTGGCCTCGATCTCCTCGCCGAGGACGGCGCCGCTCATGCGCACGATCGGCAGGAGCCGCTCGACGAGTCCCCTGTGCACCAGCATCCGCAGGAGGCTGTTCTCTTCGATCGAGCGCAGGGCCGCGCGCACCTCGCGCGCGCTGCGGCTCACCTTGTCGAGCGTGAGCTCGAGATCCTGGAGATCGACCGGCTTGACCAGGAAGTCGAAGGCGCCGTGGTTCATCGCCTGCCGCACGTTGAGCATGTCGCTGTAGGCCGAGACGATGACCACCTTGAGCGTGGGGTGGACCTCGCCCACCCGGCGGAGGAAGGTGAGCCCGTCCATTCCGGGCATGTTGATGTCGCTCAGCGCGACGTCGATGTCCGGGTGCTGGCGCAGCTGCTCGAAGGCGTTCTGGCCGTCCAGGGCGAAGAAGAACTGGTAGGTCGCGTTCTGGATCTGCGGGCGGAAGCACTGCTCGATGAGCAGCAGCATGTCCGGCTCGTCGTCGATGACCAGGACCTTGGTGGGCCGCTGCGCGGACTGCACCAGGGCCGCGAAGGCGGTGGCCATCTCGTGCGCCGATCGGAAACGCTGCTGCGGGTCACGCGCCAGGGCGCGCTGGAAGAAGCGATCCACCTCGGTGGGGAGGCCGGGGAGGGTAGGGGACAGGAGCGGCACCGGGTCGTGACAGATGGAGAAGGCGATTTCTTGCAGGTTCCTGCCCGTGAACGGGCACTGGCCGGTGAGCGCCTCATAGGCGACGACCGCGAGCGACCATAGATCGCTCTGTGGGACGAGGTCCGACCCGCTCAGCTGCTCGGGGCTCATGTAATGGGGGGTGCCGGCGGGGAAGGGGCTCTCGATGGTGCTCTCGTTCGCCCTGAAGTAGTTCGAGCGCAGCACGGCTACGCCGAAATCGAGGACCTTGACCGTCTCCTTGATGTCCCCGGCGAGGGCCAGGAAGATGTTGGCGGGCTTGAGGTCTCCATGGACGATGCGGGCGGCGTGCGCGCTGGTGAGCGCCTGGGCGATCTCCTGCAGCAGGGACGCCACCGCGGCGAGCGACAGGCGCTGATGACGGCGCAGGCGCGCCGCCAGATCCTCGCCGTCGAGGAGCTCCATCACGATGTAGGGCGTCTCGTCCGTGACGCCGTAATCGAAGATCTGGACCACGTGAGGGTTTTGCAGCTGGGCGATCAGCCTGGCTTCCTGCTCGGAGCGGGTGCGCAGCTGAGAGGTCCCGGCGCCATCGGCGGTCATCCATTTGATGGCCACGCGCCGCTCGAGCCGCATGTCGAAGGCGGCCCAGATCTCCCCCATGCCGCCGCGCGCAATCTTCCGCTCGAGCCGGTACCTGCCATCGATGATCTGCCCCTCCTTCATGGCCGCTCCGCCTCCGTCGATGAAGCATATGCTGCGCGTTCGGTCCGTCTACATCTTAGCTGATTGCGTGCTTGTTGGATCCGTCCATGCCGCTTATCATGAGCGGATGGGCAGTAAGGGTGACCACGGATCTGAAGGCGAGGATCGTGGGACAGACCCGGTCGGGGGCGTAGGAAAGGAAACGCAGAGAGCGATACCCCAGAACCCGTTCCGCCCCCGTGGGCAGTCCGTCCCGGTTCTGCTGCTGGCGTATACCAACGGCCGCCTCGGCCGCGGCGAGGTACAGCCCCTCTTCGAGGAGAGCTCGGTCCTCGGCCGCGACACGCTGCGGTTCGGCGGTCAGGAGCTCTCCGATCCACAGATGTCGCGCCGCCACGCGATGCTGCGGCGGGAGGGAGACCGCTGGCTGCTGGAGGATCTCAACAGCTTCAATGGTACCTATGTCGATGGCGTTCAGATCCGGTCCGCGCAGGAGCTCGCAAGGGGCGACGTCGTCCGCATGGGCAACACCCTCCTCGTCTTCTCCGAGCGTCCGGGGGGAGGGTACCTCCCGCCGTCCATCCCCGACCTGATCGGCGAGAGTCCGGTCATGATGGCCGTGCGGGAAGCGGTCGTCGAGGCGGCGCGGCACGCCCACAATGTGCTCGTCACGGGCGAGACCGGCGTGGGCAAGGAGGTCGTGGCGCGGGGCATCTACAGCTGCAGCGGCCGGAGCGGACCCTTCGTGGCGGTCAACTGTGCTGGCCTGTCCAAGGGGGTGCTCGAGAGCCAGCTCTTTGGCCACGTGCGGGGCTCCTTTACCGGGGCCGTGACCACCCAGGAGGGTTTCTTTCAGGCCGCCCACGGGGGGATGTTGCTCCTCGACGAGCTTGGGGAGATGCCGATCGAGCTGCAGGCCAAGCTCCTGCGAGCGATCGAGACCCGCACGATCCAGCTGGTCGGTGCGGTGCGGGAGCACCCCATCGACGTGCGGATCGTCGCCGCCACCAACTGCGACGTCGCGGCGGCGGTGCGTGAAGGCCGGCTGCGCGCCGACCTCTATGCTCGCCTGGCGCAGTGGCCGATCGAGATCCCCCCCCTGCGAGAGCGACGCGACGATCTGCCGCTCCTGATCCCCTACCTCCTCACCCGTCTCGGGGTCGCCGGGCGACTCGCCGAGATATCCTTCGTGGAGGCGCTCTACCTCCATCCCTGGCCGTTGAATGTGCGGGGCCTGCTCAACGTGCTCACGATCGCGGCCCGCGTGACGCCGGCCGAGCAGCCGCTCGCGCTGCATCCCAAGGTTGAGCGCGCGCTCGAGGTCGAGCGGGCCATGAACCTGCCGCGAGACCCGGCAGCGGCGGAGCCGGGGACGGCGCCGGCAAGCACCAGGCCCCGGCCCAGACGGGGCAGCGTCCCGGAGCGGGCCGTGGTGGAGGATGCGCTCCGCCGCAACGGCGGCAACATCGCCGAGGCGGCCCGAGACCTCGAGTGCACGCGCCAACAGCTCTACCGGTGGATCAAGATGTACGAGCTCCCTCGATGAGGCGCGCGGCCACCACTCCGTGACCTGATCGGCTCAATCGCCGAGGCCGCTCGGGATCTTGTAAGGCCAGTTGGTGGTCACGGTGCCGCCATCGACCTCGAGGATCTTGCCCGTGACCCAGGCGGAGGCGGGGGACGCGAGGTAGAGCACGGCGGCGGCGATGTCCTCGACCTGCCCGAGGCGGCGCATGGGGGTCATCTCCTCCATCTGCCGCCGCAGGTCCTCGGTCACGACCACGAACTCGAGCGCGTCGGTGACGGTCGCGCCCACGGCGATGGCGTTGACGCGGATGCGCGGCGCCCACTCGTGGGCGAGGAGGCGCGTCATGTGGTTGAGGGCCGCCTTGGCCGTGCCATAGGCGACAAAGCCGCTGTCGACGAGGTGCGACATGGCCGAGGAGATGTTGATGATGCTGCCGGGGCTCTTGCGGCCGAGGTGCGGCGCGGCCCGGCGTGCCAGGTGGAAGGCGGTCGTGACGTTGAAGTGGAACGCGGCCTCGAAGTCCTCGTCCGTGGTGGCGAGCGCGGTGCGCGGCGGGGTGCCGCCGGCGTTGTTGACGAGGATGTCGATGCGCTCGAAGGCCGCGAGCGAGCGGGCGATGAGCTCATCGAGCTGGGCCGGGTCGTTGACGTCGCAGGGCACGGCCAGGGCCTTGAGCCCGAGCGCGCGCACCTCCGCGGCCACGGCTTCGATCACGGCCTCCCGCCGGGCCGCCACCACCACGTGCGCGCCGGCCTCGGCCAGCGCCAGGCACGCGGCGCGCCCGATGCCACGGCCGCCACCGGTCACGATGGCCACCTGGCCGTCTACACGGAAACGATCGAGTACCATGAGAGTCCTCCGGTCGCGGCTCGCTCGTCGAGCCTGTGAGTTACCACCTGCTCGCACCACATTCGCACCTGGGCGGAGGGAAACAAGGAGTTTGAAGAACAATCACGGAGGAATGACGTCTTTGCTTGCCTGCCGCACCAACCCCTGCGACTCTTTTTCCATGCTTGGATCAGGCCCGCCGCTGCGTCGGCCAGCATGCGCACCGTCCCTTGACGCCACAGACCCATCTGCGGCATCGTTCCCCCTATGCACAACCTGATAGCGGGGGACCTGAAGATCGACGTTGTCGAGTCGGGGCCACGCGATCCCATCGTGCTTGTATGGAGCGGCAAGAGTAATCACCGCGAGCCCAACAAGATCCTGGGCCCGTATCTGGCCGGCGCCATTGGCGAGGCGGTCGAGCGCAAGGTGCCGATCGAGCTGCACTTCGAGAAGGTGGACCATTTCAATTCATCGACCGTCACCTCCATCATCCAGCTCATTCAGGAGGCGCGTCAGAAGAACGTTCGGCTGGTCTTCATCTACGACCAGAAGCTCAAGTGGCAGAAGCTCAGCTTCGATGCGCTGCGCGTCTTCGACAAGGGGGACGATCTCCTTCAGCTCCGTTCCAGCTAGACGCCGATGCTTCCCCGCGGGGAGGTCCTTTCCGCCACCTGGGCCTGGGATAGGCCCGACAGGTATGTTATTTAGAGAGAGATAGTGGTGCCCCCGTCCCCCTCCGTGGATGCGCGCCGCTCAAGCCGGGAGTCGATCTCATTGGCCGACCTGCTGAGCGGTGAGGTGCGCTTTGCCGAGCGCCATCATGAGACGCTCAGCGCGATGGACGTCATCTTCGGCTCGTACAACGTGCTGATGCTCGTCCTCACGGTGGTGGCCTGGCTCCGCGGGGAGATGCGGTGGCGCGGGCCCCTCATCCTGCTCTTCTTCTTCATCAGCAACGCCCTCATCAGCGTGGTCTCGCGCCGCATCTACAACCCGATCCGGGCGGAGGTGGTGCGGGCCGCGGTGGGGGCGGTCATCGCGCCTACGGCCTTCCTCCTGCTCGACGGGCCGCTCTCCGGCTGGTGGCCGGGCTTTCTCATCATGTGCCTTGGCGGCTGCATCGTGCTGCCGCTCATCACGCAGCGGCCGCTCCACGCCATGTGGCTCGTGATCTACTACCTGGCCATCTATACCGGAGCCACGGTGGTCGGCGTTCACTTCGGCCTGGTGCACCTCACGTGGTACGGCGGCTGCGTGAGCGGGGGCATCATCTTCATGACCGGGATGATGTACGCGCGGATCGTGTCGCTCCTCGGGCGCACGCTGCGCAACGAGCGCGACCGCACCATCGAGCTGGCGCAGGCGCGGGACGCGCTGTTCGCCGAGGTGGAGGTGGCGCACGAAATCCAGACCCTGCTCCTGCCGCAGGACCTCAAGCTGCCGGGCGCGCAGGTCAAGGGCCGCATGTTGCCCGCGGCCGAGGTGGGCGGGGATTATTATGACCTCCTGCGGGTCGGAGGGAGGACGTTCCTGGCCGTGGGTGACGTCTCGGGCCACGGGGTGACCTCGGGGCTGGCGATGATGATGGCGCGCGCCAACCTGCTCGGGGCGTTGGCGGCCAATCCCACCGCCTCACTGCCCGAGGTTTACCGCGTGCTCAATTACTCCTTCAGCCAGAACCTCGAGCGCATGGGCGTGCAGCTCTATATGACCTTCGCCCTCATCGAGGTGTTCCCGGGCGGGCACTTCTCGGCCGTGGGCCGCCACCTGCCGATCATGATCTACCGGCAGAAGAAGGCGGAGGTGGAGGAGCTCGAGCTCGACGGTATGTGGCTCGGCGTGATGGAGGACCTCTCTGCGGCGCCCCTGCCCGAGATGAACTTCCAGCTCGAGACGGGCGACGTCATGGTGCTGTACACCGACGGCATCGTCGAGCACATGGCGGGCGACGAGATGTTCGGCTTCGAGCGCCTCAAGGAGCTCATTCGCGTCCATGCCCCGCGGGGTGCGGGGGCGCTCATCGAGACCATTCTGGAGGAGATGGAGCACTTCTCCCGGCAGCGCGAGGACGACATCACCCTCTTGGTGGTCGACCAGCGGAACGAGGCCGCGGTGCAGCTCGCCCCCGCCAGCGCGGCTTCATAGGGCGTGGTGACGGTGTCAAACAACCCAACTTCCTCGCAGAGAAAGTTGGGTTGTTGAATACCGTCACCCATCCTGGCTCAGCCCATGACGGCGCCGCCGCTGCAGTGGAAGACGTTGCCCGTGCTGTAGCCGGCCCTCGTGACGACGTAGGCCACCATGTCGGCGACCTCCTCGGGACGCGCCATGCGTTTGAGCGGTATGAGGCTCTGCAACCCCTCGCGCTGCGCCTCGGTGAGCCCGGCCACGAGATCGGTCTCGGTCAGACCCGGGGCCACCGCGTTCACGAGCACACCGTGGCTCGCGGTCTCGAGGGCGAGCGCTTTGGTGAGCCCGATGAGGCCGTGCTTGGAGGCGATGTAGCTCGCCGCGCCCTTGCGCGCCATGTACGACGAAGCCGAGGCGATATTGACGATGTGCCCCGAGCGCGCCGCGATCATGGCCGGCAGCGCGGCCCGACATAGGTAGAAGACCGCGCTCAGGTTCACGTCGATGACCGATTGCCAGTCGTCGTCGGTCATCTTGTGCAGGAGCGCCGAGGTCTGGCGGGCGGCGTTGTTGACGAGCACGTCAATGCGACCGTGCTGCGCGAGGGCTCCCTCGATGAGACGCCGGGCCTCCTCGGGCCGGCCGATGTCGGCGCGCACGGCGCTCGGCGCAGGCCCGCCGGCCTCCTGGACGGCCTGCACGGCCTCGGCGGCGCGCGCGTCCTCGCTGCGGTAGTTGAGCATGACGGTGGCGCCGAGCGCTCCGAGGCGCACGGCGATGGCGCGGCCGATGCCACGCGAGGCGCCGGTGACCACGGCCACCTGGCCAGCGAGGCTCTGGACGGGATCACTCATCACGACTCTCCTTGTGTCCTCCCTGGGCATGCTCTGCCATCATCAGCCCCTCGAAGGCCTCCATCTCGGCGAGGAACGAGGCCGCCTGCTCGCTGGCACGGCGAATGTGCAGGAGCCGTTTCATGGCGGCCACACCGGCCGCGGGCTGGGAGGCAAAGCGACGAGCGCGTGCCGCCGCGGCCTCTTCCAGCGCCCCTGGCGGCGTGACCTCGGCGACGAGGCCCATGCGCTCCGCCTCGACGGCGTTCACGCGCCGGGCGCAAAGGAGGAGGTCGCTCGCGCGCAGGGTGCCCACGGCCGCGACCAGGCGCGCCACGCTCCCCGCGGTGGTCACGAGGCCGAGCCCGGTCTCGGGAAAGCCGAACTCGGCCCCTTCGGCCGCGAGGATGAAGTCGCAGTGGAGCGCCATCTCGAAGCCGCCGCCGAGGCAGTAGCCCTGGACCGCGGCGATCACCGGCACCGACAGCCGCTCGAGCCGGCGTATGGACCAGGTGGCCTGCAGCATGAACTGGCGCATGCCCGCGACCCCGAGCTGGGCAAAGAGCTTGAGGTCGGCGCCGCTCGAAAAGGAGGCCCCGGCGCCGGTGAGGATGACGCACCGGAGGGACGACTGCCGGCGCTCGAGTTCGAGGGTGGCCTGCTCGAGCTCCTCTTGCATGGCCGTGTTCATGGCGTTGTGGCGCTCGGGGCGGGAGAGGACCAGGCGCGCCACGGCCCCGTCGATGCTGAGGTTCACCGTGCTCATGCCCCTCCACCTCCTCCCGCGGGCCCGGCGAGCCCCGTGACCCATGTCCGGCAGCCGAGCGCCTCGCAGATGGCCGCGATCTCGGGTCCGGCGAGGGTGCCGAGCGAGAACGCCTGGAGGCGGCTCGTCTTCTCCCAGAAGAAGTGGCTCTCGCCGTAGGGACCGCCGCTCCGCTTGGGACCGCCCCAGGGCGAGGCGAAGTCAGGCGAGCGAGCGTGATCGTCGTTGAAGATGACGAGGCCCACCGAGCCGATGGCCTGGGCAAACCGCCCCAAGACGGCCGGGTCTCGGGCCCAGACCGAGGCGCGCAGGCCAAAGGGGCTCTCGCCGATGATGCGCAGCATCTGCTCCGCGATCTCGTCGTCGCTGCCCGCGCAGCGCACCACAGGGATGAGAGGGAAGAAGATCTCATGGGTGAAGCAGCGCAGCGGTCGCTGGAGCACCGTCTCGGCGGGCAGCGTCACCACCGTCGGTGCCAGGTAGCGCCCCTCGGGAGCGGGGGTGCCCTGCGGATCCATCCGATACCCGCCGCACCGCACCTCGCCGACCTCTCGCAGCTCGGCGAAGGCGGCGTCGAACTCCTCGCCACGCCCGGCCGGCACGAGCACCCCATGCACCGGGTCCGCCTCCACCGTGCGGCTGTGCTCTGGCAACCGCGCGAGGAACTCGGCGAGGAATTGGTCGAACACCGCGCCGTGGACGAGCAGGTGCTTGGGGACGATGCACGGCTGCGTCGAGGCGTCCCACGCGTGCGAGGCGCTCCGGACCGCCGCCGGGATGTCGGCGTCGCGCCACACCACCAGGTGATCGCCGCCGTCGAGCTCGAGGACCAGCTTCTTCCGGTGCTGATGCGCCAGCGCCGCCACCGCCTGCGCGGCCGTCGAGTTGCCGAAGAACACCACCGTGTTCACGTCAGGGGAGGGGACGAGCCCCTCGAGCACGGCGCGCGACTTGCCAGCCACCACCTGCACCAGCTCGGGGGCCAAGCCCGCCTCCCCGAGCGCCGGCTGGAGCACGCTCTCGACGAGCAGCCGGAGGCCGCGGTCCTGCTCCGGTGCGCGGAGCACGACGCCGTTGCCGGGCAGGAGGATCGAGAACACGGACGATCCATTGATCGTGGGCGAGTTCCCGGGTGGTACGAGCAGCACCACGCCATCGGGGCGACGCAGGAGCAGCTCACCGCCCCCCGCACGCTCTGACGGATGCGCTGGGCAGCCTGCCTCGGTGGACCGTGGCACCCAGCGCACGAGGGAGCGCGCATAGCGCTCGAGCAGCCGCGGATCGCCCGCATGCAGGATCCACTCGCCGTAGAACTCGGCCATGGCGACCGAGAGACCATCGGCGCGGAGGGCCGCATGCAGCGCCTCCCGAGCGCGCCCGAGGCGGCGACCCGCGTCCTGCAGCACCGCGAGCCGCCGTTCGAAACCCGCCGCGGCCCAGGGCCCCTGCGCCCGCCGCACCGACTCGGCCGTGGCGGCGAGCGACGTGGCGTCGGCGCGCGCCGGCTCAGGCATGGGCCCTGGACAGCCGCGCGAGCAGCTCGGAGAGCGCGCCGAGGGTCTGGAAGTGCTCGGGCGTGACCTCCTCCTCGGCCATCTGGATGGAGAACCGCTGTTCGATGAAGGCGAGGAGCTCGGCGAGGGACAGCGAATCAATGACCCCCCATTCGAGCAGGGGGGTATCCGCGGTGAGGCCCGCGTCCTCTCCATGCAGGAGCTCGCGGGCGACATAGTCGCGGAGCACAGGATAGATGTCTTCGGCTCGGAGCTGGCTCATCGCGTCTTGACCTCTTCTACGGCGTGGGTCTTCGTGTCGTTCTCTTCCATCCACAGCCGCCTGAGCTGCAGGCGATCGACCTTGCCAGTGGCCGTGCGCGGCAAGGCGGGCAGGTACCGGGCGTCGTCGATGATCATGTACCGGGGCAGGTGGGTCGCGAGGTGCTGCTTGAGCGCGAGCAGCGGGGGAGGGGCCTCTCGGGCCTCCACGAAGGCCACCAACCGACCCGCCGGCCCCTCGCCGACCGCCACCACCGCCGCGTCCCGTATCGCCGGGTGTACCAGGAGCGCCGCCTCCACCTCGGCGAGCTCGATCCGGTAGCCACGGACCTTGACCATGTCGTCGCGGCGGCCGAGGAAGAGGAACTCCCCCCCCGGTAGGACGCGGACCAGATCGCCCGTGGCATAGGCCCGGCCCGCCTGCGGCGACTGCCCGTAATAGCCCAGCATCACCGTCGGTCCCTCGACCCAGAGCTCGCCGTCCTCCCCCGGCCCGACCGGCACGCCGTCGGCGCGCACGGCCCAGATCCGATCGCCCGAGCAGGCGCGGCCAATCGGCAGCGGCTCGATCCGATCCTCGGGGATCTCGCCCGTCGCCTCGTGGAAGGCGCAGACATTGGTCTCGGTCGGCCCGTAGAGATTGAGGAGACGCGTCTCCGGCCAGCGCCGCCGCAGCTGGCGCACGTACTTGATGGGGAAGACCTCGCCCGCGAACAGGAGCGCTCGCCAGCGCAGGGCCGCGGGCGGCATCTCCATCAGCGGCCCATGTTCGAGGAGCAGCCGAAGCGCGGACGGCACCGAGTACCAGATCGTGATGCCCTCCCGGAGCAGGAAATCGACCACGCGCCCGGGCACGATCGCCGCCGCCTCTGGCAGGAGACACACGCAGGCGCCCGCCAGGAACGAGGCATAGAGGTCGAAGACCGACAGGTCGAAGGAAAAGGGCGCGTGGTTGGCCACCCGATCGGCCGGCGACAGGCCCAGCTCCCGGGCCCACCAGCGCACGAAGGCCAGCGCGTTGCGATGGCTCAGGCACACCCCCCTGGGGCGCCCCGTGGATCCCGAGGTGTACAGCACATAGGCGAGGTCGTCGGGCTGGCCGGCCCGGGCAGGGACCGGACCCGCGAGCGAGCGCAGCGCCTCCCACCCAAGACCCGGCAGGTCCGACCGCGGCGCTCCCTCCAGCGTGATGAACGCCAGCGGCCCGAGATCCTGCCCCAGCCGCTCCGCCCGCTCTCTGCCGGTCACCACCACGGCCGCGCCGCAATCGCGCAACATCTGTCGCGCCCGCTCCGGCGGCGTCTGCGGGTCGATCGGGACATACGGCATGCCCGCGCGCAGGGCCCCCTGCATGGCCGCCACGATGCGCCAGGACTTCTCGTGCCACAGCGCCACCCGGTCCCCGCGCCGCAGGCCCAGCGCCAGGAGACCCCGCGCCACCGCATCGGCCTCCCGATCGAGACCCGCGTAGGTCAACGCCCCATCGGGCGCTCGCACCGCCGGCGCGTCAGGCCAGCGGCTGGCCGCGGCCCGAACCAGATCCTCCAGGCGACCTTCCCCCAGAACCTCGCGACCCTCCTGGGACGTGGCCGAGACATCGACCCCGGCACCGGCCGGGACAGCGGACAGCAGATCAATCGGAACGGAGGCGGAGAGAGGAGCGGCGAAGCGCTCGGGTCTCTCCCCTGCATCTATCTTGCTGCTCAAGGAGCCATCTACCCCGCAATCAGTCCATCGTACCGTCGGGGCCCCCCAGAAAGCAATTTGCCTTTCGCGTAAAAAATGCGACAATTGCGGGCGTTCGAGTTGGTTTGCCAGCACACGGACGGCCAGGGCGAGGGGGGTCATTTCGCATCATCGAACACGATGAGGGGTACCTAGGCCGACCTGATGAGATTGCACCCCGCGGAGACAGATGTAATGGAGATGGCCACGAGGACGCCGCTGCGAGATTTCGTCGCAGAGAACCTGACCCTCCGGGTCAGCACCTCCCATGAGGGGAAGGCGGAGGACGGCATTTCCCTCATCTGGTCCGGCAAGGCCAACCTGCGCTACCCCATGCAGGTGCTCGGACCCTACTTCGACACCCTCGTCAATGCGGCCGAGGAGAGCGGCAACCTCCTCGAGTTCCACTTCGAGACCCTCGAACACCTCAACTCATCCACCATCCTGGCCCTCATGCGCCTCATCCAGACCTTGCGGCAGAAGCGCATCCGGCTACGAATCTTCTTCGATGCGGCGCACAAGTGGCAGAAGATGACCTTTGAAGCGCTACGACAGTTCGATCGCAACGATGGCCTCTTCGAATTTCGTGGGTCCCCCTCCCGGTGATATGATGCTCGACCGGATGAGGCAGCTGATACGCCTCGAGCTGGTGATCCCGGCGGATTGGGATCGTATCGACACCATCCGTGAAGGTGTCGGGCTCTGCTTGGCCGCGGTCTTCGGCCATGGCGAGATCAAGGAAGCGCTGTCCATGGTCAGCGCCGAGCTCCTCGAGAACGCCGTCAAGTACGCCAAGCCTGGCCCCTCCGGGATCGGCTTCTCGCTGCGCCGCGAAGGCGAGCGGCTGATCGTCGCCGTTACCAACGTCATCGACGAGACCATCAACCTCCACGAGCTGCGCGAGCGCATCGACTGGTTGCGGCAGTTCGCCGATCCGGCCGAGGCCTACATCGCCGCGCTGGCCAAGATCTACGAGCAGCCCGCGCCGTCGAGCAACGGCGGCAGCGGCCTCGGCCTCGTGCGCATCGCCTACGAGGGCGGCTGCCAGGTGGAGTGCGACACCTCCGTCCCCGGGCAGCTCACCGTGTGGGCCGCACGCGATCTGTCGCAGCCCGCCGGCCTGTAAGTCACCCCCGCGACCGTTCCCCGCCCCGCCGCCGTTCCCCCGACCCATCGATCGAAGGATGCCGAGGCGCCCGACACCTGCGCCGGGATCGCCCTTCGCTTACCGATCGTCGGGCCGACCGGAGCGCTTGCGGGCGCCGGGGCTGCGCACCAGCCGGAAGCCCACCCGCGCCGAGCGCTCCGCCGCAAAGTACGTCCGCCGCGCGCCGAGCGAGCAGTCCACCTGCCAGTCGCACCACGCCCCGCCGCGCGACACGAGCTGCCGCTCCCTGCCGTCGCCGCGCTGCTCCCGATCCGTGGGCGGCACCGCCCAGTCCGCGATCCCGCCCGCCATGTCCCGCACCCCGTAGGGCGAGACGTCCACCGGGAACGAGCCGCTCGGCTCGGGCCGTGGCCGTCCCTGCCGCGACTGCCGCATCTTGCAGTAGGCGGCGTCGAAGTAATCACCCCACGGATAGGAGCGCCCATCCGTGCCGCGCGCCGCCTTCTCCCACTCGT
>DATAGU010000004.1:0-5501 GCA_036263495.1 Polyangia bacterium | reverse complement strand
CATGCGACGACAACAACAATGTCACCGAGACCGCCTGCACCTATGGCACGCAGACATGTATCGCCTGCAACGCCAGTTGCACCGCCACCCTCAACTTGACCGGTCCCTATTGCGGCGACGGCGTGGTGAACGGACCCGAGCGGTGCGACGACAGCAACAACGTCAACGAGACCGTCTGCCCTTATGGCACGCCGACATGTACCGCCTGCAACGCCAATTGCACCGCCACCCTCAACTTGACCGGTCCCTATTGCGGCGATGGGGTCGTGAACGGTGCCGAGGCATGCGACGATGGCAATACCCTCGCCTGCGGCACCTGTAACATGGTGTGTTCAGGGAACCAGGACGCCGCCGCCACCGGTAGCATTCTTACGGTCGCGGACAACCAGCTCATTGACGGAGAGACCTTCACTCTAAACGACGGCATCAATCCGCCGACGATCTTCGAATTCGATTTCAATAGCAGCACCACGACAGGTCACGTGAGGGTCGCTCCTCTCAATGGTTCTCCAGCCAGTGACGTTGCCATCGCCATGGCCGCGGCCATCAATGGCGTCGGAACGACGCTCCGCATCACCGCTAGCACGTTCGCCGACGGCGTGAACCTCACGAACGACCTGCCAGGCAGCTCTGGCAATCAAACGATCCTCGAGACCGTTGCGGAACCTGGCTTCGTGGCCAGTGGCATGTCCGGTGGCGGGGGGCATGATTGTCCGGTAAATACCGGCTGCACGACGAATGCAGATTGCCAAAGCGGCCTCAGCTGCCAGGGCGCTGGCCCCAAGGCCTGTCAATAGCGCCCACCTCGCGGCCAAACGCCTCCAAGGGTGATGAAGTTTCCTGAGCCTCCCCGCAGAGGCCGAGCACGGGCTCGGAGCCATCGAGAGGCCGCTGACAAGGCACCGGAGGCTCCGAGCGATCTACGGGCGCCGATCCCCCGTCACTATTGCTTTGCGGTGAAGAACGGCTTTTGCGATCATGCCCCTCCATGAAGCGCAAGCCTCCGCACGGCCCCTTCAAGCCTCCGCTCACCCCATCGATCTTGTCGTTGCCGCCGGATGCGCCGCGTCTCGGCCGCTTCATCCTCGGGGAGACCCTCGGCAGCGGCCAGACAACGACGATGAACGTCGCCGCCGATCCCCAGGCCGAACGCTGGGTCGCCATCAAGCGTCTGCGGCCTGAAGGGGCCAGCGACCCCCTGGCCCGCGAACGGCTCGTCCGCGAGGCCAAGGCCCTCGGCCCGATCAACCACCGCGGTGTGATGCGCCTCCTCGAGGCGCACCTCGACGGGCCCGAGCCCTATCTCGTGCTGGAGCTCGTACGCGGGCGCACTCTCGAAGAGTTCTCGCGGCTCTACAGCCCGCTCCCGCCACCGGCGGTGATGGTCCTCTTGTTCGATCTCGCGCAGATGCTCATCGCCGTGCACGAGCCGCGGCAGGTGCATCGCGACCTCCATCCCTCCCGGGTGATCATCGACCCCGAGAGCGTGGGCCGCCTGGTGCTCTCCGGATTCGGCCGCGTCGCCTTCCTCGCGGCCAACGGTTGGACGGCGCCCGTGCCCGGCGAGCCGTTCATCGGGAGGCTCGGCTACGCCTCCCCCGAGCAGATGCTCGGCCTGCCGCTCGGGACCGAGGCGGATCAATTTTCCCTGTCGGTCCTGGGCTACGTGCTCCTCACCGGGCGTCTGCCTTTCGCCGGACCGACGGTGGAGGCGCAGCTCGAACTCATCCGGCGGCAAGACTATCTGCGCCCGCGCAAGGCCGACCCTCGGGTGCCGCCGGCGCTCGATGAGGTCCTGGAACGAGGGCTGCTCTACGAGCCCACGAAGCGCTGGCCGGACATGGCCTCGGTGGCGCGGGAGCTCGCGCGCGGGCTGCGCCGGGATTTCTTCGAGGCGCCGGCGGTCGAGCTCGGAGCCCTCCTGGCCGAGCCGTCCGGTTACCTCGGCCAGATCGAGCGGCACATGGTGGTGGTGCTCCAGCAGAAGGCGCTCACCTTCGCGGCCCAGGGGGATACGGCGGCGGCGGTGGCGGAGTGTCAGCGCGCGCAGGTGTGGCGACCGGGGGAGCCCGCGTTGAAGAAGCTGGAGAGCAAGATCCGCTCGGCCTCCGAGGAGGTGCGCACGAAGATGCGCGGGATCCTGGCGGAGGATCCGGTCGTTCAGGCCCGGGTGCTCGAGGATGGGCCGGCCGGCTCCAGGCTCCTCCCGTCGGAGACGGGCCTCGTGCCAGAGCCCCGGCCGGTCTTGACGCTGGTGCCCAAAGCGCCGGAGGCCCCAGCCGAGGCGGCTCGCCCGGCGATCGTCGGAGTGCGGAGCGCGGAGGGGCTGCTCCCCATGAAACCGACCTCAGGGACCTCAGGGGCCGAGGTGCCAGAGCCCAGGCCCGCACGGCCAGCGACGTCGCGCCGCCGCTGGGCGGCGATGGGGGTGGCGGCGGTGCTCGTGGCGGTGCTCGGGATCGTTCCGCGCTGGCGCCCGGCGCAGGTGGCTCCACCGAGTGGAGCGGCGGCGGTGGCGACGGTGAAAGATGTCTTGTGCGAGCCGCTCACGAGCCGGCCGATGACGGGCCGGTTCAATGAGCCGTCCATGGCCTCGTATCTGCCGCCGCCCGGCGAGGAGGGGACGAACGAGGCGCCCCGGGTGAATGTCGATCCCGAGGCGCTCGGTCAGCTGGAGAAGAGGGGAGCGCACCATGCGGCGGCGATCGGAGAGCTGCTCAAGGGCGGGCCGGGGAGTGAGGCGCGGGCGTTCGCCGATCTGGACCAGCTCGATCCGCCACCCGAAGAAGCGGCCGAAGGGACGATCCTGAAGATGTCGCCTCCGCCTTCGCGCAGTCCCGATATCGACAGTGAGCGCGCGCTGGTCTTTCTTCGGCTGAAGGCGCCGTCGGAGGCGTTCCGGCTGGCGTCGCGCGCGCTCCTCGCCGAGCCCGCGCATCCGGCCGCGCGCTGGAATCAGGCGCTGGCGCTGCAGGACCTCACGCTGACGGGGGCGGCGGCGACGGTGTTCGGGCGCATCCAGGCCGCGGGCGAGCCGGGCTGGAGTCAGGAGGCCGGGATCCGTTTGGCGATGCTCCAGGCGGCCGATGAGGCGAAGCGCCGGGCCTTCGAGGAGATGAGGGCCCAGGGTCGGGCGATGGTGGCCGGCGGGCCGGTGGTGCCGGAGCTCGTCGACGTCGCGCCCGGCCACGCGCAGCTGTACTTCTATGATGGGGTGCGGGCGGCGACGAGCGCGGCGCGGGCGCTGGAGTTCCTGCCGCTCGCCGAGGCGCTGGATCGTCGCAACCTCAATCATGTCCTTGAGCGCTTCGTGCGGCGGGTCGCGGCGACGTTCTCTGTCCGCCGCGCGCAGCTGGCGGGCACCTATGCGCAGCTCGCGGCCCATTACGACGCGCTGCAGGGCGGGGCCCTCGAGGACTACTTCGCGCGGCTCCGGGCGGCCGGCGAGGACGACATGCTCGTCGGCGCCATGATCCTCACGCTCCGTGCGGGCGATCATCTGGAGGAGTTCCAGGCGGCGGCTCAGGCCCTGGGCGACCCGTGGTTCGATCTGCTCGCCGAGAACGAAGTGGCGAACGTCGAGATGGCGCGCGGCGAGGTTCGGCGGGCCGAGGAGCGCCTGCTGGCGGGCCGTAAGACGTGCGTGGAGCGGGGCCCCGAATTCCGCTGCATCCGCCTCGATCTCTCGCTCATCCGTCTTTACATCTCGCTGCTGGCGTTGCCCGAGGCGGAGGCCCATGCGGAGGCCGCCCTGGAGATGGCGCGCAAGACCGGAGACATGACGGCCGAGGCGACGCTCCTCGGGGACCTCAGCGAAATCGCCTATCGTCGCAACGATCCCATCCTCCATCGGGCCTATCTCGACGAGACCGCGCTACGCGAACCCGAACGCTGCGAACGGCAACGCTTCGTGCATGTGAATCGTGCCGTAGGGTATCTCGACGAACTCCGCTTCGAGGAGGCGCGCCGCGAGATCCTCGCGGCGCCGCTCTGCGAGCAGCCCCGCACGCTGGCATCGTTGAGCGTGTTGACCCAGCTCGACCGGGCCGGTCTGGCGATAAAGCCCTGGACCCAGTTGCGTGGGGAGATCGAAACCCTCCGCCGCCAGGGAGGCTTGAATCCAGGCCAACAGGCGATCGCAACGTATCTCGAGGGGTGCCTCGTGCTCCCGTACGACCGCCAGGAGGGCCGCGCCACCTTGATGCAGTCGGTGGCCATGGCGAAGCGCTCACCCAGCGGGGATGTGGATGCCCGAAATGCCCTTCTCTATGCCTATCTGGAACTGAGCTTCGATCATGCCAAGGCAGGGGAACCCCTGGAGGTGCTGGCAACCCTCGCCGAACAGCAGGGCCTTTCACGGCCGTCACGATGCGTACTCGGCGCCCTGGTGTCGGACGGGCGATCGCTGGTGGTGAGCCTCGATGCCCGCGGCGTGGCGCACCAGCACTACGACGGCCATCGAGCAAGCCCGGACATCGATGTGGCCCGCCTTATTCCGGATGATATCGAGGCCGCGCTGTATGGCTGCCCGCACGTCGATGTCTTCGCGCCGCCGCCGCTCCCCAGAGGGACAGACCTCTTGCCGTCGGACCTCCGCTGGTCCTTCCGTTGGGGACCCGCGGTGCCGGAGAACGCCGGGAACGAGCCCTCTCATCTCCTCGTGGTGCGTGCCCCTGACCCACCCTCGGGCCTCGGGCTCAAACCGCGGGCGCCTTGGAGCGGCGATGAGGTCGCGACCTCCTCGCTCACGATCCTCGAGGGCGGACGCGCCACGGTCGGCAACGTCCTGGACCAGCTGCAGAACGCCACGGAGGTTCTGTTCGACGTGCCCTGCCTCTCGGCTAACGGGGAGGAGTTCCTCGCGCTCTCCCCAGGAAAGGACAGGCGTTACGCGCTGACCGCGAGCATGGTCTTGCGGAGCCCGCTCTCGCACGCCCCGGTGATCGCGCTCATGGACCAATGCGGTACGGGGATCGCTTCGTATCGCCAGGACCTGCTCAGTCTCCCCATGGCGTTCCGTGGGGCGAGAGGGAAGGCTGTCCTCTACGCGGCGGGGCCGATTCCGCAGGTGGAGGGCCGTCGGTTCCTTGTTAAAGTGCTGATACGCACCCGCATCCAGGATCCGATGACGGCCCTACGTGAGGAGCAGCGGCTCTGGCTCCAGCAGAAGAACCATGAGTGGGTGCACCGCATCCTCCTCATGAACTAAGGCTGCCACTCGCCGGAAGACAGGAGGCCCCATGGCAGGACGAGACGACAAGAACGGCAAGACACAGGCCCCCACCTCTCGCAGGAGGCATGCACGCGTGCGCATGGCGGCTGGCGTGATCCCACCTTCGGTCTTACGGGGGGTCGTTGGTGGCGATGAGGGCATTACCAATGCCGCCGCCCCCGTCTATGATCCGAGCCCACTGCCGCCTACCAGAGGGTGAGCGGCCCCCTCCTCCGGAGACGCCACCCACTACCGGGGCGCTATTTGTCGACCGGGTCGAAGTAGGCGC
>DATAGU010000003.1:0-35250 GCA_036263495.1 Polyangia bacterium | reverse complement strand
CTTGGGGCTAGTGAAGTAGACGGGGAGGGCTAGTGAAGTAGGGCTTGAGCCTAGTGAAGTAGAGGGGTGGGGCTAGTGAAGTAGAGGGGTGGGGCTAGTGAAGTAGAGGGGTGGGGCTAGTGAAGTAGGGCTTGGGGCTAGTGAAGTAGACGGGGAGGGCTAGTGAAGTAGGGCTTGAGCCTAGTGAAGTAGGGCTTGGGGCTAGTGAAGTAGAGGGATGGGGCTAGTGAAGTAGGGCTTGAGGAACGGAAAGGACACGCTCACCGCGAGCGATATACTGCGGATGCGGCTGACGACGGGCGTTTGCTCTTGGGACAGCGCCCCGCAAGATCGTGACCAGCGTGGGCGAGGGACCTTCTGTGCAGGGCCCGGAGCGCGCTTCCGCAGGCATGGGCAGTAGGGTGAGCCCTGGGCCATCAGGGTGGGCCGAGGACCCCGAGCGCGGAGCGGCCCTGCACAGAAGGTCCCTCGCGGTGGTCACCCAGTTGCGGGGCGCTGTACTTAGCGCAGGGCGGCGACGATGCGGGCGGCGACCTCGTCGAGGGAGCCGACCCCGTCCACGCGCTTGAGGATGCCCTTGGCCTCGTAGAACGGGATGATCGGCCGGGTCTCGCGGTGGTACTTCTCGAGGCGCTCGGTGCACGCCTCCACCGTGTCGTCCTTGCGGTGGAGCAGCCGGTCCGCCACGTCGCTCGGCGGCGGGTTGTACTTGAGGTGATAGATCGCCCCGGTCACCGGATCCGACCGCCGGCCGGTCACGCGCTCGATGATGAGCTCGTCCGGCACCTCGACCAGGAGGACCGTGTCGAGGTGGACCCCGGCGTCGCGCAGCGCCTTGTCGAGCGCCTCGGCCTGCGGCGGGGTGCGCGGGAACCCGTCCAGCATGAACCCCTGGGCACAGTCCGGCTTCTGGATCCGCTCGAGGATCATGCCGATGACGACGTCGTCGGGCACGAGCTTGCCGAGCTTCATGTAGCCGTCGGCCGCCTTGCCGAGCTCGGTGCCTTCCTTGACCGCGGCGCGCAGCATGTCGCCGCTCGAGATGTGCGGGATCTTCAAGGTCTCGACCAGGCGAGCCGCCTGAGTGCCTTTGCCCGCGCCGGGCGGGCCAATCAGGATCATGCGCATGGGGTCCTCGTAGTCAGTAGAGCGCACATGTTGTCTGCGAACGGGCGCTCGCGCAATCGGGTTTGTCCGGACGCGTCAAACCGCCTCAGAACTGCCGGCTCCACTTCCGGTAGAGCCCGATCGGCCCGTCCGCCTCCGACAGCACCGGCCGCGACAGATACGCCTTGCGCTCCCAGATGCGGATGTCGTCCTCCACGTCGCGCACGAGGTCGTTCCACATCGCCGTCATCGCCACCCGGGCGATGTCCGCGTTCGGCGCCGACTTCACCGTGAACGCGAAGCGCAGGTCCACGTACTCCCCATCGATCGGCGTCTGCGTGCTCACGAGCAGCCCCTCGACCAGCGATCGGATGCGCTGCTGCAGCACCCCGAGCCCCGTGTGCGTGCCCTCGACCACCCCATCGAACACCGTGCCCGGCATGCCGATGCGGCTCATCTCCGCCTTGAAGGCGTGGCGCACGCGCATCACGTGCCCCTCGGTCTCGGCGGTCGAGTCCACCGCCTCGAGCCCGTGCATGAAGAGGAGGTGCGCGCGGTCGCAGTTGTTCTCGTTCGTGTCCTTGACGTGGGTGCGCACCCGCCAGCGCCGCCGCTCGACCGGCAGCCACTCGTCCGTTGCCGCCCCTCCGGCGCCGGCCCCGCCCACCTCGGGGATCTCCGGCACCGCCCAGCCCGGGGCCGCGCCCTCGGGGTCGTAATAGACGAGGATCATCCCGCTCGTCTCGTGCACCGGCCAGGAGCGCGTCTCGGCCAGCGGCGGGATGCGGCTCGCGTGCGGCACCAGCACGCACTGCCCCGCGGCGTTGAAGCGCCAGCCATGGAACGGGCACTGCAGCGTCTCGCCGCACACCGCCCCGCCGTGCCCGAGGTGCGCGCCGAGGTGCGGGCAGTAGGCGTCGAGCACCACGGGTCGTCCCTTGGCCTCCGCCGTCCGGAACAGCACCAGCTCGCGGCCGAAGTACGCGAGCGGCAGCACCGCCCCGGCCACGAGCTCATCGCTCCAGGCCACGAGGTACCAGCTGCGCGGGAAGGGGTCGAAGGGGAACCGAGCGGTCGTCGGGCCCGGGGCTGCGCCCGCGTGCGCAGGGGGATGAGGCGTCTCTGGGTTCATGGGACGCGAGCATACAGCGATGTCGCCGCGCTGGAACCCCAGCCCTCGGCTCCGTTCTTCTCCCCCGGAGCCGATGCGGTTAAAGATGTATCCCATGGACGTTGTCTTCCTCTCGCCCCATTACCCGCCCGACATGGTGCACTTCACCCGCGGCCTGGCCGACGTCGGCGCGCGCATCCGCGCCGTCGGCGACGTGCCGCTCGATCAGGTGCCCGAGGCGGTGCGCCGCCACCTCGCCGGCTACCTCCAGGTCTCCTCGTGGCAGGACCTCGGCCGCGCGGCCGAGGAGATCGAGCGCTGGATCCGGGGCTCGCACGTGGACCGCGTCGAGACCCTGTGGGAGCCGCTCATCATGCTGGCGGCCGAGCTGCGGCGGCGCACCGGCTGCCCGGGGCTGCTCCCGGAGCAGGCCATCCTGTTTCGCGACAAGGTGAAGATGAAGGCCCAGGTGGCGGCCGCGGGCCTGCGCACCCCGCGCGGCATCCGCGCCCACAGCGTGGCCGACTGCATCGCGGCCACGCACGAGATCGGCTTCCCGGTGTGCGTCAAGCCCGTGGCCGGGGCCGGCTCGCAAGACACCTACCGGGTGAACAACGCGGCCGAGCTGCAGCAGATCGCGCCGCTCCTCCGCCACGTGCCCGAGGTCACGGTCGAGGAGTTCATCGACGGCGACGAGTTCACCTTCGATGCCCTGTGGAAGGACGGCGAGCCGGTGTTCCACAGCATCACCCAGTACTTCCCGCGCCCGCTCGAGTCGCGCCAGAACGAGTGGATCAGCCCGGCCCAGATCACCTTCCGCCACCCCGACGCGCCGGAGTTCCACGACGCGCAGGAGCTCGCCCGCGGCGTGGTGCGGGCGCTCGGCCTGCGCTCGGGCTTCACCCACATGGAGTGGTTCCGGAACTCGCGCGGCGAGGCGGTGTTCGGCGAGATCGGCGCGCGCTCGGGCGGCGGGCACCTCGTCGACATGATGAACTACAGCAACGACTGCGACCTCTTCCGGGGCTGGGCCGAGCTCGCGTGCTACGGGCGCTTCAGCGAGCCCGTGCACCGGCGCTACCACGTGGGGCTCGTGTTCAAGCGCGCCGAAGGGCAGGGCCGCATCCGCGCCATCCATGGCGCCGAGAAGGTGCTGTCCGTGTGCGGCGGCCACATCGTGCGCGAGGAGCTCCTGCCCATCGGCGCCGCGCGGCGCGACTGGCGGCAGACCGTGATCAGCGACGGCTTCGTGTGCGTGCGCCACCCCGAGCTCGATCGGGTGCGTCAGATGGTGCGGGTGCTGGTGAGCGACCTGCGCCTCTATGCCAGCTGAGCTGAGCCGGCTCCACCGCGAGCCGCTACTCGACCACGGCCAGCAACGCCCTCCCCGCCAGCAGCGCCAGCCCATCTTCGAGCATCCCGGCCAGCACATTCGGTACGCCGAGCCGCTGCGTCGCCTGTTTACGCAGGTGATAGGCGCCCACTGCGGCCCCGACCGCCGTCGAAGCGCCGAGCAAGGCGGCGCCGGCCGGCGAGCGGCTGTGGCGCCCGAGCAGGAAACCGATGAGCCCGCCGCTCACCGCGCGGGCGGCGAGGGGCAGCCCCCGGGTCCGGGCGCCGGCGAACGGCATCTTGTCGAGCAGCAGCTCGACGCCGGCCAGGATCTTCAGCACCCGCGGCGCCATCCCCGGGCCAGAGGCGAGCAGCCGCTCCCCGAGCAGCGCCGGCGCGAGCGCGGTCCGCAGGCCGGCGATGGCGCCGAAGCCGGCGATGCCGAGCCAGGTGTTGGTCTCTCTCGTGCGCATTGCGGGAGATGGTGCAAGTGTGGCGCCGGTCTGCCGGTGTGGGCGGCTCCCCGGCCGATGCGAGACGCCCTTACGACGAGCTGCCGCTCCTCGTCACCACCGGCGGCTGCGGCTCCTCGTTCACCTGGAGGCGGAACACGTCCGGCCGGGCATAGTGCCCCACCACGTCGAAGTCGTACTTCGCGCGGCCGAGCTCGTCGCGGTCGAGGTCCGCGGTGAGGATGCACTCCCCCTCGAAGTGGGGCCCGGCCAGCACCTCGCCGAGCGGCCCCACGATGCAGCTCCCGCCGCGCGACAGCACCGTGTCCGGGTCGTCGCCGAAGGCGGTGGCGTAGTCCGCCGGGTAGTCGCGCCGGCGCGCGAACTGATTGCACGACAGGACGAAGCAGCGGCCTTCGAGGGCGATGTGCCGCATCGTCGGCAGCCAGGTGTCGCGGCCGTCGGCCGTGGGCGCGCAGTAGAACTCGATGCCCTTGGCATAGAGCGCCATGCGCAAGAGAGGCATGTAGTTCTCCCAGCAGATCGCCGCGCCCACCCGACCGAGGGCCGTGTCCAGCACGGGCAGCGTCGAGCCGTCGCCAAAGCCCCAGATCAGGCGCTCGCTCGCGGTCGGCATGAGCTTGCGGTGCTTGCCGAGGTAGCGGCCATCGGGGGCAAAGAAGAGCACCGTGCAATAGAGCGTGCCGCCGTCGCGCTCGATCACGCCCATGACGAGGTGGATGCGGCTCTCCGCGGCCACGGACGCGAGCGCCTCCACCGCCGGTCCGGGCACGTCCACGCCGCTCTCCCAGTAGCGGCGATACTGCTCGCGGCCCTCGGGCGTGCGCGAGCCGATCGTGGCCCCGAAGGTGAGGCCTCTCGGGTAGCCCGACACGAAGGCCTCCGGGAAGACCACCAGCTCGGCGCCCTGGCGCGCCGCATCGGCCGCGAGATCGCGCGCCTTCTCGAGCGTGCGAGCCCGATCAAACGCCACCGAGGCCGCCTGCACGACGGCCGCACGTACGGTCCGAGGTCGTTGCTCCATGAGAAGGCGAGGATACACACGATCGAGCTCCCGCCGCAGGGTCCGCGATCGGCCGTGGCGGCATGAACCTCAGCCGCGGAGCTTCTTGAGCATCTCCTCCAGCTCCCGCAGCCGTGCTTCGGCCTCGCAGCGCGCTGTTTCTTCTCTGACGATGCGGTCCTCGATCTCACGGCGGGCCTCCGCCTCGGCGGCGGCCCGCTCCTCGGCCTTGCGACGCGCCGCCTCGGCCTTGTGCTGTGCTGCCTCGGCCTTGCGACGCGCCGCCTCGGCCTTGTGCTGTGCCGCCTCGGCCTTGCAGCGCGCCGCCTCGGCCTCGCGGCGCGCCTTCGCCTCGGCCTCGGCTCGCTCCTCGGCCGTGGGCACGAGATCCTGACCGGCGGCATCCCGGGCCAGGCGCAGCCGCACCACGCTCCCCTCCTTGCGCAGGACCAGATGGGCATCGAGCTCGACGCTGTGCACCGGCCCCGGCCCCGCATACACGCGCAGGAACGCGCCCGCGGCGTTGCGCCGATACTGCTGCAGCGGGATCCGCCGCTCCACACGGGGGAGCGCCCCCGGATCGAAGATCACCAGCTCCTGCGTCCCGAGCTGCGCGTATTTGAGCGGCGCGTCCTCGTAGTCCTTCTGGTGGTCGTGGGACACCACCTCGACCGCAAAGCGCGGCGGCCGATGCCCCGGCAGCCACGTCTGCCAGCTGTCCGGCAACGGCGCGGGAGGCGGATCGTCTATCAAGTAGATATCGGGCGAGACGCGCACCTGCGGCTGGCCCGGCACCCAGGCGAAGAACTGATCCCGCCCCCAGAAGATGCGCTCCCAGCCGCGCTCGCGGGCCCACTCCCGCAGCACCGAGAGGAGGATGCGGACGATCTCGCCCTGCTCGGCACTCTCCCCCATGTCCTCCTCGTCCGTGAGGTACCAGCTCGACCAATCCACCGGCAGGTGGGTCGCTTCCGGCCGGAGACCGAGCAAGGCCAGCTCCCGCGGTTGCCATATGCGAGACCGCAGCGACTCGGGAAGCGACAGGCGCAGCTCCATGAGGAGAGCATAACACCTGCCCGAGCAAAACGCAGCGGCTCTCCGAGGCGCGGGGATGCTTCAGCCCCCTCTGCATAAGTCGCTGCCGCGATGTCTCTTCCCAGGGGAGCGCCGGGGCAGACCTCCCAAGGGGTGACCTGCCGTCTTGCGCTCGACCTCAAGCTCAAGGAAGGAAGGAGCGCCGAAATGACTCATACCTGGGATTGGTCAGGCCTCACCGGGAAGGTCGTGCTACCGGCCGACCCGAACTACAACGTCGACCGAACCAATTTCAATCTCCATTACACCAAGTCACCCGCCGCCCTGGTGTTCTGTCAGAACGTCGAGGACGTTCGGAACGCCGTCAAATACGTGACGAGGCATCACGTCCCTTTCCGGGTCCGCAGCGGGCGCCACAGCTATGAAGAGCTGTCCCTGGTGGATGAGGGTCTCATCATCGACATCAGCGCCCTGAAGGCGGCCACCATCGACCCCGCGACCGGCACCGCCCGGGTCGGCGCCGGCCTCACGCAGCAGGACATGTGGAACCTGCTCGGGGCGACCGGCCGGTTCGCCTTTCCCCTCGGCACCATGGGCGGCGTCGGCATCTCGGGCGTGCTGCAGGGCGGGGGCATCGGGATGCTGACCCGCGCGTACGGCCTGGCCCTCGACCGGGTCAGCAGTCTCCAGATGGTCACCGCGACGGGCCAGGTGGTGGAGGCCAACGCCACCACGAACCCTGACTTGTACTGGGCGCTCCGCGGCGGCGGCGGCGGCAACTTCGGCATCGTCACGGCCTTCACGCTCGAGCTGGTCCCGGTCTCCCAGGTGGTGGTCTACCGGCTGGCGTGGCGCGCGGATCAGTTCCGGTCCGTGATGAACTACTGGCAGCACTGGGCGCCCACCCTCCACGATCCCCATCTGACCTGCCAGCTCACGTTCTCGTCTTCGCCCGACGGCTCGCTGCACTCCGAAGGGGTCTACCTGGGCACCGCCGAGCAGCTGCATGCGCTGCTGCAACCCTGGATCACCGAGTGCCCGCCCAGCGGCCCCGTGCGGATCGAGCCGATGTCCTGGTACATGTCCACCGTCTACTTCAACAGCCTCGACAACCAGTGTGACCACCCGTTCAAGACCAGCGGCGCCTTCGTCGACCGCCCCCTGCCCGAGCAAGCGCTCGCCACCATCCAGGTCGCCATGACCTCCGCGCCAGCCGACGTGAGCTGCGACATCTGGATGCAAAGCTTCGGTGGCGCCATGGCCCAGGTCTCCCCGTCGGCCACCGCCTTCTATCACCGGCATGCCCACTTCATCCTGGAGTTCGGTGGCAGCTGGCAGGACCGCGCCAATACCGCCGCCGGCAAGAAAGCGACCCGGTGGACGAACGCTCTCCGGACGGCGCTGCAGGAGCATACCAGCGGCACGTACGTCAACTTCGTCGACCTCGACCTGGGCAGCCGCTCCAGGGAGAACTTCGAGTACCTGCACATGTACTACGGGGGCAACGTCACCAGGCTGCGGGAGATCAAGACCGCCTGGGACCCGCACCACGTGTTCCAGTTCGAGCAGTCCATCCCGCTCGTGGGAGACCCACCCCGCACCACCTGACGCAGCAGCGAGGGGCAGTTCTTTTGTAAACGTGATCTCCGTGAGGGGAAAGCCGCTCGCAGTTTCTGAAATCGTGATCTCCGCGGGCGACTGAGGCGCGAACAGCACGGGCAAGGCCCTGCGGGCGGCCACCACCCCCCGCCGGGAGCCTCTTGTTGCAACACCTGTTGCTCAGCAGGCAACAGCCGCCGCCGCCAAGACCGCGGAGATCCTGGGTTATGGGCTGGCAAGCGGCTTGCTCTTCGTCTGGTCGTTGCCCGCCACCCGGTTCGAGGTCCCTTGGGCCTCCAGGGAGGCGGGCCGGTCACCGGGGCAGCGATCCGGGTGATGCACCGCTCACAAAGGAGAGGAACATGGACAACAAGACGAAGACGATGGGCAAGGGAAGCAACCTCAAGCTGCAGCTGAGCAAGGAGACCCTGCGCAAGCTCTCGAACCGTGACCTCTCGCAGGTCGCCGGCGGTGCGAGCAACCTGACGGACCCCACCTACTGCGGTGATACGGACTGCCTCCTCTGCCCGCGGTGGGCGGCGCCCAGCTACTAGGCGGCGCGCTGCCGTGTGGCGCCCCCTGCTCACGGGTGAATCGGCTCGCGAGGCGAGCGACGCGGTCCGCCAGATCGCGGCGCTCCTCCGCGAGCCGACCGCGCCCGCCTATGACGGCGCGCACCGCGCCGAGGTCTCGCAAGCCCGCTGGAACCTCGGCGCGGGCCGCGCGGGCACGGCCCTGCTCATGGCCTACCTCGGCGACGAGGACGCGGCCGCCGCGCTCCTCGAAGCCGCCATCGCGAACATGAACGCGGACGATGCCGCCGTCGAGCCCGGCCTCTGGACCGGCCTCACCGGGCTCGCCTGGGTGCGGCGTCACCTCATCGGTGGGGACGAGGACGACGTCGACGCCTGGCTCGATGCGCAGGTCGCGCAAGGGTGGCGCGGCCCGCACGATCTCGTCTCCGGCCTGGTGGGGATCGGCGTGCACGCCCTCGAGCGTCTCCCCTCTGCTGCCGCCGCGGCCGCCTTGCGGCACATCGTCGCCCAGCTGGCGGCGCTCGCCGAACCCTCGCCCACCGGCCTCGCTTGGCGCACCCCACCGTCGCTCCTGCCGCCCGATCACCGGGCGCGCTTCCCCCAGGGACAGTACAACCTCGGCGTCGCGCATGGCGTCCCGGGCATCACCGCGTTCCTCGCGCGGGCGGCGCACGCGGACGTCCCCGGGGCGCGCCGGCTCCTCGACGGGGCGATGGCCTGGCTGCTGGCCCGGAGCTCTTGGCCGTCCATCCTCGGCCCCGACGGGGAAGAGGTGCCGACGCGGCCGGGCTGGTGCTACGGCGAGGTGGGGATCGCGGCCGCGCTGGGGATGGCGGCGCAAGCGGTGCGTGAGCCGGCGTGGGCCAGCGCCGCGCTGGCGCTCGCACGTCGCGCAGCGAGCCGCGCCGTGGACGAGGAGCCGGTGTACGACGCCGGTCTCTGCCACGGGGCCGCGGGGATCGGGCACCTCTTCAACCGTCTCTACCAGGCCACGGGCGACGAGGTCCTCGGCGAGGCTGGCCGCCGCTGGCTGGGCCGCGCGCTGGGCCTGTGTCGGCCCGGGCAGGGGATCGCCGGTTTTGGTTGCTGGGACGCGGCCGCGGGGTGGCTCGACGAGCCGGGCCTTTTGAAGGGGGCGGCGGGGGTGGCGCTGGCGCTGCTGGCGGCGGTGTCGGAGGAGGCGCCGTCCTGGGACCGCGTCCTCCTCGTCTCCTTCTAACGACCGCGGGCGATGGCGAGGAGGCGGCGGGCCATCTGCAGGGCGGCGCCGGCGCGCTTCATGGTGCTGCCACCATAAACGACGGTCACGAGATCCTGCAGGAGGTCGAAGCTCTCGGGCCGCACGGGGTAGATGGGGTAGGCGGGGTGGATGGGGAGGCGGTCGGTGAGGTACGCCTTCTCGTTGCAGCAGGCGCGCAGGCCCTCGCGGCCGTTGATGCGGCCAAAGCCCGAGATGCGCACGCCGCCAAAGGGCAGCGACTGCGCCATGTAGGCGATGCCGTAGTCGTTGATCACGGTCATGCCGGCCGAGATCTGGCGCGCGATGCGATCGGCGCGCTTGGGGTCCTTGGTGAACACGCTCGACCCGAGGCCGTAGGCGCAGTCGTTGGCCAGGCGCACGGCCTCGCCCTCGGAGTGCACGCGGATGATGGTCATCACCGGACCGAAGGTCTCCTCGCGCACGAGGGCCATGCTGTGATCCACGTCGACCACCACGGTGGGCTCGAAGAACTGGCCGCGCAGCGAGGGGTTGCGCCGGCCGCCCGCGAGCACCCGCGCGCCCTTCTGCACGGCGTCGGCGATCTGACGCTCGATGATCTCGAGCTGGCGCGGCATGGTGGTGGCGCCGAGATCCTGATCGCCGGGGGCGCTCTCGAGCGGCACGCCCTGGCGCAGGCCGCGCACGCGCTCGACCACGCGCTCGACGAAGCGGTCGTAGATGCCGTCGAAGACGTAGAGGCGCTCGGCAGCCACGCACATCTGGCCGCAGGCGGTGAAGACGCCGGTCATCGCGGCCGAGACCGCCTGCTCGAGGTCGGCATCGTCGCAGACGATCATGGGATCCTTGCCGCCGAGCTCGAGCACGACCGGGGTGAGCGTCTCGGCGGCGGCGGCCATGACCTTGCGGCCGTTTTGCGGCGAGCCGGTGAAGAACACCTTGTCCACGCCCGAGGTCACCAGGGCCGAGCCGGTCTCGCCCGCGCCGGTGATGATCTGCACGAGGTCGGCGGAGTGGCCGGTCTTGGCGAAGACGTGGTCGAAGATGGCCTGGAAGTCGGCGGCCGACCAGGAGGTCCACTCGGAGACCTTGGCGATGACGGCGTTGCCCGCGAAGAGGGCCGGGACGACGGGGCAGAAGACGTTGTGGAAGGGGAAGTTCCACGGGCACAGGACGCCGACGACGCCGAGGGGGTGGTACTCGACGCGCGCGGCCTTGTGCATGAGGATGCCGGGGTCGCGGGCCTCGGGCGCGAGATCGCGCTCGCCCGAGGCGATGAGGTAGCGGATCTTCTCGCACACGGGGAAGATCTCGCCCATGCCGGCGTCGAGCAGGGTCTTGCCGGAGTCGCGCGAGCAGATGCGCGCGATCTCCTCCTGGTGGTCGACGATGTAGTCGAGGAGGGTGCGGAGGACATGGCGGCGCTCGGCGAAGGAGGTCTCGCCCCAGGCCTTCTGCGCGCGGCGGGCGCGCTCGACGCGCTCGCCGACGGCCTTGGCGTCGAGGGCCGGCACTTCGCCGAGCCGCTCGAGGGTGGCCGGGTTGCGGCATTCGATGGTGGGGAGGTCCATGCGGGGCTGGGTCGGGACGGTGTCGGTGAACATGCTCGCTACCTCGTGCTCTTGGGCCGTGTGGCGTCGCGCACACATAGCCCAGGGAACGGCGGCGCGGCAAGCCGGCATTCTGTGGGATCGAGGAGTAGAATCCCCGGCCATGACCTGGGACCCAAAGCAATACGAGCGTTTTGCGGGCGAGCGCAGTCAGCCGTTCGCGGATCTGTTGGGCCTGGTGCGGCCGCGGCCGGGGATGCGGGTGATCGATCTCGGCTGCGGGACGGGGCGGCTCACCCGCGACCTGCACGAGCGGCTCGAGGCGGCCTCCACGCTGGGCATGGACAACTCCGAGGAGATGCTGGCCCAGGCCCGCCCGCTGGTCGAGGGCGCGCGGGACGGGCTCAGCTTCGCGCCAGGTGACATCGGCACGGAGTTCGCGGCCGGCGCGAACGGGCCCTACGACCTCATCTTCTCGCACGCGGCGCTGCACTGGGTGGACGACCATCCGGCGCTGCTCGGACGGCTAACGGCGCTCCTCGCGCCCGGCGGGCAGCTGGCGGTGCAGGTGCCCGCCAACCACGACCACATCTCGCACGAGGTGGCCGCGACGCTGGCGGGAGAGAGCCCGTTCCGCGAGGCGCTCGGCGGCTACGTGCGGCACAGCCCGGTGCTCTCGCCGAGGGACTATGCGGCGCTCCTCGACCGGCTCGGCTATCGCGAGCAGCACGTGCGGCTGCAGGTCTATGGGCACCACCTGGCGAGCCGCGACGAGGTCGCGGAGTGGACGCGGGGCACGACGCTGACGGTCTATCGCGCGCGGCTGCCGGGGCCGCTCTACGAGGAGTTCCTGGCCCGGTATCGCGCGCGGCTCGCGCCGCTCCTCGAGGACACGCGGCCGTATTTCTACCCGTTCGCGCGCATCCTGTTCTGGGGGCAGCGGGCCTGAAGTCCCCGAGTCGGGGTCGTCTCCCGGTCCATTCTTTGCGAGGAGAACTGATGCTGAACCGTGATCGTTTCCTGGCTGCCGCCCTGCTGGCCGGCGTGGTCCTCGTCGGAGGCGTGGCCCCGGCCGCGGGCAAGGAGGGAGCTGCCGTGTCGCTCAAGATTCGCTCCGAGCGGTTCGCCGCCGGCGGCGAGATCCCCGCGCTCTACACCTGCGAGGGCAAGGACACCGCGCCGCCGCTCGTCTTCGAGGGCGTGCCCGCGGGGACCAAGAGCCTGGCCCTCATCGTCGATGACCCGGACGCGCCGGATCCCAAGGCGCCGCGGGTGACCTGGGTGCACTGGGTGCTCGCCAACCTGCCGCCGGAGACGGCGGGGCTGCCCGAGGGCGGGAAGCCGCTGCCGGCGGGGGCGCGCGAGGGGTTGAACGACTGGAAGAAGACCGGGTATGGCGGTCCCTGCCCGCCGATTGGGCGCCATCGCTACTTCTTCAAGCTCTATGCGCTCGACCGCGTGCTCGACGTGACGAAGCCCACCAAGGAGGAGCTGCTCCATGCCATGCAGGGGCACATCCTCGGGCAGGCCGAGCTGGTCGGGACCTACGCGAAGAAACAGAAGTAGGCGGCGCGGTCGGCCGATGGGGGATCAGGTGAGGGCCCTGGGCGCCTGCTCTCCTGACTCGATGCGGGGCCGCCGCTCGACCCGCTCCTTCACGCCGAGCAGCATCCGCCGGTCCATCATGAAACCGATGGGCTCGACGATCCACGGGCCGAACGACAGGCGCGTGGACAGGTCGCCGCTGCAGGCGATGCGGTAGCGGCTGACGAAGCGGCTCCGCCCCTCGTCGAGGGACTCCACCAGGAACAGCCAGGTGAGGTTGACGTGGTGCGGGGGCAGCGGTCCCTCGGGCGGTGGCCCTTCGTGGACCTGTCCGGTCTGCACGTCCACGTAGCCGTGGGCCAGGAAGTAGTGCCCGGGGTCGACGGCGACGACGGAGAACGGCGGTCCGGCGCGGTGCAGGCTGAGGGTGTCGCCGGGCTTGAGGGTCTGCCACTCGGGGTGGATGCGATCGGCGTTCTGGACGTCGCAGCCGGCGAGGTTCTCGAGCCACTGGTAGCTGTAGAAGCCGCCCTTGTTCTGGCCGATCTGCACGACCCAGGGCCAGACCTCGCTGACCGGGGCCGCGATCTCGACGCCGTGGGTCCAGCCCCAGAGCGGTGCGGGCACGAGCTCGTCGCCTGGGTAGGGGCGCTCGACGGCCTCGCGCTCCACGCCCCAGTGGCTGCGCGCGCGTCGCAGGAAGGGGGTCGCGAGATCGGCCAGCATGCCGAGGGCGCCGACGGTGCCGGCGCCGAAGTCGGCCCAGGTGTCGTGCGCATGGAGCGCCGGCTCTGCGGCGGGCGGCGCGGTCTCGGTGGGGGACGTGTCCGGCCCCTGCATGAGGCCGAGCTCCTTGCCGAACTGGTGGAGCAAGTGGCGGCGGATGAAGCGCGAGAAGGGACCGAGGAGGCGGAAGTAGCGGCGCAGGCGCCGCCAGGCCTCGTCGTCCGTCGCGGTGACGCGCAGCTCGAGGACGATCCGGGTGCCGGTCCGGCCGAGGGGCTCGAAGCGCGCCTCCCAGGCGACCTTGCCGAAGCCCGGCTCGGCGAAGGCGGCGAAGTCGGTGGGCGGCACGTCGACGAAGGGGATCTCGGTCTCCCAGAAGCGGCCGATGGCGCCGATGACGAAGCCCCGGCGGGGTTCGTCGGCGAGCATGTGGAAACCGTGCTTGGACGCGCCGATGTCGTCGATGCGCAGGCTGAGCGGCGGGGCGTCGCGGCGGCGCAGGCGCTCGGGGAGCGTGCGCAGCCAGAAGAGAGCCCACACGAGCGGTGACTGGGCGGCGTCGCCGTGCCGCAGGGCCTGGTAGGCCTCGGCGGGCGGGGTAGCCACTTCGACCCAGTCGACTTCGATGAGGCGGGGTTCGGGGAGGAAATACTCGAGCAGGCTGGGCATCGTCATGGCCAGCTGGCAGGAGCAAGCCACATTCCAGGATGTGGCGGGGCGTGTTCGTGGGCCCTCGCGAGGCGGGTCGCGCGCCGAGCGCGAAAGTTTTGCGGGCTCCGGGGCGCGATGCCGGCGCTTTTGCGCGCTCACGTGGCGGACGGGGGCGAGGTTCTTGTTTCAGCGGGACAGGGTGGCGCGGAGGATGCGGTCGCCTGGCAGGAGGGCGTCGACCACGTCCATGCCGGTCTCCACCTCGCCGATCACGGTGTACTTGCCATCGAGGTGCGGCTGCATGGAGTGGGTGACGAAGAACTGGCTCCCGCCCGTGTCCTTGCCGGCGAGGGCCATGCCCACGGTGCCGCGCAGGTAGCGCCGGGGGTGGAGCTCGCAGCGCAGGTTGTAGCCCGGGCCGCCCCAGCCATCGCCCCGCGGGTCGCCGCCCTGGGCCACGAAGTCGGGCACGACGCGGTGGAACGTGAGGCCGTCGTAGAAGCGGCGTGCGACGAGGCGCGCGAGCGCGGCGGTGGTGACCGGGGCCTCCTCGGTGGCGAGCAGGATCACGATGTCCCCCTTGTCGGTGCTGAGGTGCAGGCGGCGCCGGGCGGCGGGGCCCTGGCCTCCCGGGGCGCGCGCGGCGGCGGGGAGGGGCTCGGGCGACGCGACGGGCCCGCTCGCGGGCGTGGTGTCCCCGAGCGCGGCGAGCGCCTTGCGGGTGGCCAGGCGCACGGGCGGGATGGAGCTCGCCAGGAGGGGGCGCAGCGCCGGCGCGGCCGAGGGGGCGCGGACGGCGCCGAGCGCCTCGATGAGCGACTGGGTGATCTCGTTGTCCGTGGGGCGGGCGAAGCGGGTCAGCGCGTCGAGGAGGCCGGGCGCCGACTCGGTGTCCATGAGGTGGCCGAGCGCCTCGGCGGCCGTGGCCACCACCGGGCCGTCGGTGTCGCGCAGCGCCGCGCGAAGGAGGGCGCGGGCGCGCCGGGCGGACTCGGGGGAGGGCGAGGTCTTCTCCAGCGCGGCGGCGATCTGACCGAGCGACTCCGCGGCCTGCGAGCGGGTGCCGGGATCCACGCTGACGAGGAGGATGGACAGCGCCTCCACGCTGGCGGCGTCGGGGATGGCGCCGAGGGTGCGCGCCACCCGGCGATCGCGTTCGCGCGGGGCGATGCTGTCCCCGCCGCAGCGGTGCAGGGCGTCGATGGTCCGGACCGCGCGGTCGCGGGCGGCCGCGGCGGCGCAGGCGAGGCGCGCGAGGTCGAGACGGTGGGGGCCGCTCGCGGCCTTGCGAGCCTCTTCGAGGAGCGGCAGGGCGCGCTCGGCCGTCGTCCCGGAGGCATAGGGGATGGCCGGGTCCCAGGCCGCCCAGAGCGGCATCAGGGGGCGCGGGTCCGGGCGTGCCGGTGCGGCCACGGCGTCGCGGACGAGCGCCAGCAGCGCCCGTTCGAGCTGCTCGGCGGCAGCGTGGCTCTTGGCGCTGGCCGCGGCGAGCGCACGCACGGCCTCCACGCGCACGCGCCAGTCTGGATCCGTCGTCGCCAGCTGGCCGAGGCGCTCCGCCGGCTCGCCCTCCCCGAGCGGGGCTAACGCGGCGAGCCCTTTGGCCGACAGCGCCCGCACTTCGGCATCGTCGTCGGCGAGGCCGGCGAGGAGGGCCACGCCGAGGGAGGCATCCTTCTTCTGGGCCGCGGCGCGCATGAGCGCGTAGGCGAGCGCGCGCCGCGCCGCCGGGTCGCGGGTCGCCTCGGAGGACAGATGCGCCGTCCCTGGCCCGGGCCAGGCCGTGGCTGCGGCCGTCGCCGGATGCGGGTTGCGATGGATCCAGGTGCCGAGCGCGAGCGCCGCGGCCTCGGCGACCCGCGGCTCGGCCGAGCTGAGCCGCTCCACGAGCTGCCGCGCGCCTTCTTCTCCTGCCACGGTGCCGAGCGCCCGCAGGAGCGCTACCTGCCGGGGCGCCGGTGCCGCGGCGAGCGCGCGTAAAACCGCCTGCTCGGCGCGCTGGCGCGGCATCTCATCCAGACCTTCCCAGCGCAGGCCCAGGGTCTCGACGGCAAAGGCCGCCTCGTCCTGTACGGTAGGATCGGAATCGCCCAGGGCGCGCTCGAGCGCAGGCAGGGTCGCGGGGTCCTGGAGCCGCGCCAGGACGCGCAGGGCCCGCCGCCGGAGGGCCGCGTCCCCGCTGCCGGCCAGGGTCATGAGCCGGTCGGCGCCCGCCCGCTGGTCCTCCAGGCGGGCGATCTCGTCGCGGGGCGAAAGGGTATGAGCGCAGCCGAGAAAGACCAGCCCGAGGGCCGCGATGAGGAGACGCATGCCCCTCCATATCATCTTCGCGGCGTCTTCTTCACCGCCCGGGCCGGCGACGGCCGAGCGATGGGGCCATGCGGGATTTCTCGCCGCCCGTCCTGGCGAGTGATAATCGATCAGGAGAACCGCGGATCGAAGAGGAGAAGCCGATGTCGATCGTGCTCGGACCCGAGGAACAGGTGTTCTTTCCCCAGCCCTATGTCCCGGGTGAGCCCGCCAGTATCATCATCACCAACAAGCGGCTCGTGCGCATCACCGACATGGGTATGGCCGAGTTCCCGGTGCGGGACATCGATTACGTCGGCCGTACGAGCCACCGCCCGTTCAAGGTGCTGGGCGTCGTGCTGATCCTCGGGGCGCTCGTCATGTTGGTGAGCGGCGTGTACGCCGCGGTGACGAACACCGGGCCGATCAACCGGCTCTTCGAAAAGAAGCAGGAGAAGATCGATACGCTCCCGACGCTCCCGGCGCTGCCCACGCCCGGCGGCGCGGCGCCCGCGCCGAGCGCGGAGGAAGCGCCGGCCGAGGAGGAGGCCCCGCCCAAGGATGACGAGGAGGCGGCGCCGGAGGACACGGAGGCGAAGCCCAGCAAGCCGGGCAAGGCCATTCTCGGTCAGGTGGGCGGCCTCATCATGGCGGGCGGCAGCCTGGTGGTGCTGCTGGTCGGCGTTGTTCTCGTGCGCCGCCAGCGGCACGAGGTCACCTGCCGCGTGGGCGGCCGCATGACCACGCTCGAGGTCGCAGATCAGCGCGAGCAGACGGTCATCCTGTCCACGCTCGGCTCGGCCGTGAGCACGTCCAAGATGATAGCGGCGCAGGCGCCTGCGCCGAGCGCACCGGCCGCCGCGCCGATGCCGCCACCGGCCGCCGCGCCATCGCCGGCCGAGGTCGCCGCCGTCGACGATGGCGGCGACCCGGTGAAGGCCCTGCAGGAGCTCAAGGCGCAGAAGGACGCCGGCAAGGTCGACGCCGCCACCTTCGAGCGCAAGCGCGCGGCGCTCTTGGCCAGGCTGTCGCAGCGCTGATCTCGCGAGCCTCGCTCGTTCGTTCTTGTCCCTCCCGTCCCCCGCTCACTTCCTACGGAATTGCCGCCAGAAACGCTGTAACAGGCCCGCGGTGGGCTCGCCCCCAGGCGTAGGGCCGGCATCGGCCACCGGGTGTTCCGCGCTGCTCTCCGCTCCGGTTCGCGCCGCGGCCGGGACGGCGGCCTCGGGCTCCGCGGCCTGCAGGTCCGCCAGCACGGACGCCAGCTCTTCGCGGAACCGCCGCGCCGTCGGGCGCTGCTCCGGTCGCTTGGCGAGCGCGTGCAGCGCCAGCGCGGCCAGCCGCGGCGGCGGCGGGCGCCGCGGGCTCAGCTCCTCGATCGGCGGCGGCGCCTTGCGGATCTGTTGCAGCATGACCTCGTTCGGCGAACCGATGAACGGGACATCGCCCGCCAGCATCTCGTAGAGGATGACACCCGCGGCGTAGATGTCGGCCGGCGGACCGATCTCGGGCCCGAGGCACTGCTCCGGCGCCATGTAGCTCGGGGTCCCGCGGACCTGGCCGCGGCCGGTGATGCGCTGCCGTGGATCGCGGCGCGCCGCGGGCAGAGCGATGCCGAAGTCGAGCACCTTGACCCGGTCCCCCGCTCCCTCGCCGGCAACGAGAAAGATGTTGCTCGGCTTGAGATCCCGGTGCACCACCCCGGCCTCATGGGCCGCTTCCACGGCCGCGACGATCTGGTCGAGGATGCGGAGCACCCGGAGGGGCGTGAGCAGGAGCAGCTCGCGGCGCATCACCTCCGACAGCATCCGCCCCCGCAGCAGCTCCATCGCGAGATAGGGCACCTGCTCCTCGCCGACGTCCAGCAACTCCACCACCGCGGGGTGTCGCAGCCGGCGCAGGACCTCGGCCTCCTGGCGAAAGCGCGCGCGCTGCTCCACATCGTGGACCCATTCGTGGAGGAGGAACTTGATCGCCACCGGCAGCCGGTCGGTGAGCCGGACGCCCCGATACACGCGGCCGACCGCGCCCTGCCCGAGGAGCGACTCGATCCGATACTTGCCATTGAGCGTCGCCCCCACGCGCTCATCGACGAGCAGGACGCCGCAGCCGACACAGACCGAAGCGTCGCCGCTCGTCGTCCCGCACACCGGGCAACGCCTGGGAATCCCCTCTCTCCCCCCCTGGCCCGGGCCCTGGCTCATCCACCCCATCTAAAAATGCCTGGCGCCGCGCCGCAAGCGCGCCGCGGCACCGGAACCAGCGCGGTAAGAGGGGGAAGAGGGGAACGAGGACGGCCTGCCGGCCAGAGGCGAAGGGCTCAGAAGAGTAGGAGAGGAGAGGGCGAATCAGTGCGCCGCAGCCGGCGCTCCTGCCGCGCCGGCCGCATCCAGACGGGCCTGGGCCCAGGCCAGGCGGGCCGCGATGGCCTCACGCTGCGCCGCATCCTCGCCGCTCCACTCGTCGAGCTGGCGCTGCGCAGCGTCGCGCTCCTGCCGTACCGCGTTGGCGTCGATGCTGTTGGCGAGCGCGCCTTGCTGGGCCAGGAGGATCACGCGGCCGTTGCCGGCCACCTCCAGGAAGCCCTGGCCCACGGCGATGGTGCCGCTCGCCGAACCGTGGCGATACCGCACCACGCCCGGCCGGATGCCGGTCAAGAATGGGATGTGCCCCGGCAGCACGCCGAACTCGCCCAGCGTGCCGGGTGCCACCAACTCGTCGACCTCGGCCGACAGGATCGTTCCACGGGGTGTGACGATGTCGAGCTGCATGATTACATCCGCTTGGCTTCTTCAGCCGCGAGCTTCTCCGCCTTCTGGATCACTTCCTCGATGCCGCCCACCATGTAGAAGGCCTGCTCGGGCAGATCGTCGTACTTGCCCTCGATGAGCCCCTTGAAGCTGCGGATGGTGTCCTTCAGCTCGACGTACTTGCCGGGCTGGCCGGTGAAGCTCTGGGCGACGAAGAACGGCTGCGACAGGAAGCGCTGGACCTTGCGCGCCCGCTTGACCAGGAGCTTGTCGTCCTCGGACAGCTCGTCCATGCCGAGGATGGCGATGATGTCCTGCAGCTCCTTGTAGCGCTGCAAGATGCGCTGCACACCGCGCGCGACCCCGTAGTGCTCGTCGCCCACCACGCCCGGCTGGAGGATGGTGGAGGTCGAATCGAGCGGATCCACCGCCGGATAGATGCCGAGCTCCGAGATCTGGCGCGAGAGCACCGTGGTCGCGTCGAGGTGGGCGAAGGCCGTGGCCGGCGCCGGGTCGGTGAGGTCGTCGGCCGGCACGTAGATCGCCTGCACCGAGGTGATCGACCCCTTGGTCGTCGAGGTGATGCGCTCCTGCAGCTCGCCCATCTCGGTCGACAGCGTGGGTTGATAACCGACGGCCGAGGGGATACGTCCGAGGAGCGCCGACACCTCCGAACCCGCCTGCGTGAAGCGGAAGATGTTGTCGACGAACAGGAGCACGTCCTGCCCTTCCTGATCGCGGAAGTACTCGGCGCAGGTGAGCGCCGACAGCGCGACGCGCGCGCGCGCCCCCGGCGGCTCGTTCATCTGGCCGTAGATGAGCGCGGCCTTGGAGAGCACCGTCTCGCCAGACTCCAGTGTGGACTCCGCCATCTCGTGCCAGAGGTCGTTGCCCTCGCGCGTGCGCTCGCCGACGCCGGCGAAGCACGAGTAGCCACCGTGCTTCTTGGCGACGTTGTTGATGAGCTCCATGATGAGCACGGTCTTGCCCACGCCCGCGCCGCCGAACAGGCCGATCTTGCCGCCGCGGCGGTAGGGGGCGAGCAGGTCGATGACCTTGATGCCCGTCTCGAAGGCCTCGATCTTGGTCGCCTGCTCGACAAAGGGCGGCGCCGAGCGGTGGATCGGCAGCTGGCGCTTGGTATGAACCGGCCCGCGCTCGTCGACCGGCTCGCCGATCACGTTGAGGATGCGGCCGAGCACCTCCGGCCCGACCGGCATTTGAATGGGCGCGCCCGTGTTCTTGACCTGCATGCCACGCACGAGGCCGTCGGTCGAGTCCATGGCGATGGCGCGCACCGTGCGCTCGCCGAGGTGCTGCGCCACCTCGACCGTGAGGTTCTCGGCCCGGTCATCGATACCCGGGTTGGTGATCTTCAGCGCGGTGTAGATCTCGGGCAGGTCGCCGCCCGGGAACTCGATGTCCACGACCGGACCGATCACCTGCGTGATCCGTCCGACTTGTTGCCCCTTCTGTGCTGCGGTCGTCTGCATGACGTCCTCTCTTTATGCCTTGCGAGAGATGCTTATCCCTTGAGCGCCTCGGCGCCGCCGATGATCTCCATCAGTTCCTTGGTGATGGACGCCTGGCGAGCGCGGTTGGCCTGGAGCGTGAGGCTGCTGATCATGTCGGAGGCGTTCCGTGTGGCCGAATCCATCGCCGACATGCGCGCGCCGAACTCCGAGGCGATGCTCTCGAGCACCGCGCGATAGACCTGCACCTCCAGATGGAGCGGCATGAGGTGGGTGAGCAGCTCCTCGCGCGAGGGCTCGTACTTGAAGTCGTTGAGGCCGTAGCTCTCGTCCACCGGCGCGACCCGCACGGGCAGGAGCTGCTCGACGGCCGCGCGCTGCGTGATGGCGCTCTTGAACTCGTTGTAGACGAGGTACACCGTGTCGTACTCCCCGGCCAGGAACGACTCGGTCACCGCCGGCACGATCTCACGAGCCAGGGCCAGGGCCGCGTCTCCGCCCTGCACGGCCGACCAGTCGCGCACCATCTTGAGCTTGCGGCGGCGGAAGTAATCCCGCCCCTTGCGCCCCACCAGATACAGCGAGGCCTCCTCGAACTTGTCCTGGTTATCGACGAGGAAGCGCTCGGTCCGGCGGATGAGGTTGGAGTTGAAGCCGCCACACAGCCCGCGGTCCGAGGTGATGACCACGAGCGCGATCTTCTTCGACTCTTCGCGCTGCTGGAGGAGCGGGTGCGCAGCGCCGGACCGGGCCGCGATGTCGGAGATGACCTCGCCCAGGCGCTCGGCGTAGGGGCGGGCGGCGAGGATCGCGTCCTGCGCCCGGCGCAGGCGCGCCGCCGCTACCAGCTTCATCGCCGCGGTGATCTTCTTGGTGTTCTTGACGGATGCGATCCGCTTGCGGATCACCTTCAACGACGGCATCGGATTCCCTTTGCCCGGCGCGTGGCCGGATCAGCGTCTCTCTACGGGTTCTTGCGACGACGCTTGAGAGCTTGTCGGGTGCCCGTCACGCCGCGGCGGCGCTCGAGCCCTCGCCGGCCTTGACCTCGACCACGAACTCCTTGGCGAAGTCCTTGAGCGCCGCGCGGAGGAGGTCCGCCAGCTCGCCCGAGGCCTCGCCGGTCGAGGAGCTCACCGTCAGGGCCTTCTTCTCCGTGCACCGGGCCCGCACCGTCTTCAGCACGTCCGGACGGCTGCGCTCGAGGAACACGAACAGCTCCCGCTCGTACCGCAGCAGCACGTCGATCGGGTAGTTGTCGACGAAGCCCTGGGTACCGGCGAAGATGATGACGATCTCCTTCTCCACCGGCAGCGGCTGGTACTGCCCCTGCTTGAGGAGCTCGACCATGCGAGCGCCGCGATTGAGCTGATTCTGCGTCGCGCGGTCCATGTCCGAGGCGAACTGGGCGAAGGCCGCCAGTTCACGGTACTGCGCGAGCGCGAGACGCATCGTGCCGGCGAGCGCCTTCATGGCCGCCACCTGCGCCGCCCCGCCCACGCGCGACACCGACAGACCGACGTTCACGGCCGGCCGGACGCCCGAGTAGAAGAGGTCGGTCTCGAGGTAGATCTGACCGTCGGTGATCGAGATGACGTTGGTGGGGATGTAGGCCGACACGTCACCGGCCTGCGTCTCGATGATGGGCAGCGCCGTCAGCGAGCCCGCGCCGCGCTCGTCCGACATCTTGGCCGCGCGCTCGAGCAGCCGCGAGTGGAGGTAGAAGACGTCGCCCGGGAAGGCCTCGCGTCCCGGCGGCCGGCGCAGGAGCAGCGACAGCTGGCGATAGGCCACGGCCTGCTTGGAGAGGTCATCGTAGACGATGAGGGCATGGCCGCCGTTGTCGCGCCAGTGCTCGCCCATCGTGCAGCCGGTGTACGGGGCGAGGAACTGCAGCGGCGCCGGGTCCGAGGCCGTCGCCGCGACCACGATCGTGTACTCCATCGCGCCGTGGGTCTGCAGCTTGTCCACCACCGAGGCCACCGTCGACTGCTTCTGGCCGATGGCCACGTAGATGCAGATGACGTTCAGGCCCTTCTGGTTGATGATCGTGTCCACGGCCACTGCCGTCTTGCCCGTCTGACGGTCGCCGATGATGAGCTCGCGCTGCCCGCGGCCGATCGGGATCATGGCGTCGATCGCCTTGAGGCCGGTCTGCAGCGGCTCGTGCACCGACTTGCGAGCCACGATGCCCGGCGCCTTCAGCTCGACCTTGCGGTATTCCTTGGTCTCGATCGGGCCCTTGCCGTCGATCGGCAGGCCGAGGGCGTTGACCACGCGTCCGACCAGCGCATCGCCGACCGGCACCGAGGCGATGCGGCCGGTGCGCTTGACCTGATCGTTCTCACGGATCTCCTCGTAGTTGCCGAGGAGCGCGACGCCGACGTTGTCCTCTTCCAGGTTGAGGACGATGCCGGTCACGTCGTGCGGGAACTCGAGCAGCTCGCCGGCCATCGCGCCCGACAGACCATAGACGCGGGCGATGCCGTCACCGGCGGTCAGCACGGTGCCGGTCTCCATCACCGACACCTTCTGGTCATACTCCTCGATCTGCTTGCGGATGATCTGCGAGATCTCTTCGGCCCTGATCTCCATGTTCGATTTCCTTCTTCTCGGCTGCTCGCCGTCTGGCTCGTCGCTATTCGGCGAGGAGCTGCTGCTTGAGGTTGTCGAGCTGGGTGCGCACGCTGCCGTCGTAGACCACGTCGCCGATCTGGCTGACGATGCCGCCCACGAGCGCTGGATCGACGCTCTTCTCGAGGATCACCGTCTTCCCCGTCTGATGGGCCAGGGCCTGCTGCAGCCGGCTCTCGACCGCGCCGTCGAGCGGCGTGGCCGAGGTCACCTGCACCCGCACCCGGCCCAGGGATTCGTCGAGGAGGCCGCGGTACTCGCGCGCAATGTCGGGCAGCGAGGCGATGCGCCCGCGGTCGAGGAGGAGCAGCGTGAAGTTGCGCACCATCGATTGAGGGGAGAACGCGAGCCGCTTGATGACCTCGTCGAGCACCGCGCGCCGGCGCGACAGCGGGAACACCGGGTTGCGCAACGTGTCGGCCAGCTCGATCGAGCTCTGGAACAGCTCGACCAGCCGATCGAGCTCCTGTCCCATCGCCTCCGCGTTCTTGTGGGCGACGCCGATCTCGAGGAGCGCCTTGGCGTAGCGGCGTGCGACCGATCCTACGAGTGCCATCGTTTACGACCTCGCCTCCGACCCCATGCCCGCGAGCTCGCGCAGATACTGCTCGGCGAGCCGTCGCTGATCCTCGGGGGTCGTGTTCTCTGCAAGCACCTTGCGTGCGGTGGCCATGGCGGCCTCCACCACTTCACGCCGCAGCTCGCGGCGGATGCGCAACATCTCGGTCGCGATCTGCGACTCGGCATCGCGCCGGATACGCTCGGCCTCGACCTCGGCCTGGGCGATGAGCTGCGTCTTCTCGGCCTCGGCCTCGGCGCGCAGCTGATTGATGAGCCCGTTCACCTCGGCATCGACCGCCGCCAGCCGGCTCTCGTACTCCTTCAACTTGGCCGCCGCGGCCTGGCGCAGCTCGGCCGCTTCATCGAGGTCCTTCTTGATCTTCAGGTGGCGGGTCCGCACGGACTCCATGAGCGGCTGGCCCGCGAGCCGATACATGATGAAGGCGAAGATGCAGAAGTTGATGAGCGCCATGCCAAACGGCGGCGGCATGTGCCGGTGCTCGCGGAGCTGCTCGGGGCCCTTCTTGTAGTCGGTGTCCCACCAGTTGATGTGGTGCTCCCAGTACTCCAGGCACTCCTCATCGGAGGACTCGGCCGTGCAGGCCCCCTCACCATGTTCACCGCCGTGCCCGCCATGCTCCCCGGCTTCGCCGGCCGCGGCGCGCTCGCCATGCTCCCCGCCCTCTTGCGCCCAGGCCGCAGCCGACCCGAGGGTCAGCGTCCCCAGCAGGAGCCCGAGACCCCACCAGCGCCCGGCCCCGCGCATCATCTTATGGAGCGTCGTGACGCGCATCAGACCGGCCTCCCGAGGATGCGACGTGCCGTCTCACGGGCCAGCGGCTCGGCCTCTGCCAGGAGGCGCGTCCGCGCCGCCTGCTCTTCGGTCCGGGCCTGGGCGCGCGCCGACATCACGGCCTTCTGGGCCGCCTCGCGGGCCGCCCCCAGCACCTGACGGCCATAGGCACCCGCCTCGGCGCGGAGACTCAGGCGCTCCTGCTCGCCGCGCTGCTTGGCCTTGTTGATCTTGGCTTCCATCTCTAACGCGGCGGCCGAGGCACGCTCTTCCATACCTCGAGCCTCCTCACGCGCGCCCTCGATCCCCTTGTCGCGCTCCTGGCGCACTTTGAGGTAGGGGCGGAACACCAACGCATGGAGCACGATCACCATCGTCACGAAGATGGCGAATTGCAGGAGGACCGTCCCGTCCAGATCGATGAGCGGCGCCTCTGCGGCGGCGAGCAGCGACGCAAACATGATTTCTCCGAGGAAAAGGCGCGGTGCAAGTAACACGCGCCCACCCCCCTGTCAAGCAGGACGACTCTGCCCCGCTGCGTCGCCCTGCACCGGGCGTCCCGTCGCTACTTCTGCTCGGTGTTCTCGTTGTCGAGCGGGCAGCCCTTGGCATCGATGGGCGTCCCGAGCGGGGTGTCCGGGCAGAGATCCCGGCCATCGCAGACGCCATCGAGATCGGTGTCCGAACACTCCGGCTTCCCCTTGGTGGGAGCGACCTCCTTCTGCGCCGGGCAGCCGAACTCGTTGACGTCGGTGCGCCGCGGCGTGTCGGGACAACGATCCTCGCTGTCCGGCACCCCGTCGCGATCCTGGTCCCGGGGGCTGTGCACCGGCCGGAAACCGGCCGAGAAGGTGAGCCCTACGATGATCTGTTTGAAGGTCGTCTCCGCGGCGCCGAAGGCGATGAGGTGCTGCCAGCGGATGAACCCGCCGAGCTGGATGGGCCAGGCCACCGGGAAACGCACCCCCGCGCCCACGTCATAGAGGAGCCGGGTCCGGTCGGCCAGAGAGACCCCGACGTGGGCATCGATCCAGAAGTCCGACAGCACCGCGATCCGCGGGCGCTGCGCCGGCTGTCGGTTGCGGCTCCCATAGGGGAAACCACCCGGACGGTAATACCAGGGGCGAACCCGCACCCCGCCGAAGAACGCCTGCTGCCCGAACTGCCCCGATGACACCACGCGCAGCTCGGGGAACAGGGCGTCGAACGCATAGCCCGCCTCGAACCCGATCCGTTCCTGGGGCTCGTACTCCACCCCGATCCGCAGGTGATAGCCGGCCGGACCCACCCGTTGCTCGTTGGTGGGCCGCTCGGGTTGCTGGATCGTGAAGATCGCCCCCTGCTCGAGATGAATGTTCCAGCGCGCCTGCTCACCCCGGGCGCTCCCAAGCCCCACCAACAGCAGGATAAAAACCCCTCGGCCGATGCTGCGCATGATCGCTACTTGGACTGCGCCGGCCGGGCCGCCTCACCTTCCCCGCCCCGCTTCTCCCCGCTCTCCTTCGACCCACCGGGCCCACCCCCGCGCGATCCCTTGTCGAGGTTCTCCATCTTGCAGTTCCCCTCGAAGATGACCCCCTTGTCGATGAACAGGGACGGCGTCTCGAGGTTCCCCCGCACCCGCGCCGGCGCATGCAGCTCCACCGCCCGTGACGCGCGGACGTTCCCCTCCACGTACCCCTCGACGATCAAGACCCCCACCTCGATCTTGGCCATCACCTTCGCCCCCTCGCCCACCACCAGCACGTCGTCCGAGAAGATCTCCCCGGTGAGCGTCCCATCGATGCGGACAGTCCCCTCGAAGATGAGCTTGCCTTCGAAGCTGCTCCCCTTGCCGAGCAGCGTGTTGATCTCGCCCTGGATCGGTGCCGCTGGGGCATTCGGCTGCGGTACAGGCATGGGGGGCAAGGTACCCGCGACCCTCGCAGGCGTCAATTCGGGAGGTAGGTCGTCGATGCGGCGATCTCGCGGAGGTAGGTGTATAGGGGGCGATCGGGGGGAATGAAATCCCCCCTGCTCCTGATCGAACTGGTGATCCGAGGGTAAAATCGCCTGATCGGCTGACAAAAGTCTATCGGAACGATAGATTATTCTATCGGGACGATAGATTATTCTATCGGGGCGATAGACTTTTCTATCGGGACGATAGATTCATCTATCGGGGGCGATAGACTCATCCATCGGATCGACAGATTCATCTATCGGGACGATAGATTCATCCATCGGGGGCGATAGACTCATCCATCGGATCGAGGGAATCACCCCTTGGGGCGAGGGGATCCTCCCCTGGGACAGTAGAATCAGCTGTAGAGATGATAGAAGGGAGTCTGTGGGGGCAGGGAAGATACCGGCCCCTGCCATCCCTGCTACCCTGGGCGCGTGACCATCCAGTCCCTCACCGCCCTGCTCGCCGCCATCGTCACCTTCGCCATCGGCGGCTCGGTGCTCCTGCGCGACCGCCGCCGGCGCCCCTACAACCTGTTCGCCATCCTGTGCTTCAACGTGTGCATCTGGCACCTGGCCAGCTTCCTCGAGGACCTGCTGGCCTCCGACGCCATGTACTTCTTCTCCCTGTGCACCGCCGTCCTCGTCCCCATCTCGTCGCTGCGCTTCTTCCGCACCTTCCTCGCCGGCGACGCGCGCCGCTCCGCCCCCCTCCCGCGCGGCCTCTCCACCCTCGCCGCCGGCTGTTACGTCGCCATCTCCTACGCCATCGCCTTCCGCGAGCTGCGCCTGCACCGCCAGCTCCTCTTCACCCTCGTCTTCAGCGGCTACGTCTTCGTCGGCCTCGGCTGGTCGCTCGCCACCATCTATGCCACCTGGCGGCGCACCCTGTCGCGCGTCGAGAAGACGCGGCTCATGTACCTCCTCGTCGGCGGCGCCACCGCGCTCGCGGTCATCGCCCTCGGCTTCCTCGTCGAGCGCCTCGGCCAGCCCGACAGCGCCCTCGGCAGCGCCACGACCGCCCTCGGCAACGTGCTGGTCATCGTCTACATGTACTTCCTCTCGCAGACCCTGTTCCGCTACCGCCTGCTCGACCTCAACGAGCTGCTCGGCAAGATGGTCGTGCTCTCGGTGTTCGCGCTCATCCTGGCCGTCATCTACACCCTCCTCGTGGCCTGGATCCCCATCGACCGGCCCGGCCTGTTCTTCTTCAACACCACCGTGGCGTCGTTCGTCATCCTCATCCTCTTCGAGCCCCTGCGCACACAGATCGAAGGACAGGTCTTCAAGTGGATGTTCCGCGAGCGCTACGAGCTCAAGCGGCACATCGACGAGCTCGGGCGCAAGCTCGCCAACGTCATCGACGCGCGCGACGCCATCCGCCTGGTCATCGACGCGCTCGAGGAGTCGCACCGGGTGACCCACGCCGCCATCTACCTGGCCGACCAGGAGGGCACGGGCTGGGAGCTCCAGGGCCACCTCGGGCCGCGGCCCGTCGAGCGCGTGGATCCGGCGGCGCGCCGCCCCTTCGTCGAGCGCCTCACCGCGGTCAAAGGCGGCGCGCCCCTCGCCATGGAGCAGCTCGAACGCGAGCAGGCCGGCCGCCTCCCCGACGACCCCCAGAACGAGACCCTCGACGCCATCGCCCGCAGCCTCGACGAGCTCAACGCCGGCGTGTGCGTGCCCGTCATGGCCCAGGACCAGCTCCTCGGCCTCCTGTGCCTCAAGGATGAGCGCCTGCGCGAGGCCTACGCCACCGACGAGATCGATCTCTTCCGCGCCCTCGCCGGCCAGCTCGCCATCACCCTGCAGAACTCCAAGCTCTACGAGCGCATGAAAGAGCGCGACCGGCTCGCCGCCCTGGGCGAGATGGCCGCCGGCCTGGCGCACGAGATCCGCAACCCGCTCGGCTCGATCAAGGGCGCCGCGCAGCTCCTCGGCACCTCGGCCCCGCCTCCCCAGCACAACGGCGGCGGCAGCGGCGCTGCTCCCGGTGACACGGCCCCGCCTCCCGCGAGCGGCGACGCCGCCGCCCCTTTTTCCTCCGAGGCCCGCGTGTTCGTCGACATCATCGTCGAGGAGGTCAACCGGCTCAACAACGTCGTCTCGCAGTTCCTCGACTACGCCCGCCCCTACCGCGGCGTCGAAGATCCGGTGGACGTCAACGACGTCGTGCGCAAGACCGCGCAGATCCTCACCCTCGCCCCCGGCATCGAGCTCTCGCTCACCCTCGACGAGAGCCTGCCGCGCGTGAAGGGCGATCCCGAGCAGCTGCGCCAGGTGTTCCTCAACCTCGCCATCAACGCCCTCCAGGCCATGCCCGAGGGCGGCAAGCTCTCCGTCTCGGCCGGGCTCCGCCGGAGCGGGCGGCGCGCCGGCGCCGGCCGCTTCGACGCCGGCGCGCGCCCTGGCAGCGAGCTCGTCGAGGTGCGCTTCCGCGACACCGGCCCCGGCATCCCCCCGGCCGACATGAAGAACCTGTTCATCCCCTTCTTCACCACCAAGGAGAAGGGCACCGGCCTCGGCCTGCCCATCAGCCAGCGCATCATCGAGAACCACGGCGGCCGCATCGAGGTCCGGAGCCGCCTCGGCGTCGGCTCCACCTTCACCGTCGTGCTGCCCGCCAGCAGCGAGGTCCGCGCGACCGAGGAGACCCGCGACACGCCGCCCCAGGCCGCCGCGCGGTGACGGCCGTGTGATCTCCTACGCTCGGCTCAGTGGCCCTCGTCCTCGTCGTCCTCGTCGTCGTTGCCCTTGAGGAGGCGCGAGGACAGCATGCGGGAGACGACGCCGAGGACCCGGTACAGTTCGGCCACCCGCTCGAGCTCGCGGCGCATGACTTTGTGATGGTTGCGGTTCTTGACCAGGTCGCCGCGGGAGAAGAGTCGGAAGGCCTCTTTCCATGAGCCCTTGCGCTCGGCGGCGGCGGCGAGCACGAGGCCCTTGAAGGCATCGACCAGATCGAGCTCCAAGCGGGCGCTCCGCTCCGCGCGCCGCTCGGCCTCGATGACGAAGCTGGTGGCGGCGCGGTGCAGGTCCTCGACGAGGGGACGCGAGTCGTCGCTCTCGTGGTCGAGGGCCCGCGCCAGGTGCTCGCGCTCGAGCCGCAGCTCGCGGGGCGGGCTGCTGTACTCCATCACGGCCAGCGTGTAGGCGCGGCGAATGATGTTGTCGAGCTGGCGCAGGTTGCCCCGCCAGGGCTGCACGAGGAGGAGGCCCTCGCCCTCGCCGGAGATGTCGGTCACGCCATCGGGGACGCGCTCCTGGTGGCGGCGCTGGAGCATGAAGCGCGCCCAGCCGGCGATCTCGTCGGTGCGCTCGCACAGGGGGGGGAGGCGGACCGGCAGGACGTTGATGCGGTAGTAGAGATCTTCGCGGAACCGGCCTTCGCGCACGGCGGCCTGCAGGTTGGCGTTGGTGCCGACGATGAAACGCACGTCGGCACGCCGTTCGGGCCCGTGGTCACCGAGCGGGCGGTAGACGCGCTCCTCGAGGACGTGGAGGAGGCCGGCCTGGGCGCGCAGCGAGAGCTTGTCGATCTCGTCGATGAACAGGGTTCCGCCGGCGGCGTGGCCCATGGAGCCGGGGTTGTCGCGGATGGCGTTGGTGAAGGCGCCTCTCTTCCAGCCGAAGAGCTGGGCCATCTGCAGGTCCTCGGGCACGGTGGACAGATCGAGGGTCTCGAAGGGGCCGGCGTGCCGGGCCGAGTGCGCGTGGCACCAGCGCGCGAGCCGGGACTTGCCGCTACCGGTGGGGCCGCTGATGAGGAGGGTCTCCTCCTGCTGGGCGAAGACGCGCAGCATGGCGATGATCCCCGCCATGTGCTGGCCGATGACGGGGAGGTGTTCGTCGGTCGCCTCGACGACGCTTTGGCGCAGGGGGAGAGAATGGAGGAAGGGGGCGGCGATATCGGTGATGAGCTGGAGATCTTCGCTGCAGTCGGCCCAGATGAAGGGCTGGCCCTGGGCGGCCCGGCATTCGGCCTCGATGGAGACCATCCCGAGGATGGCGCCGCGAGGGCCGCGCAGGGGGAGCACATAGATGTGCGTGGCTTCACGATCGAGCAGTCGCTGCTGGCTCTTGTGGCTGTTCCAGATCCAGCTCTGGTGTACATCGGGGCCGCCGCGGGGGTTGCTCGCGGGGCGGTCCGGCTCGACGCGGCCGAGCAGGACGTCGAGGGCCACGGCCGAGTGTCGCTCGGCCACCCAGCGCCACAGGGTGGTCGAGGGCAGGCGGGTCTCGTCGCCCGGCACGGCCGAGAGGCCGTCGCGCTCGGCTTCGAGGACCACCAGGCCGCGGTAGCCGTCGTCTGGGCGCAGGTGGACGAGGCCGCGCAGGATCCGGCCGCTCCCGGCATAGGGGCTGGCCTCGAGCGTCGCGCGCGCCACGTCGAGCAGCGGGCGCAGGGTGCAGGTCGCCGCCACTTCGAAGGAGGACGCGGCGTGCAGCTCCGCGACCAAGACTCTCATCAAATCCAGCCAGCGCCTGTCTGTTTCCGACGTACTCATGAGCTCACCCGCGTTGCCGACCTTCGCAATGTGCAAAGGTATCGTTCCAGCAGGCCCTTGCGAAATGAAAAGCCAAGGCCTGCTCCCCCGGCAATGCGCCTCCCTACTCTTTAGTACCTTGGCACGGGAAGAAAACTCGCGCCTCAACATAAAATCTCATGAATGTCGTCGGAGATTCCTCTACTTGGTCGTCTCCGGACGGGTATGCTCTTTGGGCATGGCGGATGAACCAGGCCAGGGCTTCAAGGGGCCAAAGGGGTTCCAGATCCGACGGCATCTCGGGGCGGGGGGCTTCGGTACGGTCTACGAGGCCTTCGACGAGCGGCACCGCTCGACGGTGGCGCTAAAGATGCTGCACCAGGTGGATCCGTTGTCGCTCTACCTCTTCAAGTCTGAGTTCCGCACGCTGGCCGACGTGGTCCATCCGAACCTGGTGACGTTCTTCCAGCTCGGATGCGAGGACGAGCGCTGGTTCATCACGATGGAGTTGATCCCGGGGGCGCACCTGCTCGACTTCCTGGGCGTGCCGAAGGAGGGCACGGGCGAGGGGCCAGGCCCCAGGGCGGCGCGCTTGACGCGCTCTCTCCGGCGGAGAGGAGGGACGAGCGGCGATGCGGCAGGCGGCGTCTCGGCCAAGACCTCGATCAGCCGCCGGCGGCGAACGAACGGTCCCAGCCACCTCACCCGACCCGTCTCCGCCGTGGCGGGCCTGCCGCCGACGCCGGAGGAGCTGGCCGCGCTCGAGGCGCAATGGTTCGAACCGCCCCGGCGCCGCGTGTTCGAGCTCGACGAGGCGCGCCTGCGGCGGATCTTCCTCCAGCTGGCGCAGGGCGTGCAGGCGCTCCATGCGGCTCACATCCTCCACCGGGATCTCAAGCCCGGGAACGTGCTGTGCACGCCCGAGGAGCGGGTCGTGCTGCTCGACTTTGGCCTGGCCAAGCTCCTCCGCCGGACGCCGCCGCCGCGGCAGACGGGGGAGCTGATGGGGACGCCGGTGGCGATGGCGCCGGAGCAGTGGCGCGGGTTGCCCGGGTCGCGGGCGAGTGATTGGTACAGCGTCGGTGTGATGCTGTACGAGGCGCTGTCGGGCCGGTTGCCGTTCACGGGGGCCGATGGCCGGATGCGGCTCCCCGACAAGCTCACGCGGCGGCCGATGCCGATCTCCGAAATGATCGAGGGGGTGCCGGCGGATCTCGAGGCGTTGTGCCAGGATCTGCTCGAGCGGGAGCCGGAGGCACGGCCCACGGGCGAGGAGGTGATCGAACGCCTGGCGGGTGGAGGGTCGCGAGGGCCGATGGTGCGGGTGCGGCGGGTGAGCGCGGGGGCGCTGGTGGGGCGGGAGCGTGAGCGCGAGGCGCTGCAGGCGGCCCTCGCGGAGGTCTCTCGAGGGCAGGCGGTGTTGGTCCGGCTGCATGGGGCCTCGGGGATGGGCAAGACCTCGCTCGTGCGGGAGTTCGTCGATGCGCTCGAGTCGCGCGACGCGGCGCTGGTCCTGGCGGGGCGCTGCCACGAGCAGGAATCCTTTCCCTACAAGGGCTTCGACGGCGTCATCGACGCGCTCTACCAGGCCCTCCTCGGGTGGCCGCCGGAGGAGCGGCGAGGTCTGATCCCGCCGGGGAGCCACGAGCTGTGCCGTCTGTTCCCGGTGCTCAAGGGGGTGGTCGAGGCCGTCCCTCGAGAGGGCGCTGCGGGGGCGGAGGCGCGGGCCGCGGCCGGGGAGCCCCAGACGCCGCCCGGGGGGGAGGTGCTCCTCGATCCACAGCAGCAGCGGCGAGTGGCCTTCCGGGCGCTCAAGGAGCTCCTGCACCGGCTGGCGACGCGACGGGCGCTGGTGCTGTGGATCGATGATCTCCAATGGGGGGATCTGGACAGCGCGCACCTCCTCACCGCGCTCTTGTCGCCGCCGGAGGTGCCGCCGCTCTTGCTGGTGGCGTCCTACTTCAATGAGGAGGAGGGGCGCAGCCCCTGTCTGGCGGAGCTCGGGCGGTTGTGGGCCGCGCCGGCGGGCGCGATCCGGGCGCACGAGATCGGGCTCAGCCCGCTGCCGGCCGAGGAGGCGCGGGCGCTGGCGGCGCGGCGGCTGCAAGAGGTGACGGCGGTCGCGCCGGCCGCCTCGGCCCCCGGGGGGACCTCGGAGGCCCTGGAGGGCTGGTCGGAGGAGGTGGCCCGCGAGTCGGAGGGGAACCCCTTTTTCGTCGAAGAGTTGATCCGCTACCTGGAGATGGAGCGCGCCGCTGCGGCGGCGCCTCTGCCGCTCGGTGTCCCGCACTTGAGCCTGGGCGAGGTGATCCGGGCGCGCTGCGAGCGTCTGCCCGAGGGGCCGCGACGCCTGCTCGAGATCGCGGCTGTGGCCGGGCACCCGCTCGACGAGGGGATCGCGCTGTCGGCGGCGCAGCTCGACGAGGGGTCGCTCGCGGCGCTGGTGCTCCTGCGCTCGGGGGGGCTCCTGCGCTGGCGCGTGGATGGCGAAACCATGCAGCTCGAGCTCGGCCACAACCGGATCCGAGAGGGCATCCAGGCGGAGCTCGCCCTGGCCGTGCGACGGGATCATCACCGTCGGCTGGCCGAGGCGTTGGCGGCCGCACCCAGTCCGGACGCTGAGCTGCTCGTGTATCACTACGAGGGGGCGGGGGACCTCGCGCAGGCCATGCGCCACGCGGTGATGGCCGCCGAGCGTGCGGACGAGGCGTTCGCCTTTGCCCGCGCCGCGGAGTTGTATGGCCGCGTCCTGGTCTGGAGCCGCGAGGTGCGGGGGGCCGCGGTGCCGGCGCGGTGCGAGCTCCTGATCCGCCATGCGGATGCCCTGGCGCGCTCGGGGCGCTGCGCCGAGGCGGCGGAGAAATACCTCGCCGCGGCGGAGGAGAGTCCCCCGGAGAGGGCCCTGGCGCTGCGGCAGCAGGCGGCCGAGCAGTATCTGGTGAGCGGCCACCTCGACGCCGGGCTGGATGTCCTGGCGCCGGTCTTGGAGAACGTCGGGATGGAGCTGCCGGCGAGCAAGGCGCGGGCGGGGCTGCGCATGTTGCGGCTCGGGGCCGAGCTCTTCTTGCGGAACTGGCGCTTCGCCGAGCGCAACGCGAGGGAGGTGGATCCGCGCGAGCTGCTCCGCATCGATGTCTGCTGGTCGCTGTACGAGGGCCTGAGTCACAGCGAGCCGGTGACGGCGGTGTGCCTGCTCCTCGAGAGCACGTGCCTGGCGCTGCGGGCCGGAGAGCCGGGGCGGGTGGCGCAGGGTCTGTGCTCGATCGGGGTGATGATGCTGGTCACGGGGAAGCCCTGGGCGCTCGCCCGGGGCACGGCGCTCCTCGCCCGAGGCGAGGCCCTGGCCGAGCGTCTGGGCAACCCGGTGCTGCTCGGTCTGATCTCGATCTACGAGAGCAGCCGTAGCCAGATCCTGGGCCGCTGGAGCGAGACGCTCGCGCACCTCGAGCGCGCGCAGCGGCTCTTGCGTCAGGAGCGCTCGAGCGTTCGCTTCCAGCGGCAATCGCTCATCGAGCTCATCGCCTTTGCCGCGCTGGAGGGCCTCGGGCGGCTCAAGGATCTGGGGGATCGGGCGGCGCTGTGGGAACGCGAGGCGCAGGAGATGGGGGACCTGTATGCCTCCTGGGGTGCGGCGCTGCATCGCGCGCTGGCCCGCATCGCGGCCGGCGAGGTGGACGAGGCGCGGCGGCGCGTGCGTGAGGTGATCGCGCGCTGGTCGCGTCGCGACTTCCTGGTGCAGCACATGGAGGTGCTGCGCATCGAAGCGTATGGCGATCTATATGAGGGGCGGCCGGAGGCGGCCTATGAACGGGTGCGGGAGGCCTGGCCGGCGATCCGGGCCTCGCAGCTCCTGCAGGTGCAGTTCACGCGCTTGAAGATGTTGCTCTTGCACGCCCGTGCGGCCATCGCCAGCGCGGAGGTGTCGGGGCGGGGCCAGCGGTCACGGCTGCTGGCCGAGGCGGAAGAGGACGCGCGGCGGATCGAGCGCGAGGTGCGGAGCGATGCGCAGGCGGCGCCCCATCTCCTGCGCGCGGGGATCGCTCGCGTGCGGGGCGATATGAACGCAGCGATCGTACATTTGGACGCAGCCCTCCAGGGCTATGAGGCGGCCGAGATGGCGCTCGATGCGGCATGCGCCCGCCGCGCCCGGGGGATGCTGATCGGGGGGGATGAGGGGCGTGCCGTGGTGGCTGAGGCCGATCGATTCATGGTCTCCCAGGGCATTCAGCGGCCCCTGCAGTGGCTCTCCGTGCAAGCGCCGGGCTTCTCGGCATAGGGATTGCTAAGCAACCGGAGCGTCGCCTTGCTCCCTCCTGGTGGGTGGTTGGTCGCTGACCAGAGACCATGGACCCAGGGGCGGGGCAAGGATACACGTTTCGGTTGGTCGGGGGGGGACGGCCTGCTGCCGCTTTCGGGCTCGCGCGCGCGGCGCC
>DATAGU010000002.1:0-18727 GCA_036263495.1 Polyangia bacterium | reverse complement strand
CCCAGCGAGAGGAGCAGATTCGCCGCGCCCGCGGCCGCCGGACGGCTCAGCGCGCACCGTACGACCTGCGCGAACGAGCGCCCCCCTCGGGGTGCGGCCTCCGGTCCGGGCATACAGTCAGGTTATACACGCAAACCGACCGAGCCTCTTCCCGCTTCCAGCGCCCCGAGTCATTGCACTGGGAAAAACAAAACGACCGGCAGAGGAGGGCAGCGATAGGACCGTGCAGCTGGGGGGGGCGCAACACGATCCCACCGCTGCCCACCTCTACCGGTCGTCTATCTAACTAAACGACCGTCAAACGTCTCAAGTAAACGGGGTAATACCGAATCGGAATTCTTCTTCTACATCTCTATCCGATCGATTCGGAGTCGCTTGCGCTGCTCATCCCCTGAGATCTGACGGTGGCGTCTCGGAAGGAGAAATTTGCAGCGTGTGATTCCCAGTATCACCTCCCATGGCACCTCGCAAGAGAATAGATAAAAGATTCTGTCCTCCAGAACTTTCACTTCACAATCTTCAAGTCACCGGCCCAGGGCCTCGGACTCGAACCTGCCTCGCACCGTCCACCTGCCCCCCGATGGGCCGCAGCGCTGTAGAGTAGGCCCATGACGCAGCCCGCATCCCCTGGCTCCCCCGCACCTGGCCCCGGGGTCCACCCGCTCGCCCAGCCGCTGCCCTGGGACCTCATCGCCGCCGACTACGAAGCCGAGATCGTCCCCGTCTTCTCCCGCTACGCCGCCGAGGCGCTCGAGCTCGCCGACCTCCCGCCCGGCGCCGAGGTCCTCGACGTCGCGGCCGGCCCCGGCACGCTCTCCCTGCTCGCCGCCCGCAGCGCCCGTCGCGTCGTGGCCGTGGACTTCTCCCCCCGCATGGTCGAGCGCCTGCGCCAGCGCGCCGCGGCCCTCGGCGTGACCCACATCGAGGCCCAGGTCGCCGATGGCCAGGCGCTCCCCTGGGCCGCCGCCTCGTTCGACGCCGCCTTCTCCATGTTCGGCCTCATCTTCTTCCCCGACCCGGATCGGGGCTTTCGCGAGCTCGTGCGCGTCCTCCGCCCCGGCCGCCGCGCCGTCGTCTCGAGCTGGCGCCCCACGTCTCGCGTGCCCGTGATGCGTGAGATCTTCCTCGCGCTCCGCGAGGCCCTGCCCGGGCTCCAGTTCGGCGAGGGCCGCGAGCCGCTCTCGGAGCCCGACGAGGTCCGCGACAGGATGCAGGCCGCCGGCTTCAAGGACGTCCTCCTCCACGAGACCGCCCACGCCTTCGATTACCCCTCGATCGAGGCCCTGTGGGGCTCCATGTCCCGCGCCCTCGCCCCGCTCGCCCTCCTGCGCGAAAAGCTCGGCGAAGAGGTCTGGCTCGAGGTCGCCCGGACCCTCCTCACCCGCCTCGGCGACCGCTGCGGCACCGGCCCGCAGCGCGTCGCCATGCCCGCGCTCCTCGCCCGCGGCGCCGTGTAGCCGCTACGAGGGACGCCGCCCGCGCCGCCGATACAGGGCCTCGATGCGGTCCCAGAGGCCCGCCGCGATCTCTTCCTTGGGCGCCGGTCCGAGATCCACCACCGCGCCCCGCCGCGCCACCAGGTGCACCACATTGTCCTCGCTGGCAAAGCCCCGCCCCGGCAGGCCCACGTCGTTGGCCACCACGAGGTCGAGGTCCTTGCGCACGAGCTTGTCCCGCGCGTAGCGCAGCACGTCGTCCGTCTCGGCGGCGAAGCCCACCACCAGGCGCTCCCCCTTCTTCGCCGCCAGCGTGGCCAGGATGTCGGGCGTGCGCTCGAGGCGCAGCGCCAGCTCGGCCCGGTCCTTCTTCACCTTCCCCGCCGCCCGCTCCGCCGGCCGGAAGTCCGACACCGCCGCCGTGGCCACGAAGATCGCGGCGCGGCCAAAGGCGCGCCGGCAGGCCGCGAGCATCTCCTCCGCGCTCGTCACCCGCACCAGCTCCACCCCCGGCGGCGGCGGGATCTCGGTCGGGCCGCTCACGAGCGTCACCTCGGCCCCGCGCGCCCGCGCCTCCGCGGCGATGGCGTAGCCCATGCGCCCCGTCGAAGGATTGGAGAGGAAGCGCACTGCATCGAGGAACTCGCGCGTGGGCCCGGCGTTGACCAGCACCCGCACGCCCGCGAGCGCGCTCGCCGGCCGCGGCTGCCGCGACCGCGACCGCGACCGCGCGATCCCCGGCCCCCCCACCAGCGCCTCGGCCGCGCGGGCGATCGTCTCCGGCTCCGACATCCGCCCCACGCCCGCATACCCCTCGGCCAGGAACCCCTCCTCCGGCCCGACGAAGCGATACCCCCAGGCGGAGAGCCGCCCCACCGTCTCCGCCGTGGCCGGATGCTCCCACATGTGCACGTTCATCGCCGGCGCGATCAGCGTCGGCGCGCGGACGGCCAGGAACACCGTGGTCAGCACATCGTCGGCCACCCCGTGAGCGAGCTTGGCGAGCACGTTGGCCGTGGCCGGCGCCAGGAGGGCCAGGTCCGCGGCGTCGGCGAGCGCGATGTGGCGCACCTCGGCGCGGCCCTGACGATCGAAGAGGTCCGAGAGCACCGGGTTCTTCGACACCACCTGCAGCGCCAGCGGCGCCACGAACTCGGCCGCGTGGGGCGTCATCACCACGTCGACGTGGGCCCCGCGCTTGACGAGCGCGCGCACGAGCTCCGGCGTCTTGTAGGCGGCGATGCCCCCGGACACACCGAGGACGACCCGGCGGCCCTGGAGGCCCTGGCCGCTCATCTTCTTCTGTCGTTGCTTCTGACCCTGGCGTTGGGAGGACGACACGCCGGCAGTCTAGCCAAGACCGGTGACGGTATTAAAGAACCCAAGTTCCTTCCCCTTGGTACGGCCCCTGGGTACGGCCCCTGGGTACGGCTCCGGTAGACCCTCTCTCGCATAGGGAGGACCCTCTCTCGCATAGGGAGGACCCTCTCTCGCATAGGGAGGACCCTCTTTCGCGCGGGGAGGACCCTCTCTCGCGTGGGGAGGACCCTCTTTTGCGTGGGGAGGACCCTCTTTTGCGCGGGGAGGACCCTCTTTCGCGCGGGGAGTTCCCTCGTTCGCGCGGGGAGTTCCCTCGTTCGCGCGGGGAGCCCTTGATTTCCAAGGGGAAAGTCGCCCAGCGCCGCTCCAGGGCCGGCCCGGCCCCCGGCGCCCTGCAAACCAAGGACTTCACACCCGGGCCAGGGTGGCTACCATCACCCGGAACCCACACCGGAGGACACCATCGTGGCACTCGCCGCATCAGCGCAAGAGTTGACCTGGGACCTGTCAGACCTCTACCGCTCCCCCGCGGATCCTCGCATCGATCAGGATCTCGAGGCCTCGCGCATGGCCGCCGAAGGGCTCGCCGGGCGCTACCGCGGCCGGGTGGTGACCCTGTCGCCGCAGGACCTGCGCATCCTGCTCGAAGACTACGAGTCGCTCCTCGACCGCCTCTACCGGCCGACCACCTACGCCTCGCTGTCGTTCGCCGCGGACACGGGCGACCAGACCGTGCAGGCCCTGCTCGCGCGCACCCGCGAGCACGCCACCCAGACCATCACCCGGCTGCAGTTCCTCGACATCGAGCTCAAGACCGCGCCCGACGAGACCTTCGCGGCCTGGCAGACGTCGCCCGTGCTCACCCGCTACCGCCACTTCCTCGGCGCCCTGCGCCGCTACGCCCCACACACGCTCGGCGAGGCCGAGGAGCGCATCCTGGCGCTCAAGTCCCTCACCGGCGCGAGCGCCTGGGTCCAGCTCTTCGACGAGACCGTGGCGCAGATCCGCATCCCCCTCGAGGTCGACGGCGCGCGCCACGAGCTCACCCTCGACGAGGTGCGCGCGCTCCGCTCGCGCCCCGAGCGCGAGCTGCGCGCCCGCGCCACCCACGCCATCCACGAGGCGCACCGCGAGCGGTCGCACGTGCTCACCTACGTCTTCAACACCGTCTTCCAGGACCACAAGCTCGACCTCGAGCTGCGCCGCTACGGCTCGCCGCTCGAGCCCACCCTGCTCGACGACGAGCTCGGCCCCGAGGTGGTGGAGTCGCTGATGGCCACGACCGAGGCCCATTACGGCCTGGCCCAGCGCTACTACCGGGCCAAGGCGCGCGTCCTCGGCATGAGCGACTTCGCCACCCACGACCTCCTCGCCCCGCTCGAGAGCGCCGAGCGCCGGGTGCCGTTCACCGAGGCCCAGGAGCTCGTGCTCGACAGCTTCGCCTCCTTCTCGCCCGAGTTCTCGGCCATCGCCCGGCGCCACTTCGAGTCGCGCTGGATCGACGTCCTGCCGCGGCCGGGCAAGCGCGGCGGCGCCTTCTGTGCCGCTTCGGTGCCGTCGCTCCACCCGTACGTGCTCACCAACTACAACGAGCGCCTCGAAGACGTCTCGACCGTGGCGCACGAGCTCGGCCACGCCATCCACTTCTCGCTCGCGTCGCGGCAGACGCTCCTCAACTACGGGCCGACCACGCCGATGGCCGAGACCGCCTCGGTGTTCGGCGAGATCGTGCTCATGCGGCGCCTCATCCAGCAGGAGAAGGACCCGGTGGCGCGGCGGTCTTTGCTCGCGGCGCGCATCGAGGACGTCCTCGCCACGGTGTTCCGTCAGGTGATGTACACGCGCTGGGAGCAGGAGGCCCACGCGCGGCGCGCCGAGGGGGTGCTCACGGCCGACGAGTACGGAAAGATCTGGCGGGGCCAGCTCGAGCGGCTCTACGGCGACGCGGTGCGCCTCGGGGCGCTCGACTCCTGGGGCTGGATCGGCATCCCGCACTTCATCCACTCGCGCTTCTACTGTTACTCGTACGCGTTCGGGCAGCTGCTCGTGCTCGCGCTCTATCGCCGCTATCAGGAGGAGGGCGACCGCTTCGTACCGCGCTATCTCGAGCTGCTCGCGAGCGGCGGCTCGGGCACGCCCGAGGAGCTGCTCGGCCGCGTGGGCATCGACATCGCCCAGCCGCGCTTCTGGCAGGAGGGCTTCCAGATGGTGGAGGCGCTGGTGCAGGAGTTCGAGGCGGTGACCTAGGCGCGCAGCGACACGATTCGCTGCCCTGGCGAGTGTTGACTCCGGCGAGCGGGGGGGGACATGCTGGACGGATTACGACGGAGTCATCCTTATGAATTCCATAGAGCATATGAAAGACTTGCTCCTGTCCGATCTGCGCCACTTGATGGCGCAGCTCGGGCAGGGGGGCGGCCTGGTGAGCGCTTCGGTCTACGACACGGCCCAGGTCGTCCGGTTCGCCCCACCCTCCCAGCCGGTCGAGCCGGCGATCGGGTGGCTCCTCTCGCAGCAGCAGGCCGATGGCGGCTGGGGGCCACCCGACATACCGCTCGCGCGGGCGCTGCCCACGCTCGCGGTGGCCCTGGCGCTGCACGGCCGGGACACGCGCAAGGCGGCGCGTGAGAGCATCCAGGCCGGGCTGCGGTTCCTCCGCCAGCAGGAGCACCTCTGGGCCACGCTGTCGAGCGACGCGCCGGTCGGGATCGAGCTCAACCTGACGCGCCTCCTCGAGGCCGCGGCCGCGGCCGGCCTCGACGTGCCGCTCGAGCCCTATGCCACGCTGTTCGAGATGCGGCGCCGCCGCCTGCGGCTCATCGCCCGGATGTCGATCCAGGCCGGCTCCTCGCCGGTGCACTCGTGGGAGGGCTGGGGGGCGACGGCGGACGTCGCGGCGGCGCCGGCGCCCACGGTGATCGACCCGTCGGGCGGGGTGGGTCACAGCCCGGCCGCCACGGCGGTCTGGCGTCACTACGCCGCGCAGTGTCCCGAGCTCGCCGAGGCCTGCGCCAGGGCGCAGCGCTACCTCGAGAGCGCCTCGGCCGCCACCGGCCTCGGCGTCCCCTGCGTGGTCCCGACGGTGTGGCCGATCATCCACTTCGAGCGGACCTGGGGGCTCCTGGCCCTGCAGGGCATCGGGATGCTGCTCGCGCCAGAGCTGCGCGCGGTGATCGCGCCCCAGCTGGCCGAGGCCGCGGCGGCGCTCAAGCCGGGCGGGGTCGGCATGAGCGACGACTTCGAGCCCGATGGGGACACCACCGGGGCCACGGTGACGGTGCTCCGGTGCGCCGGCCAGGAACCGAACCTGAACGTCGTGAAGCGCTTCCGCCGGGAGCGGCACTTCTACACCTACCCGATGGAGATCGGGGACTCGCTCACGACGAGCGGGCACGCCACCCACGCGCTCGTGGTGGCGGACGAGGACGCGGCCGAGCCGATCCAGTACCTCGTGGAGCGTCAAGCCGCGGACGGACGCTGGGAGCGCGACAAGTGGCACACGTCGTGGCTCTACACCACGACCCACATCGCCATCGGCCTGGCCCACTCGGGGGCGACGGAGGCGCTGCGCCGCGCCCGGGACTGCCTGCTCGCGGCCCAGCGCCCCGAGGGAGGCTGGGGCGCGGGCCGCAAGGCGACCGCCACCGAGACCGGCTACACGGTGCCGGCGCTCCTCGCCCTGCAGGGGCTCGAGGGCGCGCGGGGCGAGATCCCGGCGGCGATCCGCAGGGCCACGCACTGGCTGCTCGAAGAGTACCGGCCCTTCTCGCCGGGCGCGGACGTGCTGTGGATCGGCAAGGAGCCCTATCGACCGTACCGGGTGGACCGGGCGTTCGAGCTGACGGCCATGCTGGCCGGTCTGCGCTACCTCACCCCCGAGGGGCGCGCCGCATGAGCGCGACGGGCGCGGGCGCGGATACCGATACCGATACGGATACGGAAAGGCTCCTCGGCGAGCTGATGGAGTGGGGCGGGGCGCTGCCGGGGTTCACGGAGGCGTACGCGCGCAATGGCCTGCGCTCGGCGAGGCTGTTCGCGGGGGGCGCGGTGCCGGGGCTGCGCATCCCTTCCAAGGGCGCGGACGCGCTCGGGGCGCTGGGGAGCGACCGGAGCCTGTTTCTCCTGGCCCTGGACTCGGCGTGGATCAGCTGGCTCGATGCGCGCTTCGATGCCCGTGGGCCGGCGTCGGCCGGGGCGGCCGGGAAGGACAAGCTCACCGATCTCGACGCCTTGATCCGGGCGGCCACGGACGCGCCGTGGACGCCGGAGGGCGAGAGCTTCTCCCGCATCCGGTCCCGCCTGGCCCGCGAGTGCGAGGGCCGCGAGCCGGCGGCGCACGAGCTGTGGCTGGAGACGACGGTCGAGATGTTCCGGTCCTGGCACGAGGACGAGTCGCTGTCGCGCGGGGAGCGGCGGTGGTCGTATGCCGAGTACCTGCACAACGGCGAGCGCAGCATCGCGGTCTTGCACTTCATGGCCACGGTGTCGCTCGTGTTCGGGCTCGACCTGCACGAGCGCGTGCGCGACGAGGCGTTCCGCCGCATGCTGCGGCACCTCAGCCTGGCGGGGCGCCTGGTGAACGATCTGGCGGGCGTCGAGGCCGATCGCGCCGCGGGCGAGCGCGCCAACGCCGTGCTGCTCCTCGAGGGCGTGCTCTCGCCGGAGCAGGCGCGGGCGCTCGTGGCCGCGGAGCGGGATGGCTACAAGCGGCTCTTGGCCCGGGATCTGGAGGGTCTGGGAGCGGAGGACGTCTTTGCCGCGCTCGCCCGGATGACGCTCACCGCCATGGAGAAGTATTACGAGCGGGTCGGGGGCCGCGCCTGAGCGACTCAGGCGGCGTTGCGGAGCCTCATCAGGGTGTCGATCACCCGGCCCTGCAGGGAGGCCCGGATCTGGAGGAACTCGGTCGCCTCGCGGAGCTCGCTCCAGGAGAAGGCCCTGATGTTGGCCCCGAGCCAGGAGGCGGCGGTCACGATGCCGCGGGTCAGGGCCTGGTCGGAGACGATGGCCACGGGCACGTTCTTGCCCTTGACCGTGTCCACGGCCAGCTTTCGCTGGGCGCTGTTGGCCTCGACGGCGCCCACGTTCGCGCCGAGGAGCTTGGTGACGGGCTTGGTCTTGATGTCCTTGGTCCAGGCCGTCAGCGCCTGATTGTCGATCTCGCCGGGGGTCGCGAACGTCACCATGACGTCCTCCACGACCTCCCATCTCATGATCCCCAAGGCCATCCGATCGTCATCCTCTGGGCGTGGTCCCCTGCGGCGAGGGGAGCGGTCTGCCGTCGCCGGCTGTCGGGCCCTGCTGCGGGCCGCAGCCTTGGTCGGGTATCATCCGCCATCGAGGAGTCTTCGTCTAGAAGGTAGAGAGTCCGTCTCGCGACGTCCGGGTCTTGGATCCGAGCAGGAAGTGCAGGCCATGCAGCGTCTGTCCCGTCATCGCCACCGGCTGGTCATGTCTGCCAAGGAGAGGCTCCCGCTCGTGGGGGCGCTGCCGCAGGCCTTGCGCGACCCGATCCTGCTCATGGAGCGCGCGGCCCGGGAGCATCCGGGAGAGCTCGCGCCGATCCGCCTCGGGCCGCTCACGGTCTATCTGGCGACGCGGCCCGAGCACTTCCAGCACATCCTGGTGGAGCACTGGCACAACTTCGGGAAGTCGGGCGGGATGTGGAAGCCGATGCAGCGGCTCCTCGGGCAGGGGCTCGCGACGAGCGAGGGGGAGACGTGGGTGCGCAACCGGCGGCTGCTGCAGTCGCTGTTTTCGCCCCGGAGCCTCGGGCGGCTCACGCCCACCATCGTGGAGGGGGTCGAGGCCTTCCTCGCGACGCTGCAGCCGCTCGCCGGTGGGGTCGCGCCGGTGGACATCGAACGGGCGATGAACCGGCTCGTGCAGCGGGTCTTCTCGGGTCTCTTCTTCGGGGTCGGGCTCGATGGGGACGAGGCCGACAGGCTGACGGGCGCCATCCTGCAATCGTTCGCGGCCCTGAACCTGCGTCTCTTCTTCTATTACCTGCCCGCTTGGGTGCCGCTGCCGGGCGAGCGCGCGTTGCGGGAAGGGATCGCGGCCCTGGATGAGGCCCTGTATGCTCGCATCCGCGAGCGGTACCGGGGCGGGGTCGATCGGGAGGACTTCGTCTCGCTGCTCGTGCGGGCGCGCGACGCGGAGACGGGGGAGGCGATGGACGAGCGTCAGCTCCGCGACGAGCTGGTCACCATGTTCGTGGCCGGCAACGAGACCACGGCCTCGGCGCTGACCTGGATCTTCTATGCCCTGAGCCAGCACCCGGAGGCGGAGGCGCGGGTGCGGGCGGAGATCCGGGACGTGCTCGGCGAGCGCCGGCCGGCATTCGAGGATCTCGACCGGCTCTCCTATACCCGGATGGCGATCCAGGAGGCGATGCGCCTGTATCCGCCGGCGTGGTTCTTCCCACGGGCCTCGGTGAAGGAGGACGTGATCGGGAAGGTGACGGTGCCGGCGCGGTCCCTCATCCTCTTGTGCCCTTACATCACCCACCGCGACCCGGAGCTCTGGGAGCGGCCGCTCGAGTTCCATCCCGAGCGGTTCGCGGCAGAGGCCGCGGCCGAGGCGGCGCGGCGACCGCGTTTTGCGTACATGCCATTTGGGGCGGGGCCGCGGCAGTGCATCGGGGGGCAGCTGGCGATGATGGAGCTGCAGATCGCGGTGGCGATGATGCTGCAGCGCTATCGCCTGCGGCTTGCGCCGGGCGCGGTGGTGGTGCCGAAGTCGTCGATCTCCCTGCGGACCCGGCAGGGGGTGCCGATGATGATCGCTACCGCTGAGTGAGCCGGCACGAGGCGGGGAGAGGCACGTCGTCGCGACGCGAGAGGGGGGAATGGTCTAGGGTTTGTGGCACACGGCCTCGACGTTGTTGCCGTCGGGGTCGAGGACGAAGGCGCCGTAGTAGTTGGGGTGATACTCGGTGCGCAGGCCCGGGGGGCCGTTGTCCTTGGCGCCGGCCTTGAGCGCGGCGGCGTGGAAGGCGTCGACGGCCTTGCGATCGTCGAGGACGAAGGCGAAGTGGATGGGCGCCACCTGCTCGCCCTGGCTGATCCAGAAGTCGGGCTTCCCGTCGGCGCCGAAGCCGGCGTAGATGGGCGGCCCCTGCTCGGGGAACTCCATCAGCAGGCTGTAGCCGAGCGGCGCGAGCGCGACGCGGTAGAACTCACGGCTCTTGTTGTAGTCCCTCACCTTGATACCGATGTGATCTAGCATGGGGGGCACGCTACACGGTCCCGGGCGAGATGGCGAGGGAGAACGACCGGCCGCCCGCTTCTTGGGGGATCGTCAGGCGTGGCGCAGCTGCCGCGCCAGCAGGCGAGCGGTATCGCCGCTCTGCCAGTTGGGCAGCTCGGCGGCCAGGCGGGCGGCGTGCTGGCCGCGTGCGAGCAGCGACTCTTTGAGGAGGCGCACGACCCCGGATTGCTCGGCCCGGGGCACGCCCACGAGGTAGTGGGGGAGGAAGGCGATCCGCACGTCGGCGTCGTGCAGCTCGCCGATGATCTCCTGCAAGGTCTTGAGCCGGTCGAGCGCCTCCTCGGCAGGGGGGAGGACGCCTTCCATGAGCTCGAGCTCGTAGCGCGCCTTCTTGCCGGCGATGCGCAGCTGATGCACGGGCGTGGCCTGTTCGAGGCCCTGCGCCTCGAGCTCCTCGATCTGGCGGCCGAGCTTCTTGAGCCGTCGGGAGAGGTGCCGCCGGGCCCTGCCGCCCCCGAGTCGCCCGGGCCAGCCCGCCTCGCCGAGCCGCAGGTTGAGGGGCTGCGCCACGTGGACCTCGAAGGCGCCGACGGCCTCGCGCATCATCGCTTCGAGCGCCGGCAGCTCGGCCTGACGCTGCTCGCGCAGGCGGGCGATGCCGGGCAGCTCGTCCGACTCGGCCCGCGCCTCGACATCCGCGAGCCAGGCGAGGAGGACGTCGTGGTCGCGCACTTCGCCGAGGATGCGGCCGAGGCGCTTCACCCCTTCACGGAACTCCTCCAGGGGGCCGCCGAGCAGGCCGAGCGTGGCCCGCAGCCGCCGGGAGGCGACCCGGACGGCGTGGGTGTCCTCGGGATCGGTGCGCTCGACCGCGTGCTGGGCGTGGTGGCGCAGCTCGCCGAGCTTCATGGCGATGAGCTCCGCCGCCGCCTCGCGGGCTGGGGTGGAGGCGGTGATGCCTTCGACCTTCCATGGCTTGGCCATCGCTGCCATTGTAATTGCAGGTGATTCGCGGGTCATCTATAGGGTCGTCGGGGAGGGCCACCGCGGGCCGGGCGGGACGTCCACGGGGCCCGCTCTACGAGCGGTGGCATCCCCCGTCCTGCTTCGTTTATATTCCGCGCCCTATCGAGCGGGCCCAGGGGCCCCACCGATCGATTCGATCGAAGGCGAAGGCGAAGGGCACCCAGAGGACACATGGAACTCAATCAATCAACGGACGCCGCCGCGTCCACGGCCGCCGAGGAGCGGACGACGCTCCTCGAGATGTATCGCCAGATGCTGCTCATCCGCCGGATCGAGGAGGCGTCTGCTCGGGCCTACGCCCAGAGCAAGATCGGTGGCTTCCTGCATCTCGTGATCGGCCAGGAGGCGGTCTGCGTGGGCGCGATCGCGGCGCTCCGGCCGACGGATTATGTCGTGGCGACCTACCGCGAGCACGGTCACTGCATCGCCAAGGCGGGGGGCACCCGCGAGGTGGCCAAGGCCGTGATGGCCGAGCTGTTTGGCCGCTCGACGGGCATCTCGAAGGGGCTCGGCGGCTCGATGCACATGTTCGACGCGCCGCACCGCTTCCTCGGCGGCTACGGCATCGTCGGGGGCCACGTGCCGCTCGCGGCCGGGGTGGCGTTCGCCTCGAAGTATCGCGGCGAGGACGACGTCACGCTGTGCTTCTTCGGCGACGGCTCGGTGCCGCAGGGAGCGTTCCACGAGGGGCTGTCGCTGGCCGGGCTGTGGAAGCTGCCGGTGGTGTTCATCTGCGAGAACAACCAGTACTCGATGGGCACGCCGCTCTATCGCACGCTCGCGGTGGAGGACGTGACGGCCCGCGCCGCGGGCTATGCGCTCGAGCGGGATCGCTTCCGCGGCGAGGACGTGCTCGAGGTGCGGCGCCGCGTGGCCGCGGCGGTCGAGCGCGCGCGCAAGGAGCAGCGGCCCACGCTCATCGAGGTCATCACCTACCGCTTCCGCGGCCACTCGATGTCCGACCCGGGCAAATACCGCTCCAAGGAAGAGGTCGAGCAGTGGATGCAGCGCGATCCGGTGCCGCTCGCGCGCCGGCGCCTGGTCGAGATGGGCACGTCCGAGGACGAGCTGGTGTCGCTCGAGGCCGCGATCAAGGCCGAGGTGCAAGAGGCGGTGGGCTTTGCCGACTCCTCGCCGCCGGCGACCGACGAGTCGATCTGGCAGTACATCTATGCCGACCCGAAGACCGATCCCCAGCGGATGTAGGAGCCGACGCTGATGCCACGGATGAGTTATCGCGAAGCCTTGAACCAGGCGATGAGCGAGGAGATGGAGCGGGACCCGAACGTCTTCCTGATGGGGGAGGAGGTGGGCCATTACCAGGGGGCCTACAAGGTCTCGCAGGGCATGTTGCAGAAGTTCGGCGAGCGGCGGGTGATCGATACGCCGATCGCCGAGGCGGGCTTCGTGGGCGTGGGGATCGGGTCGGCGATGGTGGGCCTGCGGCCGATCATCGAGCTCATGACGTTCAACTTCTCGCTCGTGGCGATCGATCAGATCATCAACAACGCCGCGAAGATCCGGCAGATGTCGGGGGGCCAGTTCAAGCTGCCGGTGGTGTTCCGGGGGCCGGGCGGGGCGGCGGGGAACCTCGCGGCGCAGCACTCGCAGTCGCTCGAGTCGCTCTATACCCACATCCCGGGGCTCAAGGTGGTCATGCCATCGACGCCGGCGGACGCCAAGGGGCTGCTCAAGACGGCGATCCGCGATGACGACCCGGTGGTCTTCATCGAGGGCGAGCTCCTCTACTCGCAGCAGGGGGAGGTGCCCGAGGGCGAGTACACGATCCCGCTCGGGGTGGGGGACATCAAACGCCAGGGCAAGGACTGCACGGTGGTGGCGTGGTCGAAGATGGCGAAGCTGGCGCTGCAGGCGGCGGAGGCGTTCGAGAAGGACGGGGTCTCGATCGAGGTGGTGGACCCGCGCACGCTCCGGCCGCTCGACGAGCAGCTCATCCTGCGGTCGGTGCGCAAGACGCACCGGCTGGTGATCCTCGAGGAGGGCTGGCCCTACGCCGGGGTGGGGGCGGAGATCGCCTACCGCGTGCAGTGCAAGGCGTTCGACGATCTCGACGCGGCGGTCGAGCGGGTGACCGCGCTCGACGCGCCGATGCCCTACGCGCTCCACCTCGAACAGAAGGTGCTGCCGTCGCTCGATCGGGTGATGGCGGCGATCCGGCGCACGCTCTACCTGGAGGAATGACATGGCCACTGTGGTGACGATGCCCAAGCTCTCGCCCACGATGGAGGAGGGCGTGCTCTTGCGGTGGCTCAAGAAGGAGGGGGAAGCGATCCGTCCGGGCGATGTGATCGCCGAGGTGGAGACGGACAAGGCGAACATGGAGTTCCCGATCGAGGAGGAGGGGATGGTCCTCCGCCTCCTCGTGAAGGAGAGCGAGACGGTGAAGGTGGGGGCGCCGGTGGCGGTGGTGGGGGAAAAGGGCGAAAACGTGGAGGCCGCGCTCCAGGGAGCGGGGGCCTCGCACGGGCCGAGCGTGGGGGCGGAGGCGAGCCAGCCGCAGGTGCCGCCGCCCGAAGATGACCGGCCGACGCTACGGATCCGGGCGGAGATCGTGGAGCAGGGGCTGCGCGAGGCGGCGGCGCGGGCGGAGAAGGCGGCGGCGGAGGCGGAGACGGCGCGCGCAGAGGAGGCCGAGCCGCCGGGGCCGGAGAAGATCTTCGGGACCCGCGAGCCGGGGGCCCGCGAGGGCGCGCCGCTCTCGGTGGTGCCGCAGGAAGAAGGCGACGGGGAGGAGGACGAGACGCGGGTGGTGCCGGGGCGGCTGCGGGCTTCGCCGCTGGCGCGCAAGATCGCGGCGGAGCACGGGCTCTCGCTCCGTCAGGTGGCCGGGTCGGGGCCGGCCGGACGGGTGGTCCAGCGGGACGTGCTGGCGGCGTTGCAGGCGCGCGAGAAGCGCGCGGCGGCGACGGCGCAGGCCCCGGCGGCGCAGGCCAAGGCGGCGCAGGCCAAGGCCCCGGCGGCGCGGGGGCCGGTGCTCGCGCCCGAGGCCGAGGTGGTGCCCCTCTCGCAGATGCGCAAGACCGTGGCCCGGCGCCTGACCGAGGCCAAGCAGACGGTGCCGCACTTCTATCTCACGATGGACGCGCGGGGCGATGCGCTGTGGGCCTTTTACGAGCAGCTGCGGTCCCTGCACGGGCACGGGGACCAGGGCGGGAAGATCACGCTCAATGATCTGGTGGTGAAGGCGACGGCCATCGCGCTCACGCGGGTGCCGGCGGCCAATGCCTCGTTCAGTGAGGCCGGGCTCGTGCGTCACCGGCGGGTGGACATTGGAGTGGCGGTGGCGCTCGAGGAGGGGCTCATCACGCCGGTGGTGCGCGACGCGGACACGAAGTCGGTGGGTACGATCGCGCGCGAGATCCGGGAGCTGGCGGCGCGGGCGCGGGAGAAGAAGCTGCGTCCCGAGGAGTACACCGGGGCCACCTTCAGCGTCTCGAACCTCGGCATGTACGGGGTGCGGGAGTTCGCGGCGATCATCAATCCGCCCGAGTCGGGGATCCTGGCCGTGGGGGCGATCGAGCGGCGGCCGGTGGTGCTCGAGCGAGGGGGGGAGGATCGGCTCGCGGTGCAGCGGGTGATGACGCTCACGCTGTCGTGCGATCACCGGGTGATCGATGGTGCGCTCGGGGCGCGGCTGCTGGGGGCGATCGTGCAGGTGATCGAGCACCCGCTGGCGATGGTGCTGTGATGGCGGCCCGGGACGAGGAGGCGAAGGGCGAGAAGGGGGGGCCGAAGGGGGCTTCTTATGACCTGGTGGTGATCGGGTCGGGGCCGGGCGGCTACGTGGCGGCGATCCGGGCGGCGCAGCTCGGGTTCAAGGTGGCGTGCGTGGAGAAGGCGGAGCTCGGGGGGATCTGCGGCAACTGGGGCTGCATCCCGACGAAGGCGCTGCTGCGCTCGGCGGAGATGCTGGAGCTCCTGCGCGAGGCGGGTAAGTTCGGGCTCAAGGCGGAGAACGTGGGCTTTGACTTCGCGCAGATGATCGCGCGCAGCCGCAAGGTGGCGCAGGAGCAGGCGCGCGGGGTGGCGCTCTTGTTCAAGAAGAACGGCATCGATCACCTGATGGGGACGGCGCGGCTCACGCCGCCGCGGCGGCTGCTGGTGGATGGGATGGAGGTGTCGGCGGCGAACATCCTGGTGGCGACGGGGGCGCGCGCGCGGGCGTTCCCCGGGCTCGAGCCGGATGGGGACCGGGTGGTGACGTACCGGGAGGCGATGGTCCTGCCCAAGGTGCCCGAGTCGCTGGTGGTGATCGGGGCGGGGGCGATCGGGGTGGAGTTCGCGTACTTCTATTCGGTGCTGGGGACGCGGATCACGCTGGTGGAGATGCTCGAGCGGGTGCTGCCGGTGGAGGACGAGGAGATCTCGCAGGCGCTCGCGCGGAGCCTACGGCGGCGGAGCGGGTTCGAGATCCTGACCGGGCACCGGGTGGAGGGGATCGCGCGGGAGGCGGAGGGGGTGAAGGTGACGGTGGCGTCCGGGGTCGGGGAGCGGCGCGAGATCGCGGCGGAGCGGGCGCTGGTGGCGGTGGGGGTGACGGGGAACGTGGAGGGGCTCGGGCTCGAGGAGGTGGGGGTGAAGATCGAGCGCGGCCACATCGCGGTCGACCGCACGACCTATCGCACGTCGGTGGAGGGGATCTACGCCATCGGCGATGTGATCGGCGCGCCCTGGCTGGCGCACAAGGCCTCGGCCGAGGCCATCGCGTGCGTCGAGCGGCTCGCGGGGTACTCGCCGGTGCACGAGGTCAACTACGGGGCGATCCCGGGCTGCACGTACTGCAAGCCGGAGGTGGCGTCGGTGGGGATGACCGAGCGGCAGGCGCGCGAGGCGGGGCGCGAGGTGAAGGTCGGGCGCTTCCCGCTCAAGGCCTCGGGCAAGGCGCGGGCGGTGGGCGACACCGAGGGGTTCGTGAAGGTGGTGCTGGATGCGAAGTACGGGGAGATCCTGGGGGCGCACTTCATCGGCGGCGATGCCACGGATCTGGTGGCGGAGCTGACGCTCGCGCGGACGGCGGAGCTCACGGCCGAGGAGGTGCTCGGCACGGTACACGCGCATCCCACGATGGCGGAGATCGTGAAGGAGGCGGTGGGCGACGCGCTGGGCGAGGCGATCGACATCTGACCTGCCGCGCGCCCTCTTCGCGGGCGTGCACGACCGCGACGCCCCCTCGCCGACTCACCTCACAGGGTTCTCGGGCGTCGGAGGAACTCATCGACGCCGATCTCGATGCCCACGTCGAAGGTCACCTCCACCTCCGGATGCGCTCCGACGAACACGACGGGGGTGGACAGCTCGAGGAGCACACGGACCTTCTTGCCGAACGACACGCCGGTGCCCGGCTGGACGCCGAAGGTCGCCTCGGGGAAGAGCGGGATGTAGAAGCCCGTGCGCAGGAACAGGTGATGGCGATAGGCGTACACCTGCAGGTTCGGGGTGAACGAGAGCCGCCGCCGCATCTCTCCCTCGGGGCCCTGGAACACCACGCCAGGGCCGATCTGGACCCCCACCGACACGCGCGGGTTGAGGAGGTAGTTGATGCCCACGTTGAAGTCGAGCGCGGCGAATCGGTTGGGGTAATACACGTCGGGCTTGGTCAGCGAGCGGACGGCGAACGGGAGGCCGAAGGTGTACTCGAACGACAGGTTCCGCACCGAGGCGGTCGGCGCCACGATGGGCGGGCCCAGGAGATCCTCGGCGTGCGCGACGGCTCCGTACAGGAGGAGCGTCGCGCACACGATCCATGAGATCCCATTCAATTGCCGATGCGGCATCGTTTGACGTCAAATTTGCTGATTGTGGAGGGCCTGTCAAGACGCTGGGCAAGAGGGCGGCGACCTGCGCCCCCTCTGTGCGAGCGGGCACAGGTGGAACGGGCGACTTGCGCCGGCCGGCACGGTGGTTGATGCTTCTTCTCGACACGCGATTGGGGTTCAAGGCCATGAGAAAACTTCCCGTTGTGGGGGCGCCGCCGCGCTATCCCGAGGAGCCGCGGGTGCCCGGGGTGCCGCGACATCCGCCCTGGCTCAAGGTGCGGCTGCCGTCGGGCGAGACGTACTTCGAGGTGCGGGAGCTGGTGCACAAGCTGAAGCTCAACACGGTGTGCGAGAGCGCCTCGTGTCCGAACATCGGCGAGTGTTGGTCCGCGCGCTCGCTGACGATCATGATCCTCGGCGACATCTGCACGAGGTCCTGCCAGTTCTGCGATGTGCAGACGGGGCGTCCGCTGCCGCCCGACCCGGACGAGCCGCGGCGGGTGGGGGAGATGCTGGCCCAGCTCGGGCTCCGCCACACGGTGATCACGTGTGTGGACCGGGACGATCTGGAGGACGGCGGGGCGGGGCACTGGGCGGCGACGCTGCGGGCGGTGCGGGAGCGCTGTCCGGAGATGACGGTGGAGGTGCTGACCGGGGACTTCAAGGGTCGGACCGAGGATGTGGACGTGGTGCTGGAGGCGCAGCCGGACGTCTATGCACACAACCTCGAGACGGTGCCGCGGCTCTCGCGGCAGGTGCGAGTGCAGGCGAGCTACGAGCGGAGCTACCGGGTGCTGGCGCATGCGCGGGCGCGGGGGGCCGTGACCAAGACCGGGCTCATGCTGGGGCTCGGCGAGACGCTCGACGAGGTGCGCGAGGTGTTGGCGGAGCTCGGTCGGCTCGGGGTGGACATCGTGACGCTCGGGCAGTACCTGCGGCCTTCGCGCAATCACCTGCCGCTGGAGCGGTACGTGCCGCCCGAGGAGTTCGCGGCGCTGCGCGAGGAGGCGCTCGGGCACGGCATCCGCCACGTCGAGGCCGGGCCGCTCGTGCGGTCGTCGTATCACGCCGATGGTCAGGCAGAGCTCATCCGGTCCCTGCGACCTCACCCATCACTGCAGTCTTAGACAAGCCCCCACAACTGGGATCACCGCGAGGCGCAGGGGTGCTCTGCGCCTCGCAGGCGGACAGATCAGAGTGGGCAGGGCCGCGCCAGCCCCAACACGGTGACCCTCACGAGCGCCACCGGCAGCGCTTCACGATGACGCCCGCTCGGTGGCAGGGTCGGGCCCCGTAGGATTTGCGAGGAGCGAGCCGAGCGCCTCGGTGAGCTCGGGATGGCGGAACTGGTAGCCCGTGCGCTCGGCGACCCGGGGGACGAGGCGCTGGCCCCCGAGAAGCACGCCGGCCATCTCGCCGAGGGCGAGGCGCAGCATGAAGCCCGGCGCGGGCAGCACGGTCGGCCGGTGCAGCGCCTTGCCGAGGGCCCGGGTGAAGCCTGCGTTGTCGACGATCTCGGGGGCAACGGCATTGACCGGGCCGCGGATCTCGGGGTGGTCGAGCGCGTGGAGGATGAGCCCCACGACATCGTCGACGTGGACCCAGGGCATGCCCTGTCGCCCGTGGCCGAGGCGGCCGGCCACGCCCATGCGAAAGGCGGGGAGCATCTTGGCGAGCGCCCCGCCGTCCCGGGCGAGGACGACGCCGATGCGCAACAGGATCACCCGCAGGCCGAGGGCCTCCGCCTTGGCGGCCTCGTCCTCCCAAGCCTTGACCACGCCGGCGAGGAAGTCCTCGCCGGGCCCAGCGCTCTCATCGAGGATCTCCTCGCGGTCGCCGTAGTAGCCGACGGCCGAGGCGGAGAGGAGCACGCGCGGGCGCGGGTCGGCGGCGGCGATGCCTTCGACGAGGTGGCGCGTGCCGAGGACGCGGCTGTCGCGGATGAGGCGCTTGCGG
>DATAGU010000001.1:0-8047 GCA_036263495.1 Polyangia bacterium | reverse complement strand
AGCGAGCTTGCCCTTGACTGAGGCGAGGACCCCGGCACCCCACCGCCGCCTCGACCTCGGGTTCTTCGGCTTTCGCGGTGCCCTGGCCGGTTGCATTCGCATCGGCCGCTTCATCCCATCTGAGCGCGCTTCCGCAGGCATCTACAGTATGGCGCAGCCCATCGCCCACAGCGTGGGCCGAGGACCCCGAGCGCGGAGCGGCCCTGCACATAAGGTCCCTCGCGGTGGTCACCCAATTACAGGTCGCTGTACTTAGTACAGCTCCCTACAAGATCGTGCCCAGGGGTACGCGGCACTCAACCCCCCCGGACCGGCACTCAACCCAGGGGTACGCGGCACTCAACCAGGGGGTACGCGGCACTCAACCCCCCCGGTACCGGCCTTCAACCCCCCCGGTACCGGCACTCAACCAGGGGGTACGCGGCACTCAACTCCCGTATCTGCTGTGGAGCGTATGAATCCCCAGGCTCCTGGACGGTGGGGGGCCACGCCTCTCGGGCCTGTATCTGGGGATGAACCTACGGGGGGCTTGTACTTCGCTCGCCGGTGTCAGCGGGAAGGGGGGCGGCAGGGAACCGGTCCGAACCGCGACGCTACTGCGCCAACCACTCCACCGCGTTGAGGAAGAGCGCCGCGTTCTGCTCTGTCGTGGAGTGCCAGGCGTCGAAGCGGCTATCCTGGGAGCCGTGGCTGTCGGTGCCGTCGTTGAGGATGGCGGAGTCCCCCACCGCGACGACGCGGCCCGAGCCGACCTGGGAGACGAGCACGTAGGGGCTGCCTTGCTCCCAGCCCGGCGTGCCGAGCGGCACCGCGTGCATCAGCACGGTCACCTGGGCCGTCGGCTGCGTCAGCACCCGCAAGAGGCCGCCGCGGAACATACCGACGCGCGTCACCGTCCCGAACGGCCCCGCGAGCACGGGATGGGTCTCGGCGCCGGCCGGGATGGTCTGGGCGACATTGCGGTTGATGTTCTCGAGGGTCCCCGAGGTGTTGTAGTCGATCAAGGCGGCGGCGAAGCCGAAGGGGTTGATCTCCAGGTTGCCGGCGCCGCTCCGCGCGAAGAAGTCGTTGGTCACCTGCACGGAGTCCCAGCCGTTGCCGTCGCGGTCGCTCTGGAAGTGGTCGATGACGAGCAGGAGCCCGCCGCCGCCCGCGACGAAGGCGCTGACCGCCGCGGCCTCGGCCTCATCGAGCGGCGCGCTCGTCTCGGGCAGCACGAGCACGTCGTAGTTGGCGAGATCCTGCGGTCGGGTGGCGTCGCCGTAGCTCAGCCGGTCGAGCGCGGTCAGCGTCTCGACGGTGTAGCGGCCGCTCTGGACCAGCGCCACGCCGAACGACGATAGCGCTCCGGCCCAGTCGCGCTCCTGCTGTGGCACCGAGGGCCACGGGTGGCGCCCCGGGACGTCGACCACCCAGTCGGCGCTGCCGGCGCGCTCCCGGTGGGCATCGTCGAAGAGCACGCGGCGGACGCTGCCGCGCGGGCAGACGGTGACGCCGGCGTGAAGGCAATCGGGGTCGGCGCAATCGACGAGCCCATCGCCGTCGTCGTCACTGCCGTTGCCGCACAGGGCGTCGCGGTCCTCGTATCGCAGCGGGGGGCAGATGCCGGCGGGGAGCGCGGGGTTCTTGGCGCAGTCGGGATCGGCGCAATCGACGAGCCCATCGACGCGGGGGGTGCCGCCGGTCGGCGATTCGGGGTTGTCGACGCCGTCCCGGCAGGCGGCGGCGGTGTTCTCGAGCGCCGAGCAGACCGTGACCCCGACGCTGTCGCGGCACCAGAAGTCGTTGCAATCGGCAAAGCCGTTGCTGTCGTCGTCCGTGCCGTTGGAGCAGAGGGTGTCGCTGGCCTCGGCGCCGGGCGGGCCGAAGAAGGGCGGCGCCAGATCGGGGGATACGGTGCCGTCGGGTGGGACCGCGGTGTCGGGCGGCGTGCTCGCGTCTACCGCGGGGCTCACGGCGTCGCCTGTACCCGCGGCGTCCTCTCCGCCGGTGGAGGACGGACACGCGGCGAGGGGGAGGAGCAGGGCGAACCACAGCGCAGAGAACAGCAATCGAGGCATTGCGCCAAGGTACACGAATCGCCGAGGCCTGGTACTGCTGCCGGTTTACGACCCTCCCCAAGGGGGAGAGGGGGCGTCAGGTATCGATGTAGTGATCTTCGAATGGCTGATAGGGATCTTTGCCGGCAGTGACGAGCTGTGCGGCGATCGCGTTCACCACCAGATCAACAAAGGACAAAAGCTCCTTGATCCGTTCTGGGCTAAGGGGAGACGAGGGGTCGAAATCCGGCAGGGATTGACGAAGCTGGGAGGCGAGTTCCTCTGCTTCGGGCGCCTGGATGGAGGTGGCCTGCGACCAGGCGAGGCGCAGAGCAGCCGTGGCGGCTTGGGGTTGGACTAGCACCGCCATAGCCGCCGATAACCGGCCGAAGGAATTCATCGCTCCGATCGGGTTTCTCTCCTGTAGAGACAGAAGTGCCGCACGATTCGCCAAGACTGCCGCATGGCCGGGTTTACCCGCCGCGAGGGAGATCTGAGCGAGGAGGTCCCACGTATCAGCTCGACTAGGTCGAGAGCCTCGAGGATGGAGCAGCGCTATCTTCGCGAAGTGTGCAGCCTTAACCAATTCCCCGCGTTTAAGCGCGACCCATCCCAGCAGACAAAGTGTCTCGGCTTCTCCGTCATGGTCCCCGAGCTGGCGGTAACTCGCGAGGGCTTGTTGACATGTCTCTTCTGCCTCGTTCAGGCGCCCGGTTAGCGTGTAGATCCTTCCAAGGTTTTGTTTCCCTTGTGTTTCACCGAGGGTGTTGCCAGCAGTGTGATGGAGAGAGAGAGCTCGGAGGCCAACATTCTCTGCTTCTTTGAAGCGCTGGCTGAGCATATAGACGAGGGTGAGTACCTGCCATGCACGTGCTTCCCACTCGATCTCTTGGAGTGACTGATACGCAGCAGCGACCTCAAGGCAGACGGCCTCGGCCTCTTTGAGGTGCCCATATCCACGCTCGATGAATTCCACCCCCTCCATCAGCCGCGAATGGACCTTCTCCAGATCATGAAGCTCGGCAGTATGCGCCGGAGCGATAGGCCCCTGATGGGCGGGGAGCGGAGCCTCTTCTATCGGGAACACCCCTGGTGCGAGCTCCGTGAGCGGCCGGGGTAGAGGGTAATTGCTTGCCAGCTCGGTGACGACGGCTCGCAACACGGGCACCTCGCCGAGTAGCTCCGCGGGTGGCAGCCGCTCGTGCCCCTCCATCAAACCCGCCTTGGCGAGCACCTCCCGCATCCTGGACTCGATGGGCTGACCCCGGCCGAGCGCGACGACCGCCCGTACCGGCACCTCCCCATCCCCCTCGGTGAGCGAGAAACGAGCACCGATGATCCGTGCCAGCGCCTCGCTGCGGGCCTCCTTCGCGCTCCCCCGCACCATCGCGCTCGCCAGCATGGCCTCGGCGGCATCGAGCAGATCGACCGGGCTCAGCAGGTGGACCGCCAGATCCTGAAGCAGTGCATGAATCTCCTCGGCCTGCGGCACCGGTGGATGGTCGAGCAGGACATCGGTGAGGCAGCGCAGGACCTCGAGCTTGAGCGGGCCCAGCCAACCGAGCGCGGGCAACTCATGGGGGCGGTCGAAATCGAACACCGCCAGGCTCGGCGACAATCGACTGCCTGTGCGCAGGACCTCGCGCGGGTCCACAGGCAGCGCATGATCGATCCGCCACCAGAGGAGGACCGGCGGATCGAGACGCAGGCGCCCCTCCTCGATGAGCGACCGCTCGACCCAGCGGACTTGAACGAGCGACAGCCCCGGGGTCGCGGCGCGCAAGGTGCGAGCGAGCAGGGCCACGAGGCGGTCCCGATGCGCCCGGGGCCAGTTCCAGGGCAAGATCCACGGTGAAGGTAGAGCCGGTGCGGCCAGACGTAGACCGGGAAGCTCGTCGGCGGCAAAGAGCCGCACCCCTAGGCTCCCGTGACCGTGAGGAAGTGCAGCACGGGCGAGAGCATGTAGCGATCCGGGCTCAGGAGGACATCGGGGACCAGAGCGCCAAAACGAATCGCGCGGCCGAGCAGCTCCTGGGTCACGCCGTGCGTGTCGAGCTCGACCTGGGTGACGAACTTGTGCTTGTCATTCTTGTACACAGGGCCGAGGAGCTCCAGCTCATGGCGACTCAGCCCGGCGTAGCGCCGCTCGGCAAAGTCCAGGAGCGCTCCGCGCAACGCCCGCGCGTCCGAGGGGGCGAAGTCCATCGAGAGATAGTCGAAGCAGGCGAGCCAGCTGAGGAGGCTCCAAGCATTGTCCGTCCAGTGGCTCAGCTGCTCGATGATGGCGCTGAAGCCTGCCTGCGCGAGCGCCTGCCGCTGCGTTTCGCCCGCCTGGGCGATGCGTTTCTCGGCGATCAGGGCCAGCTCTGCGGGCGCCAGACCAGGAACGATCTTCTCGATGGAGTAGAGCTTGCGGAGATCGGAGGAGACAAATTCGCTGCGCAGGTTGGCCAGGACCACGACGTCGTCTAGCCCGAAGAGATGGCGAGCAAGGTTACTCACCCGCTGGATATCGTCCTCGACCTCGCCGTAGCCGACCTGATCCAGGTTGTCGAGGAACAGGACGATGTGCTGGCCCGCCTTGCGCGCGTCGCGGAGGAACTCTTGCAAGAGATCGCGCAGAAAATCGGCGTCCACGGCGCGCTCGAAGCTCTCCTCGACACTGCGCGAGCGTCCCGAGGCGCGCGTCATACCGAATTCGAACTGGACCGTATCGAGAAAGCGCGACTTTGCAGTGGCGTCGACTTTCAACGAGCTGGACCACTGCTTCACTTGTTTGACGGTCAGCTTGCTCGTCTGCGCGAACCTCTGTAGGAGCTCGGCCGACTTGATCAGCTCCTGATCGGTGGTGTGCTGGAGGGCCTCACGCGCCAGATCGGCCGCCAGATGGCGCAGGAAGGCATCAGGGCCATGTCCGGTGCGCGCGGCGTCGACAGTGATAGCGAGGGGGCCCAGGGTCTCGACGACACGATCGAGGGCGGCTCGGGTGAGGATGGACTTGCCGACGCCCCGGTGCCCACGCACGAGGATTCTCCCCGAGCCCGGTGCTCCGGGGGAGAGAAAACTCTCGAGCGTGCTGGTGAGATCCTCGAGCAGATCCGTGCGATTGGCGAAGAGCTCGGGGTCGCTGTAGTTGTCGGGCTGAAAGCAGGCAGAGCGGGTGGGCTTGCGGGCGGACATGAGCAGGCTCCTGCGCAGCGAGCCGAGTGACACGGCGCTGATGGCAGCACCTTATTCATCCGACAGGCGGGCCGCAAGAAAGGATGAGAAAAGGCTAGGGGGAGAAAAACCGAAAGCACTTGCAGTGCCCAGGGGCAAAATCGAGCTGCGACGAAAGGGGGGAGCCCATGTGTATTATCAAGTTCCGGCAGTTTGTCCGCCACTACCTCGCGCGCTTCTCCGCACGAGCCCGGACGAGCGGGAAGGCGGCGAAGACGATCTGGGCTGCGAGACCGATCAGAGCGCCGGCCGAGGTGTAGGACGATACTTGCTGCTCGATCGTGCGTCTCATGAGGACGATCCCGACCGCCTGTTCGGCCAGGAGCAGAAGGCCGAGCGCGACCCCGCCCATGACCACGCGCACGCCCGTGACGGCCGGGACCTCGAACCGGCGCACGAGCCAGCCGCAGACCCACCATGACGCGGTCAGCATCAGCGGGACCTCGACCAGCACGAGCGCCCACTCAGGAACGCCCGGCGCCTGCCTGCCGACCAGAGCGCGGACCGTTCCGAACACGAAACCCATCGCGAAGACCACGGCGAAGTAGGCGCACCCCGCCTTGGCCTCCTTCACGAAGCGGTCGCGGGGTAGGGTTGCTACTGCATCGTCAGCCGCCACAATCCACGCTTCCGGGCACGTCTCCGCGCATCGGATACCTCAAGATCGCCTCCCATCCCGCGGCGGGGCGCCGATCCGTGCCTCACCCCGGGTTGCGCATGCCCTCGCGGATGAAGGCGAGCGCCTGCGGGAAGTGGCTCGCGAGGTCCGGCTGCCGCAGGAGGACCTCCTGCACCAGCCCCTCGAGCTGGAAGCTGGTCTGCGCGTCGACCTCGAGGGAGGCATGGAGGAGGGTCTTCATCTTGCCGACGGCGGCGGCGGGGTGAGCAGCGAGGCGCCCGACGAGGGCCGTGACCGCGGCATCGAGCGCGGCGGTCCCCTCCACCACCTCGTCGACGAGCCCGATGGCGAGCCCGCGGGGGGCGCCGACGAGGTGGCCGGTGAGGAGGAGCGAGCGTGCGTGCTGCAGGCCCACGAGCCGCACGAGCCGCGTCGTGCCGCCCACGTCGGGGACGATGCCGAAGGCGATCTCCGGTAGGCCGAGCACGCAGTCCGCGGTGGCGAGGCGGAAGTCGCAGGCGAGCGCGAGCTCGAAGGCCATGCCGACGCAGCAGCCGTGCAGGGCCGCGATGACGGGCCGCTCCATGCGCTCGATGCGGTGGAAGACCTCCTGGAGATCGTGGTGCAGGTGCTTGAAGGGCGCGGTCTCGCTCTTCTGGAAGACCTCGAGCAGGAGGTGGTGGTCGATGCCGCTCGAGAACACCGGGCCGCGGCCGCGCAGGACGATCACGCGCACCCGGGGGTCGTCGCGCACGCCGTCGAGGGCCGCGGCGAGGTCGCGCATGAGCGCGCCATCGAGGGCGTTGCGCTTGTCGGGGCGGTTGAGGGTGATCGTGGCGACGGGCTCCTCGAAGCGGGTCTCGACTAGCATGGCGCGAGCCTAGCCGAGCCGGTGTGCGCTGCCTAGCCATCGAACATCCCCCGGAGGCGCGTACGTCGCTTGAAAAAGAGGCTGAGGTAGAGGAGCGACTCGGAGAGCGCCCTCTCTACGCACAGCAGGAACGTGATGAGGAGCCTCCCGAGACGGCCGTTGCCGTCGCGGAAGGGAGGGATCGTCTCGAACTGCACGTGGGCGAGGCGGCCTTGAGGAGAGTGAGGTGCCGCACAAACCCGCCACGCCCGCCCTTCTCAGCCGGCGAACAACCGGCGCACGGCGCCGGTGTAGGCGTGCGGGTTGTTCTGCACGACCTGCCGCGCGGTGGATTTCGAGGCGCCGAGCGCGTCGGGATCCGCGCCGGCGCCCAGGAGCAGCTCGATCACGCGGACGTGATCGGACACCTTGTCGTAGTCCATCAACGCGCGATCGAGCGCGCCGTTGCCGAACGCGTCCTTCACGTTCGCGTCCGCGCCGAGGGAGAGTATGCGCTCGAGGATGCGCAGGTTCTCGCTCGTGCCCACGCCCGCGGCCGCCGCGCGGACCGCGAAGTGCAGCGCGGGCCACTGCCAGGACGTCGCCATCCGCGCGTGCACGTCCGCGCCGCGATCGAGGAGCAGGTCGGCCGCCGGGGCGTTGCTGCACTGCAACGCGTACATGAGCGGCGTCTTGTCCTCGAACAGCGCCTTGCCCACGCCGCGGACCTCGCGCGCGTCGGGGTGCTCGTCGAGCGTGCGGCGCACGGCGTCGAGATCGCGATCCTCGAGCGCCTGGAACAGCGCCTTCACCTTCGCCTTCGTCATGGCCTTCTTCATGGACGATGCAGGATGGCTACCCAGCCGCCCGCTCCCCTGGAGAACCCCACCGCGGAGGCAGAGTCATCGGGTAACACGGGTAGCAAATGGGTAACAAAATCAGGTCGAACCAGGGGACAGAAGAGACGGATGAGACAGAGGCAGGTGGAGGAACATCGAGGACTTGCAGTGCCCAGGGACGGAATCGAACCATCGACACGCGGATTTTCAGGGCGCGGTCAGGGGCTCGTAAGGCCGCGACTTCGGCCGACTTTACCACGGACGAAGGGGGACGGGTAACAAATGGGTAACAGCAAGTTGCGGCGGAGGGTTCGCCACTACCTCGCGCGCTTCTCCGCCTGGGCCCGGACGAGCGGGAAGGTTGCGAAGACGACCTGGGCGGCGAGACCGATCAGGGCGCCGGCCGAGGCGTAGGACGATACCTGCTGCTCGATCGTGCGTCTCATGAGGACGATCCCGACCGCCTGCTCGGCCAGGAGCA